>CAZSMN010000008.1:0-29796 GCA_964607615.1 uncultured Chthoniobacterales bacterium | reverse complement strand
GCCACCATACCCGCCCCATTAGTTATATCAATTACTTATCTGACAGGAGACTAGATGAGGCGAATACAACGGAACAAAAAAACAATAGAAACCTCTCTCAAAAACGATAAGTATCGTCTGTCCATGGATATGCGAGTCGTTGTTGTTTGCCCACCTAGGCTGCAGGATCAGGTTTTTCCTCAGGAGGTTCTTGCAGCGATCGGAAAGACGGCAGACCTGTTGTTTCCGGTGGTCGATCCAGATTGCTGGCTGCAGGCGTCTGAAAGACTTCACGAGGCCGATACAATTTTATCTACATGGGGAATGCCAGCGCTCACACCCGATTTTCTCGAAGCCGCACCGGAGCTGAAGGCGGTTTTCTATGCTGCGGGCACCGTGAAAAGCTTTGTAACTGAGGCTGCATGGGACCGGGGAATCACAATCTGCAGCGCATGGGAAGCAAACGGGGTGCCAGTTTCGGAATATTCGCTCGGGGTCATTCTTCTGAGCCTCAAACGCTTCTGGCACTTCGCGCACGGGATGAGGTCACCTGACCCTGATTTTGCGGGAATGAGGGTTCCGGGCGCCTATCGGTCGGAGGTTGGTCTGGTCTCGCTGGGGGCTGTTGGACGCGCTACCGCCCGGCTCCTGAGACCCTTTGATGTTTCGATTCTGGCCTACGATCCTTTTGCTAATCCTGAAGATGCGGCGGAGCTCGGGGTCGAATTGGTCTCTTTGGCGGACCTCTTCAGCCGGAGTGAGGTGGTGAGCCTACATGCGCCGTGGATTCGCGAAACGGAACGTTTAATCACGGGCTCCCTGATCGCATCGATGAAGGAAGGGGCAACGTTGATAAATACATCAAGGGGAGCGATCATTGCTGAGGACGAAATGATCGAGGTGCTTCGGCATAGGCCGGATATATCCGTGGTTCTAGATGTGACCCATCCAGAGCCTCCAGCCGCGAGTTCTCCTCTCCGCTTCCTACCGAATGTCATCCTCACTCCCCATATCGCCGGCAGCATTCAGCGTGAATGCACACGGATGGGGCAACGGATGGTGGCAGAGCTACAAAGGTACATAACCGGCTTGCCGCTTCAGCACCGTGTAACGCGCGAAATGCTTGCCGGCATGGCATAACTGCTATGACACCGGGCCTTGTTTCAGTCAGCTTCCGCAAACTCTCTCCGAGCGAAATCGTCGATCTTTGCGTTAAGAATGGTCTGCGCACGATCGAGTGGGGCGGCGACGTTCATGTGCCGCCAAGGGATTTAAGGACTGCGGAAGCTGTTGCCACCCTGAGTTATTCCGCAGGGTTATCAATTGCAGCCTACGGGTCATATTATCGACTTGGCTCCGAAGACCGACAGGCTTTTTCTGATGTTCTCGAAACGGCAGTTGTACTTGGGGCGCCGGCCATTAGAGTGTGGGCTGGCTGTGCTGGCTCGGCGGAGTCGGATCTATCACAACGGGCAGTGATCGCCCAGGACGCCCTACGCTGCGCGGATCTTTCGGGAGACAAGGGCATCGCGATCGCCTATGAGTTTCATCAAGACACGCTGACTGATACGACTAATTCTGCTCTGGAACTCCTCTCAGCGACGCAGCATCCATTCATTAAAACGCTCTGGCAACCACCAAACGGCGCACCGGCGGATGAGTGCCTGAAAAGCCTCCGTGCCGTAATACCGTGGCTCCAGCATCTCCATGTTTTCCACTGGTGGCCAGATGCTGCAAGCCGGCATCCCCTTTCGGAAGGACTGGACCGCTGGGCGATGTATATCAGAGAACTGCAAACGCTCAGAAAATCGCCCGCTTTGCTCCTGGAGTTTGTGCAAAATGACGATCCTGCGAACCTGACTGCCGATTCTGATACACTCCGTAGGCTGACAAAATGATAGCAGCCTATCGGACTTGAATCGAAGGATAAGGGGATAGCTTTTGTAAGGGTGCGTGGATGGTAGCGAGGTTTGTGATAATCAACCACGACACCCCGATGCGGTTACCGCCGGCTTTGAGAGAATGGCTACCGGCTGATCACATGGTCCGTTTCGTGATGGAAGCGGTGGCGGTTCTCGATTTGAAGGCGGCGCGGGTAAACAAACGAGAGACGGAATCGGCGAAGTATCCGCCAGCAAGGTGCTTAGCGAATGAAGCCAAGCCGCGAATAAGGCGTTCCAGCCCCCGTAATGCCTTCAGCCTCAGGAACGCCCTCACCGAGGCCTTCAAGACGGTCAGCCCGCACACAGCATTCGGGCACAAAGAGGCTCTCCACGGGCTTTTCGATGCGGAGACCGACATGGCCCTCGTATCGGGATTGGCCGCGGCTGCAGGCAGGCCCCGATAGCGTAGCTCAAAGATGCAAAAGGGATACCTAACAGGAATCCACCACGGCCATCGATGGCACAAAGCCATGCGCCAGTCCCTGTGTTAACGCAGGGGCGGAAAAGACCTGCCAAGTGAGGCGGACTTTATTCAGCTATCTATCGACACTAAGAGGCTACTAACTTTCTAGAGTGGAAAAAGCGGTTGGAAACGTGTGCGCAGCCCTCAAGATGTCGCGGCGGCCCGTCTCGATTGATGCGCCGAACGGCGAATACTTCGTGATCGCATACCCAAGGGTGTTCGACTTAGCAGTACAAAACGGAGCTATTTCATCAGCCAACGTCTCAACATCATTCTTGGTTCACCCACGTTGAGGTAATACTCTTTACTTTTGCGATTGATGCGGGAGGTTTTTTCTAAAAAACTGTACTATGCCTTTTTTTAAACACCCTCTGTTGGAAAACCCGGTCATTCCGCCAAATCTGCGAAACAGATCCAATGGAAGGGACGAGGTGCTAATGGGCTCCGTTGAACCGTATCTTTGGAAATCTTTCGCTCCCATCATCACGGGTGAGATGAGGGCACGGGCTGAGATTTTTGAAGTGCAGCCAGCCAGACTTTCATCCGATCCAGAGCCGGTTGGTGCGTTCCGCCTTCACCTTTGTGGTTCGCACCGGGAAGCAACATCAACTCCTTTGGGCCGGACAGCTGACTGACCATGGTCTCGATTCCCTTTGCTGGGCAGGTGGCATCATTGAGCCCGGCGGACACAAAGACCGGAGCTTTGATACGCGGAGCGAAATTAACGATGTCAAAGCGGGCCGCTGCTGTGGCCGCAGCAGCCTCATCGAGACCCAGTTCACGCGCCCGCTTCCTCCAGTAGGGATGGGGCTCGGATGTTGCAGTCAGATCGCAAAATGCGGGTACATGCGCCACAACTGCTGAAACATCCGGGTCCAAAGCGGCTGCCACCAGGGCCTGCGCTCCTCCCAGACTAGTGCCATGCACGACCAGAACGCGTCCGTCCCAGTTCGGCAGCCCCTTCACAAAATCCAAAACCCGTCGGGTCGCAAGAAACATGCGGAGAAAGGGCGATAACTCACTCTCATCCCATCCGACGTCACCGTATCCTTTGAGCGTCGCCTCGATCTTCTGATAAAAATCCGGAGATTCATCAATCGGCAGATCGTGTGCCATCACATTGACCGCCAGCCAGCCCGACTGGGCGCGACCGATCACCGTTTCCTTCTGCAAAGCATAGAACCCGGCCCATTGGAAAATCACGAGTGCCGGGAATGTTTTTCCGTCTTTCGGGAAAGCCATCTGCCCCTGCACCCGCCCGGATTCAGTGACGGCGAGAGAGAACTTCTCATAAACGATCTTCGGAGTGCCCGCGTCGCCGGAAATCACCCGGGCATCAACGGGAATGGACTCCAATCTAGCCAACTGCTTGTCCCAGAACGCGTCGAAATCTACTGGCTTGGACGGTCCGGATTCGCCGCGCGCATCGACCGGGTTTGCCGTCTCCGGAGCCTCATTGGCACGCCCATCCATCACCGGAAGCAGCATCGTAAAAAGCAGAAGGCAGCACGCGCGAGTGAGGGAAATCAACATGAGCGGGACAGTGCAACGAAGGGCCTGCAAGGTCAATGCTTAGCATCTCCCACGGCTAATCAATGCGTCCCAATTATCGAGACCGTCCCCCATCACGACAAGGATCGAACACTCTTTACCATAAAACAACTCAACCATTGCAGAAGGCGGGAGTGGATGGACATTGTCATCACAGAGTCACGGTATCCCCAACCCATGAACACGTTGTCCGCCCCAAATCGCATCCCACCCTTCCGGAGGTCTTCCGTCCGCATGGTCTGCGGATTCAGTTTGGTTGAGGTAACCCTCGCGCTCGGGGTCGTGTCCTTTGCATTGATGAGCGTGCTGGCGCTCCTGCCCAATGGATTGAAGATCGTGCAGGATTCAGCCAACGAATCTGCGATGACATCGATTGCCAGGGAGGTGAGAGCGGAGGTGAACCGCGCCACTTTCTCCGATCTGAGCTTAGAGCTGCCAACGCAGACGTGGTACTTCAATCAGGAGGGAATTCGAATCGGAGCAAGCGCTGGCGCGGAAGAAAGATACTACGTAGTCACCTTTGAAGCCGCACTACCGCAGGCCCCGTCGACGGCTGTGGGCTTTGAAGAGACCCTGCAAGCCTTGAGCGTGAGAATCCGCTATCCCGAATTTGCCCCTTCGGCCACGCAAAAGAGTGAGAGGTTCACCTTACACGCGGCTAGGCAATCCGGCAAAGCCGCGGGCGCTTAGGCGATGCTATGAAGCCCTTCCCCCAACGCCCGGTGCCAGGTGCTTTCACTATAATGGAGCTTCTGGTTGCGATGGTGATTCTTTCTCTGCTGCTGGTGTTGCTGGCGTCGGCAACGGGCGGCATGCTCTCCACGGTTTCCCATGCCAATGCCAGGATCGACCAGTTCTCCGCCGCGCGGGTGGGATTCGACCTCCTCAGTCAGACCCTCTCTCAGGCGACGCTTAACACCTATTATGATTCTTTTGATCAGGACCAGAAGAGGCGAACCCCGGACAATGCGGCAGATTTCGTTCCCCGCACCTATGGGCGCAACTCAGATTTGCATTTTAAGATTCAGGCGAATGGTAGTTCCGGCCAGGAGATTTTTTTCCAATCGCCCTTGAGTCGGTCGCAGAAAAGTATGCCCGAGGGAGCACTTAATGCGGTGGGATATTGGATTGAATTCGGCACGGACGACGACTGGAAGCCACCCCATATCGCAACCTCACGCCACCGGTATCGACTCATGCAGGGACTTCAGAGCGCTGAGAACTTGGAAGTGTTCAGGACTCCTAATGCAGATTGGATCTCGGCCCTACGCGAGGCACCCAAATCGGCCATGCCGATTGCGGAGAACGTGATCGCCATGGTGATCCATCCTAGGCTTCCCAAGACACGGGACCCCAACGGCACCGCCCTAACCACTGACTATCAATACGATTCGCGCGGAACATCGCCAATCCAGAAGGCCCAACTCCCACCGTCCCTGCAACTCACCATGGTGGTAATAGATGAAGCCTCAGCGGCCCGGCTGGAACAAGGAGGCGATGAACCGGCGGTGATCCGTGATGCACTGGCTGGAAAATTCCGTGATGTCTCGAAGTTTGATGACGATCTTCGCGATCTCGAAGCGACCCTCAGAACAGCGAAGCCCTCCATAAATTTCCTCGTGCTTAGCTCACCGCTAACGCTGAGAGAATCCAAGTTCAGCAAGGATCCCTGACATGCGTTCTGGATTTTCATTGATCGAGCTGCTGATTGTGGTGGCCATCATCGGCGTTCTCTCCGGGCTGGCCATTCCCGCCTTCAACTCGATTGTACAGGGCAACGATTTGACATCCGCAGGGCAATTAGTCGCAGGGGAGATCGAGACCGGAAGACAACTCGCCGCCGTGCGCAACCGCACGATCGAAGTGCGCATTATGGGGAAGAGCGGCCAGACAACGTATTCGGCGATCCAACTCTGGTGGCCGCCGGCAAATGGCCAGCCGGCTACTCCCGCCGGTAAGAAGCTCGAGTTTCCGACCACCATCGAGGTCGTATCCACTCTTTCCCCGTGGGTTGATACGTTGGAGGAGGGCAAGAACAGCAGCGGCGGCAGCTATCAAAACGGCCCCTATCGGGCCTTTCGCATCCGCGCATCCGGAACTGTCGAACCGTTAAGTGCGGCAGGCGAAAAGGCCGGATTGTATTTGACGGTTGCCCGCGAGGTGAAGGCCAAACCCAAACCTGACAATTTCGCCACAATCCAGATCAATCCCGACACCGCGCGCACCATGCTCTATCGCCCATGAAATCCGGCCCCTCACACGCACGTCAACGGAAAGGCGTGGCCCTCGTCCTTGTCTTAGCAATGCTGGTCATGATCACTGTCATCGCAGTGACATTTTTTGCGCGTACCGTTTCGTTGAGGAAAGCCACTAGGAATGAAAAAACCGCAGTTTCGGCAAAGCAACTGGCGGATTCGGTCATCAATCTCGTCCAAGCTCAGATCGACCATGCGGCCACGCGGGGGACCGACAAGGCCTGGGCCTCCCAACCGGGCGCGATCCGCCTTTTCAATGCCAACGGTGACCTTCAAGCGATTTATCGCCTCTATTCCGCGAGCGCACTCACGACCGGCAGTGTCGCTGATCTTGCCGCAGATATGCCCCCCGCGAACTGGGCCTCCAGCCCGGCCATCTGGGTCGACCTTAATCAGCCGGTTGATATCGCAGATCCCGCAGGAAAACGCGTGACCCGCTTCCCCATCCTCGACCCAAATGATCCTCTCAAGCCTGGCAGCATTCAAACCACGGCGGGTTTTGAAATTCGGAACGCCCCCGGTGCCTCAGCGAGCCAGCCTGCGCCGATGCCCGTGCGCTGGCTCTATGTCCTTGCAGACGGGAAATTTGTTTCCCCCACCGCCTCTGGGACGACCATCACCGTAAGTGGCGCCACCAAGGGAAATCCCATTATTGGAAGAGTCGCGTATTGGACGGACGACGATACCTGCAGAGTGAACATCAACACAGCTGGCGGCTCGGAAGCGGCCAAGCTGCCTGAGGGAATCTTCTGGGACACCCCGCGATTCAACAGCATGGTGGACCGTAACTTCGGCGACAAGGGGCCGGCCTCCGGCGAATTCCAACGCTACCCCGGCCACCCTGCAACCACCACATTGGGATTGGTTTTCCCCTCGCTGACAAGCAAGCAACTCCTGGAGCTCACGCCGCGTTACCGGTTCGGAGGCTCGGAGGATGCCGAAATACGTCCGCCCGGTCCCATCAAGGCCAAGGCGGATCGGCTCTACAGCTCGGTGGGCGAGTTGGCGTTTGATGCCAGCCGTGCGCAGGGATTCCTTTCAACAGAGCAGATCGAGAGTGCGCGGTTTTTCCTAACGGCCACCAGCCGCTCTCCGGAGCTTAACCTTTTTGGTCAGCCGCGCGTAAGCATCTGGCCGGTCAGCAACAATACGACCCCCGTCTTCCAAACCGCCACCGACCGCCTCCTATCCTTTGCCTCCTCAATGGGTGCCAGCCGGAATCCCTACTACTTCACCCGTTCGGCACCGCTGCATGCCACAGCCGACATCACCAAGCCGCGCAATAATGTTCTCCTTAATTACCTCGACCGCATCACCGGGCAGCAGATTCCGGGATTCGGCGGAAATTTCGCCGCCAAGTATCCGCAGGACCGCAGGGATATCCTCACCAAAATTTTCGATTACATCCGCACCACAAATTTGAAAGACCCCGGGCTTTCCACCGCAGCACAATTTGCCTCCGGAGGCTTTGTCTCACCTGCCCGGCATAGCACGTGGAACACCATGGGCTTCGGTCGCTTTCCCCTTCTCGTCGAAGCATCGATCTGGCTGGTTCCATTGGGTCAGGGCTCAAAAACCGCTCCACCAGCCGCTGCCATCCCGTTCGACCCTGCCCAAGTCGGCACGCGTTTGGACCAGTCCAACACCAGCAAGTGGGTGAACGCGACCACTCCCGCAGCAAACCGCGTGGCGGTGCAGGCCTATCTTTTGCTGAATTTCTTCGACCCGTCGCAAGGCTGGAGCGCGATAAGCGACAACAAGCTGGTAGTCGAAGTGACCGGCTTGAACGGCTTGAGCCTTACCTCCAGCAGCGAAGGGTCCATCCCGCTGGGGATGCCCGCAACCGGCACGGTGCGGCCTGTCGGCAATGTTGCCAACATCAATTCCGCGCGCTCCTGGGGTGGGACCCTCAGCTTCCGCAGCCTGCTCTTGAATGGCACCACCGCCTCCAAGATTCTCGGTCCCAGCACCGCGCTGACAACTCCCTCAAACGGCCCATTCCCGTTTTATAGCAATATTCTTTCCCTGCCTTCAGATGGCACGCTTTCCTTAGCCTCTTCGAACACGGTCAAAGTCAGGTTGTATGCGAATGACGCAAACGGGGCCGCGACGGAATACACCCTCGATCTTGCCAGTCTGCTCAACAAAACCATGCCCACGCCGAAGCTGACCGGAACCTTTTTTAACTCCGTCGGGCTCAACCCCAATCCGGTGCCACCACCCACCAATCTCAACTCGGGAAAGGACGGAGCCAGATCCCAGATGGCCTATCTGGCAGCGCGTCCTCACTCCCTCGGGACCTTCCTCGCTGGCGATGTGCTCTGGAGCGTGATCCCGGCTCCGGCCCTGCAGGGCGATTACCGCCTCCTCAGTCGGCCCAGCGTGAATGACTTCGCCGCGCATCCTGCCGTGGCCGACAACGTGAATCTTGCTTTTACTCTGATGAACGACGGCGGCTTCCCCTATGCCGGCGGCACTTTGGGCGGAAAACTGGTAAAGGACGCCGGATACTTTCCAGGGGAGAACACCTCCTCCGCCACTCTGATGTCGAACATGCCGGTCTTACCTCCGGGCATCAACGGCGTCAGCGGTTCCGGCGATTGGGACAATGCCTTTGGGGTGGTGATGGACGGACCCTATGTCAACAAGGCGGATGAGGGAAAACCAGTTACCGGAGCCAACAACCCCTACTTCGATCCCAACCTCTGGGCGGCGTCGAACAACATCGGCTCGGGGCTTTTTTCGCCGAACCGGATGATGCCATCCGCCGTAATGTTTGGCTCCCTGCCCACGGGGGTGATTTCGAAAAAACCCTGGACCACCCTCCTGTTTCGACCGGGTCCGGCAGCGCACTCGACGGCGGATGATCCGCCGGATCATCTTCTACTGGATCTTTTCTGGATGCCGGTGGCTGAACCCTACGCAATCAGCGAGCCGTTTTCCACTGCTGGAAAAGTAAACATGAATTATCAAATCCAGCCGTTCACCTACATTGAGCGAAGCACCGCGCTGCAATCCGTTCTGGCCACGGAAATGGTCGCCAAAGTGAAGTTCTCCGATGCAAGAGATTACAAACGCTACGTGCCAACGGTTGGGGCGGCCGCGATGGCCACGGCCTCTCGTGTCCCGCTCAACCTCAGTAAAACCAATGGGACGCTGCGGCAGTTCGAGGAAAAATTCGCCGCCGGCAAAGTCTTCAAAAGCGCGAGCGAAATCTGTGAGATTTTCCTAGTGCCCGAGGGTTCGTCGTGGAGTAGCGACGCCGAAGCGCGCTCGGGTTGGTATGGGAATGACTTTGCAATGGTGGGTGACAATACCCGGGAACGCCCATATGCAAGCCTTTACCCCCGGCTCACAACGAAATCCAACACCTACACCGTATATTTTACCGTTCAGGTGCTTCGCCCGCCCCCTCTCACACCCGACAACACCTGGGTGGAAACAACCGGTGCGGTGCTTGGAGAATTCCGTGGATCCACCACAATCGAACGTTATATCGATCAAAACGAGGCGATTCCGGATTTCGCAACAAACGGAGCAGGTAATCTCGAGGACTATTACAACTGGCGGATCTCACAGAGTTCGCAATTTGCACCATGAGGCCACTCAGGCCGCGGCTCTCTTCGACTGACGGGATTTTGTCTTTTTGCTTTTGCCGAAGTATCCCTCCGGTTCCCAATACTTTCCTTCGATCATTGTAGTGCGGCGCTGGGCGGGAAGTCCGCGCTGGCCTTGGTGGAAAAACGCGGAGAGCAATTCGACCGCACCCGCGCCGACCGCTCTGGGATCTTCCAATATACCAGGAAAGGAATCCGTTTTGTCCAGGATCGTCGTCGCAGCGAGCGGAAGGGATCTGATCTCCGGGGAAATTTTTTGAAATTTTTTCAAATACGCGGAGGCCTCGGAAATGATCGCGTCAGGTCGGTTCTCGTGGATCCATTTTTTCAACTCGGCGCGCCCGGGCAGGCGGTCATCCCAGCGAAGAGTGCTCATGTCGTGAACTCCGTTTTCATGATTCAGCCACTGGATGGCGGCGTCGAAGCGATGGCCGGATCTCTTGTCGATGTCGCGGCTCATCACCAATCCCAAACGGAGAAGCCCCCGACTATTCAATTTCTTGCCGAGTTCGAGCGTGTTGGCAAAATGGTTGGGAATCACACGGTGGGCCTTGGGACCGAGGACCGAGACACTGGCAGAGATCACCACGAACCGCGACCAATCAACCAGATCGCTGATGTCCGCCGGGTGATGAATCGGCGAGAGCACCAATCCCTCGACGCCACGGCTCCAAAGCAGTCGCCGCAGGGCGGAGGGATTGTCTTTGTAGTCATCGATGAAGACTTCTTCAAAAAAATACCCCATATCCAAGGCGGCCCGCCTCGCGCCTTCGTTGACGAGATTGATGTAGTCCGACGTGGAACGCTCCGGCCTTTCCCTGAGCGAACACAGCGAAATGCTTGTCCGGCGATGACGTCCGATCCGCAGTTGCTGCATCAATCTCCCAATCATAGGGTCCGGTACATAGCCCATTTCCTTGGCGATTTTTTGAATCCGGTTCCTAGTGGCGAGGGAGATGCTGACATGGTTTCTCATGGCCAGAGAAACCGTCATCGCACTTACTCCCGCAAACCGGGCAATATCGGATTGAGAGACCAGTTTTTTTCCGGGGGATCGTGCCATACGTTCTTTACCATATAGTGAATCATGCCTTGCTCGCTCAAGCACAAAACCCCATCTTTGGAACGATGAAGACAGATGGCAGTGAGAGGAGGGCCGGACGATGAGTCTCACAGAGCGCGCTGTCGCCGTTTCCCCCTCGCTGAACAGAAACTCGGTGATTCGCGGGCAATCCCCTCATCGTGCCAAGACGGCTGTGATCGTGCGGCCCCAGCACTTTGATCTTGTCTATCCGCAGACGGAATTGGAGCGGCTAGCGGCGACGGTGGAACTATTGAACGACAGCCCGGACCTTGAAGACTCCCTCTGGCCGGAGATCGAGATCGTTCTGGGTGGCTGGGGCATGCCGGTGCTAGACGAGGCCTTTCTTCGACGGGCATCCAAGCTAAAGGCGGTCTTCTATGCGGCGGGCTCGGTACGATCTTTCATGACGGATGCCGCATGGGATCGTGGGCTGATCATTTCCAATGCGGCTGCTGCAAACTCGCGCACCACAGCGGAATTCTGCTTCAGCGAAATTCTCTTCAGCCTGAAACACGGCTGGCGGTTCAGCCGCGATCCCCGCAGAGCGTGGAAAAATGCCTATGTGCATGAAGAGATACCCGGACTGTATGGCAGCCGGGTCGGTCTTGTGTCCTTTGGCCGCGTCGCGCGCCATGTGGCACAGTTACTCTCACACTTTGAAATCGAAGTCATGGGATGGGATCCGCACGTCGCCGACGCCGACTTTATGGCGCTGGGGGTGACGCCCTGCGATTTGCAGACGCTTTTTTCGACAAGCGACGTCGTGAGCCTGCATGTCCCCCTGTTGGCCGAGACACGCCACCTTATCGATGCCGACCTTCTCGCAAGGATGCGCACAGGAGCCACCCTGATCAATACGAGCCGTGGTGAGGTGGTGAATGAAGAGGCACTCATCGATCTTCTCGCCGTTCGCCATGATCTGACGGCCGTATTGGATGTTACGGAAAACGAACCCCCGTCACCAGACTCCCGATTGTTTGAGCTTCCCAATGTGGTTATGACTCCCCATCTGGCAGGATGTTATGGGCCGGAATGCCGTCGCATGGGCGTAATGGCCATCGAAGAGATGCAACGCTTTGTGAATGGGTTGCCACTCAAGCATCGAGTCGGCCGTCAGCAGGCTCGGCTCATGGCCTAAGCCCTGCAAGTCAGTTTTTTTGGGGACGGATGACCATCTTGACTTCCGCCTCCTTGACGGGAACGGAAAGATAAATTCCGACCCGCTTTGCCGGGGTTTTCGGGCCGCGAAGATTCAAACTGTCTAGCGTCTCGCCCTGAACCGTGAAAGGCACCGAAGCGGTGATTTCCACCTCGACCACGTTGCCACGATCCTCAAACCGGAGTTTTCCCGGCGAGACCTCCTGCCAGTCGCCCAGCGTCATGAGTGCAGTGGAAAAATCCTTCGTTCCGTTAAAAGCTACCTCATCGGTGATCTCCACCCGAGCGTCGCTTCCGCGATAATGCCGGAACTCACGCACCAGCTTTTTCAATCCCGGGACCTCATAACAACCCCGCAAATCCACCCGATAACGATCCAGCGTTTTTGTGAAATCTCGCTCCAACACTTTCGCCTGCGCATCCTTGCCGGTTTTTTGCAACTGCCCGTTCACCACGGGCACGCTGTGACCGTAGGAATTGTTCGCCGGGCTTTTATAACGGTCCTCACCAAACGTGGAGGCGGTGTAAATCTCCGATCCGATGTCGGTGATTGGTGCGCTGTTTCCTGTCACGATAACAAACGTGCCCTCGTCGTTGTGATTGTGCGCCTCGCCATTATTCCCTGCTTTAAATGCCGCCCCCAGAACCGTATCGCCGGGATTAGCGGGCCGGGTGACAAGCAGACCGCCATCGACAAAGTCATCCCGCAGACTCCACGTGGAACCCTTGATCGCAGGCGGTTCGGGCAGGGTTGCGGGGAGGATCACATCGTAAATCAGACCCGGTCCGTAGGTATCCGCTTTTTCGCGTAGCGCCGGGGTCAGCAAAGCGGGTGTGTCGAGTCGGTGCGCCACCACTTTCTGCAAACCGCGCACTGCCGTGCTCCCGTAGGGACAATCCCCAAAAGACGGATAGACCTGAGAAAACACTTCGAATTTGGTGGGAAAGGCGGCGGCCTCCGGTATCCCCGCCTCTTTGTAAAGATTGATGCCACCCCCTGAGGCCCGAAAAAGCAACTCGGCGAGATCGACGTAATGCCCGAATCCGTAGTTGTGATACATGATTCCCTCGGTGCAGTAACCGTCTTTGGTATAGGACCGCAGGGAATTGCCGATGAGCTTGCGGGTGCTGCGCAAAATCCGGTTGATGTCCCCGCGCGAAGGCGAGGCGTACATCGCCGAGCCCACGATACCGGCGTGGCAGACGGAGACCCAGTTGTTATCATAGCCGATCCACTGGCAGAGCGATTCATCCCCGGCGATACGCCGGAGATATGGCTCGACGACACGGCGGCGGAGCTCTTTTTTGAGACGTGCCGTGAATTCCTTCGGCAATTTTTCATCCAGCCACCATCCCATCGTGGCCAGAGTGTAACCGCGCATGGCAACGCCCAGATCAACATCGATTTTTTCGCCCCGATAGTTTTCCAACTTGGGATCGTGCGCAGGGATTACCCAGGTCGGTTCCTCCAGGATCGCCTCGGCCTCTTTCTGCGCTGCGTCGACAAAGCGGGATTCATTTGTGAGTCCGGCTGCCAGGGCGAAGATTCCCACACGATCCAGTCTTCTTCGAAAGGCCTCCCCGTGGGGCTCGCGGCTTCCTGTTTTGCTGTAGGAAAGATAATCTTCCGCCGTGAGCTCGGGCGTTGGGCGATCCATTTCTCTTTCCGCATCTTGAAGAATGCGCTCCCGGTCGAGCCTGGCCTTCTTCCATGCGGCACGATCGCTGATTTTCGGTCCCACGCCGAAAGGCAATTTTAACGCCTCGGACTGTGAGGCAAACCCCGTAAGCGACTCATCCTCCATCGGAGACGGTGCCGCCGGGGGCCTTGGAGAGGGTGCCGTCTCTCGCTGAGGCTGAGGAGCGGCCAGTGCCCGAGCCTGATCCCTTGCCAGAGCCGCAACTTCTTTCAAGTTGGTTTTCTCTGATGAAACCCTGCGGGCAGCTCCTGCCAGCATCACACTGACAAAGACCTCATCCCCATCGCGGGTCAGATCGAGCAACTTTCCGCTCATTTGGGCAGCTATGCGCACCTCGCCCTTCTGAACCCCATCAATTTCCAGCGGAAAGACCATCGCCTCTGTGAGGGTAATTTCTTTCGGCCACAGCTTGCGGCTCGATTCCTCAAGCAACCACGCCACAGGATCGGGCTCCGGAGTAGGGGCAATCGTTGGCTCTGGCGTGGGGGCCGGAGTGGGCGTTGGGGTCGGGGTGATTGTGGGATGGGGGGTTACGGCTGGGGTTGGTGCCGGCGCCGGCAGGGGCTCGGGCTTTCGATCGCAGCCACCAAAAAGAAGCGCAGCGATCAGAACAAAATCCCGGAGTTGGCGGTTCTTGGAGGAGAGCAATCTCATCAAGCGGAGGGAGGCATCCGGGTAGAGACTTTCACAAATGCCGACCCCACCGAAAGTTCGGAATCGCTTTAGAGTAAAACGAGGTGCCCGGATGCGGCGCCCACAATGATCGGACGCGGGATCAGAGTCCGTGAGCTTTTACCATAAAGCAGATGGGGTATTGATTCACCCGCCGTCTCCTCCTATGATCCCGACAATGAGCGCCCCCCTCTCCTTCCCTACAGGAAAAACCTTCGCGATGCGCGGTGCCCCGGCCAATCGCGGGTTCACCTTGGTGGAGCTTATTGTGGTGATCGCCATTCTTGTGATTTTGGCTGCGCTTCTCCTTCCGGTGATTGGATCGGTCCGAAAGCGGGCCAATGTTGCGGCGACGACAAACAACCTCAAGCAGACAGGAGCGGCCATCGCCCTCTATATGGGGGACAACAACAACGCGATGCCCGCCTCCGGCAACACGGGGGGAAATCCCGCTTACGCATACGGCCTCCAGCCCTCGGTGCACACTTGGGTGAGGTTGCTCTCCCCTAATCACAAGGGAAGTGGCGCTTACAACGACCCGGGCACCCGTCTGGGTGCGCACCTGGCACCTTATGTTGGCGTCACCGGGAAACCGAATGACGAAGTGGCCATTCCCTGCCTGCGCGACCCAGGCTGGTTGGCGGTCGCGCGGGCGAATGGAGCCGAAGTCGAGAAATACTGGGCCATCGCGACGTTCGTATTAAGAAAAGAAATTAGCGCTGCCAGTTACCCCCAGATTCAGGGGAATATTTATCCTTTCGGAACCGATGGTGGGTCACCACAAAATCTGAAGGACAGCATGAACTACATCGCGTTCAGCCAGAATATTGGGATGACCTCTAGGACCTGGGCGATCATTCAATCAGATCTTGGACTCATTGCCGACTCCAAAAACACGATCAGTCCGGGTATGGTTGGCAATAAGGCTCCGGCGAAACCTGTCAACGGTAATTATCGGCTAGCGCTAATGTTCGACTGGAGCGTTCAGGCTATTCCGGCGGGCACCGATTTGAGGAAACCTCTGGAGTAGCCCATTCGTGAGACGTTGCATCGCGCGGGCGGCTCTGCTCCCGATCCTTCTCAGCCATGGCATGGCCTCCTCGCTTTCGATCCAAACAGAATCTGCGAAGGTGACGATTCAACGGGAGCGCGGGGGCTCCATCTCATGGATTTCCGGCGTCGATGGGAATAACCTCATCAACATCCATGATCTCGGACGTTTGGTGCAACAGTCCTACTATGCGGGAAAGAAAAGAGACCGCCAAAAGGAGGGGCAATCGCCCCGATGGAGCCCCTGGTCATGGAACCCTGTCCAAGGCGGCAGCTTTCAGGGAGAATCGTCCCAAGTGGACATTTTTGAGAAGAAAGACGGTCAGCTTTTCAGCCGCACGACTCCCAAACTCTGGGATATGCCAGATGAAAACGCTCAGGCCATTATGGAACAATGGACGTCGTTTGAACCCGGGATGCCTGAAGTTGTCTCGGTGCGGAACAGGGTGACCTGCACGCGGGCTGCGGACGATGACTGGGGGGCGGCAGTGGATCGCCACCAGGAACTGCCAGCGATCTATTTGGTGCGCTCGATGCGAAACGCAAAAATCTATATCGGCGATCAAGAGTGGGAGGACTATGCCATGCCGCATCTTGGTTCAGCTGGCTGGGGCAGAATTCTCCCTCCGCGCCATGCAATGGCCTTTTTCGATGATCGCGGCCGGGGCTTCGCCATTTACAGTCCACGTGCCGATACGCCGTGGAACTGCGGTGTGGTGGGAGATTCCTCCACCGAGGATCCCGACGCATCGGAGACCGTGCATGTCGCCCCCCTGGCAACGCTCGCGTTTGGGCCGGATGCAGTGTTTGATTTTCGTTATTGGATTATCCTCGGCGACCAGGAAACCATTGCCCGGCGACTGGACGAACTCCTTGCGAGATCGCCCGACTGATTTCTGCACGCCGAACGATGAGGTTTTTGATTGTCGTGGTGGTCTTGATAGCAGGCCCAGCCCTGCGTGGCGATCCGCTGGATACGATGCGGAAGACCTGGTTCGATTCCATCACGGGGGGACACGATTACGACGCGACAGATCCGCAGATTCACCAAATCGTTCAGCAGACGGGTGCCAAAGCCGCCGCCTCGTGGGAGCAACTGAAAAAAGCGCGTCCGTTCACGGATCGTTGCTTTGCGGATATTCCGCTGCCGGGCGACGGCCACTCGCGCCACATCACAGAATGCTTCGCAAGGTTGGAAACAATGTCCAGGGCCTATTGGGGAAAGGGTGGTGAACTTTACGGGAATGTGCTCCTGCGCGACGACATAATCGAGGCCTGCGATTGGCTTGGTGCCCACCACTACAATGCGAGCACCGAACCCTACAGCAATTGGTGGGACTGGGAAATCGGCGTACCACGGGCACTGACGGCCATCACGACGATGCTTTACGATTTTCTCACCCCGGAACAACGCACCCGTTTTATGGAAGCCGTCCGGCATTTTACGCCCGATTTCGAAACCACCGGCGGCGGAATGGGTGCCAACGGAGCATGGGCCGGTATGATCATTGCCGTGCGGGCGATCCTCCAGAAGGACGCGACGGCATTGGAGTTCGCGCGCGACGGCTTGGAATCCCTGATCAAGATGAGCTCGCAGGGGGATGGATTTTATCCAGATGGCTCCTATGTCGGACACCTCTATTTTGCCTACACCGGTGCCTATGGCCTGTATGCCCTCGATGCCATCGCCGACGCCTTCACATTGCTTGGCCCCGAAACGCCCTTTCCGATGTCTGCTTCAAAGCGCCGGCTCGCCCGTGCATGGATTGAGGACGGATTTTGGCCACTGGTCTTCCAAGGCCGCACCCCATACTTTTCCATCGGCAGGGAGATCGGTCGATCGACCCACAGCGACCGCAGCACGACGATGGCCCGTGCCATGCTCAAAATCGCAGGCAGCGATGCGATGCCCATTCGCCGAATTGCCAAGAGCATTTATCTGGCCGGACGACAGAAGCCTCCCCAGGATCTCGGCGAACTCGTGCGCTTGAAAATGCTGATGGCTGACACGGAAACCGAACCCCTGCCGTCACTGGAGACCACGACGATCTTTTCCGTCATGGACAAGGCGGTCGTGCTGCGCCGCAACTGGGCACTGGGGATTTCTTACCACTCGACCCGGATCCACAACTTTGAAGACGGCGGTGAGAACAGGCGCGGATGGCATCAGTCGGATGGAATGACCTCACTCATCCTCAAGGATACCGAACCGTTCGATGGCAATTTCTGGCCCACGGTGGACAGCCACCGACTCCCGGGCACAACGGTCACCCGGGGCGCGGAGCCAAAGAGCAACCAACCGAACAGGGACGCCTTCGCCGGCGGTGTCACGCTGGAGCGTTTCCATGCAGCAATAGGCTTCGTCCTCAAGCCGGATGAGAGCCTGACAGCCAGAAAAGCCTGGTTTGTTTTTGATGACGAGGTGGCATGCGTCGGGTCCGGCATTTCAGGTTCCGGGGACATCGAAACCGTGATCGAAAACCGCAAGCTCAAACCTGGTGAAGGAAATCTCCTCACCATAGATGGCTCTTCGCAATCCGGATCGATGCCGGAAAAAAAATCCCGCCGGCCCCGATGGCTGCACATCGAGGGGGTCACTCCCGACGCAGGAACGGGCTACTTTTTTCCCGTGCCCACTGGTTTGGATGTTCTCCGGGAATCACGCACTGACGCCTGGTCCTCGCTTCGCAACGGGTCATCGGCGAATCCGGTGACAGAAGCTTATCTTACAGTCACCACCTTCCATGGTAAAGCACCCGGGGGCGCAACATATGCTTATGTCCTGCTGCCTTACCGCACTGCTACCGAGGTGGAAGCTTACTCGGAGAATCCGGAGATTACGATTCTTGAAAACTCCGATGATCTCTGTGCCGTGCGTGAACGGTCCTCCAGCGTGACCGGAGTGATCTTCTGGGGTGATCATCCCGCGAGCATTCCTCTCCCCGAGGGGAAACTCAAATCGGACACTAAAGCCGCAGTCCTTGTGCGGCAAAAGGAAGGTCGCTTGAAGATCGCAGTCGCAGATCCGACCCAAAGCAACACCGGCTCTATCGAAATCGAGTTCACACCCATTGGCCCGATGGATCTCGAAACACAGGATTCCGAAGTGAGCGTCTTGCAAACACATCCGTCAATCAGGCTCCAAATCGATGTCAAAGGAGCCCGGGGCAAATCGTTCACGGCCCAATTCCGAGAGAAGGAGTGAGTGCCTCCCTTTACTATAAACTCCCGCGCATCTTTTCCCAGCGGGATTATCAAAAAGAATAGTAAACGATCATGACTTTCCGCCTTTTCCTTGCCCTTGCGATCAGCTCCGTCTCGATGAATGCAGAAGAGAGCCAGCGTCCCAACGTTATTCTCATGATCTCCGACGATCATCGTCACGACGCGCTTGGTGCCGTGCAGCGGGAACTTGGGAAGGCCGCCAACTTCCCTTTTTTCAAAACCCCGCAGCTGGACCGGCTTGGGGATTCCGGCGCGCGGTTCCGGAATGCCTTTGTTGTCCACTCGCTGTGTTCCCCGAGCCGCGCGACGATGCTCACCGGCCTCTACTCGCATCAGCACGGCATCATCCACAACGCCCTGCCGTTCACATCCACGGACACATGGGCGGCGGTTTTGGGTGCCAGCGGATGGAAAACGGGATATTTCGGAAAATGGCACATGGGAGAGCAACGTGAGCGGCCCGGTTTCGAGGAGACCGCAACCTTCATCGGACAGGGAGTGTATTTTGATTGTCCGTTTTTGGTTAACGGCAAAGAAACCCCTACGACCGGATGGGTGGATGATGTCACGACGGACTTCGCCTTGGATTTCATCAAACGCAACCGCAGGGTGCCGTTTGCCATGATGGTGGGATTCAAGACCCCACACGACAAGCGCACCCCTCCGGAGCGGTATGCCACACTGCACTCGGATGCACGCTTCAAAGAGCCCGCGAGCGGCCGCGACGACCCTCCCTGGCGCAAGCCCGGCACAGGAAAAGTCTGGCTGCCGGAAAGCAAGGATCGTCTCGCGTATTTCCAAACCATCGCTGGGATGGATGAGAATGTCGGCCGGATATTGGATGTCCTCGAGGATTTGAAACTGCGGGAAAACACACTCATCATCTATGTCGGCGACAATGGCTACTACCTCGGTGAGCACGGGCTTGGTGACAAGCGAACTGCATATGAAGAATCCATCCGGATTCCGTTTCTCCTGAGTTTTCCGAACCTCGTGAAGAAGGGGACCATTCGCGATGAGATGGTGCTGAATCTCGATATTGCCGCAACGATATTGGAATACTGCGGCTTGCGGCCGACCTGGAAGCAATACGGTCGGAGTCTGGTTCCGCTGCTGGCTTCGGCTCCCGGTGAAACAGCATGGAGGAGGACATTTCTCTACACCAACTACGAAGACCCAGCCTATCCGACCGTGCCCCAGGATTCGGGCTACGTGGAAGGCACATTTGATGTATTGGCCCTACGCACAGAGAGCCAGAAGTATATCGAATACCCCGGCCACCCGGCCTGGTCGCAATTCTTTGACCTCCGAGTCGATCCGCTTGAGATGGATAACTTGATTTCCAAGCCCAGCTCAGCAGAAGCCCTGAAGGAGATCAAAAAAGAATTCGAGACGCAGAAAGCCGCCGTCGATTTTAAGAGGGTTTTAAAGTAACCTTTCCAATCGTTTCGGACCCATAACGCAATGACTCACGTGTCCGCTCTGGGTCCATGGTGACTCTACGTACTGTTTACCACAATGCTCATCCACCTACTGGCAGAGCGGCGGTGAAACCAGTCTCTCGGTCTGATTTTTCCGTCCAGCCGCGAGTGCCTACACCGGTTGGGAGAGCAGATGGTCAAGCAGGTCTTTCAGCGGCGTCGTGGCCACGCAGCAATGCACGTCGCCGCCGCCGTAGTAGAGGAAATAAGTGCCGTCAATCACAACATGCCCGCAGGGGAAACAAACGCCCTTATAAATTCCCTGTGTCTCGTAGTCGGCTTCCGGTTGGTAAAAAGGGTTTTTGGTGCGGTGGGTAACCTTGGTAGGGTCGTCGAGATCCAGCAACAGGGCACCCAGGCGGTATTGCTTGTCGGCTCCCACGCCATGGTAAATCTGCAACCATCCCTGTTCGGTTTTAAGTGGCGGGTTGTTGGCTCCGATCTTTTCCTCCCAAGGCTCAACGCCTTTTGCAAGGAGCTTCATGTCTTTCCACGCCAGAACATCATCGCTCTGCGCGATCCAGATCGCCGGCCAGCGATTGGGAAAGCCCTCCCCGTGCCATTGCATGGGCCTGTGGATCGTCACCCACTTATTGTTGACTTTTTCCGGAAAAATGATCACGTCTCGGTCATCCAATTCTGGATTGGTCAGGCGTCCGGCGCGGATCCAATCCTTGAAATTCTTGGTTAAGAAGAGCTGCGTTGAGGTAAGGTTCTTGCGCAGCGCGACGGGAAAGTGATCAGGACAATCCGGGCGCACGTTGGCGGCGTTCCCGTCATTAAGCCAATACTTTCCGGGAGAAAACGGGCGTGTTGCCACAGTCACATAATACCAGTCTCCGATTTTGATGATGCGGGGATCCTCCACACACCCGCCGTCCGGGGTAAACGGGATGGGTGAAAGAACGGGATGATTGCTGGAGCGCTCAAAGTGAAATCCATCGGGGCTCGTTGCCACTCCCAAATGGACCGTGTGGGCGTCGTCATGGCCAGCAGCACGGTAAAGCATGATCACCTCCTGCGCATCTTCGTCAAACCAAGCGGCCGGGTTGGTCGTCACCTCCGATTGCCAGTCCGACCCGGGAAGGGGGGAAAGGATGGGGTTTTTTGCGTAGCGGGTGAGCTGATAGTCGAGTTGCATGAGGACAGTGTCACTCAGCTGGGGGAAAACCATCAAGTCCCCGATGACTATTTCGTAAAGCCGGGCACAAGGCGGAACCGGTTTCAATGAACCCATCTGCAATGGACAACGCGAATGGATGCTTCTTGACCTTCATCTCACTGTTCTCGGAGGTTCCGCCTACCCTTTCACGGCACCAACGGTGAGGCCGCTGATAAAGAACCGCTGCCCGATGAGAAATGTGACCACCACAGGCAACAGCATGAGAAGGGCTGCAGCCATCATAAGGTGCCACTCCGTGCCGTATTGACCCTGGAACGCCTGGAGCCCGAGTGGAAGCGTGCGCATCTCGTCCATGTTGGTCATGACCAGCGGCCAGAGGAGGCTGCCCCATGCTCCCATGAAAGTGAAGGTAGTCAGGGTCGCGAGGCCGGGGAGCGAGAGAGGCAGAATGATGACGTGGAAGATCCTCCAATATCCACAGCCGTCGATGTGAGCGGCTTCCTCCAGTTCACGCGGAATCGAAAGCATGAATTGGCGGAGGAGAAAGGTGCCGTAGGCAGAAAACATCGCGGGAATAATGAGCGCAAAGTAGGAGTCCAACCCGATCAGCCGTCCAATCAGCGGGGCATCCGCTCCGGTTCCAAGATACCGCATGGCCATCAGTCAATTCCGGGGAAAATTCCGGTCAATAACTCGGGCGCCATTTTCATAGCAATGAAATTGGGCAGCATCGTGACGGAGCCCGGCACCATCGTGGTCGCGAGATAACAGAGAAAAAGCTTGTCGCGGCACGGCCACTGAAGGCGCGAAAACGCATAAGCGGCGCACGCACTGGTGAAGACCTGGCCAACAGTCACAATCACTGCGATCGCAAGACTGTTGAAGTAATAGCGCAAGAAAGGAACCACCTCCCAGACCTCGGCAAAGTTTTTCCACTCCCACTCCCGCGGGACAAGCATCTCAAAAATATTTTCGGTAGCCCGCATCGCACCCGCAGGGGTTGACAATGCGGTGGAAAACATGAATGCGAGCGGGGCGAGCATGGTGAGCCCCGCCACAACGAGGAACAGGTGCCAGAGCTTGGAGGGTTGGCGGTATCTCATGCGGTGATGTTCTTTCCGCCGAGCCGCCAATTCAGAACGGTGACAGCGAAAATAAAGACAAAGAGCACCCATGCGATCGCTGCCGCATAGCCCATTCGGAAGTCTTCATAGGCCATCGTATAAATGTAGTATCCAATGGTCGTCGTTGCGCCGTATGGCCCACCCTGAGTCATAATGTAAGCCATTTCAAATCCCCCCTGGAGGCCTCCAATCACACCCATGACCATGATAAAAAACGTCACCGGCATGACGCCCGGCCAGGTGATGACCCGGAACTGATCCCAGTGGCCCGCCCCGTCGATTTCCGCGGCCTCATAAAGATCGTTCGGAACGCCCTGCAAAGCAGCGAGATAGAGGAGCATTCCGGTTCCGCCTGCGTGGAGCCACAAGCCCATGACAATGAGTGCCGGCTTTGCCCAGTAAACATCGCTAAGCCATGCAGGGCCATCGATTCCGATCAACGCGAGCGCCGCGTTGAAAAGGCCGTAGTCCGGGTTGTAGATCCAACGCCACAAGTAGAAGATTGCTACCCCGGTAAGAATGCTCGGCAGAAAAAACAGGAGTCGATAGGCGTAGGTAAATCGGATTTTCTTGTTCAACACGATGGCAAGGCCAAGGGATACAGCCATGGTAACCGGCAAACCGAACATCAGGAAAATTGTGTTCCACAAAAACTTCCAAAAGTCGGGATCGTTCGGGCGCCAGCCGTCAACGGATCGATATACGCCCAGCAACTCCCGGAAGTTATTCAGACCTACCCATTTCGGGGGCGTGAGCAGATCCCATTCGCAGAAGCTGAGCAGAAAGGCGGCGATAACCGGCCAGAAGGTGAACAAGAGGAAGCCGATCAGGTTGGGCAGAAGAAAGCAGATTGCCGCGATGGTTTCCTGGCGTTGACCGACGAGTTTTTTCACTGTTGGAATTCGTTGGATTCCGCGCTTTCCATGGTCGATGGGGCTCGCCGATCCAGCAACCGCTGCAAGTCGTCGGTCAATCCCTTCACGATTTGGTCGGTGGGGACATCCATCATATTGAGAGCTTGTGAGACGCGGTTCGTGACGATGCGGGTCACCAACGACTGGCCGCGCGCATAGAGATAAACTTGTGCCGCACCATCCCGCATCGTCTCGGGAAACCGGCGTATCGATTTAGGCGGACGCAGCGACAGGAAAACATCCGAAAAGGCGGCATTCCTGCCCACGGGAACATAGCGACCACCCACGCCACCCGTAACGATTTCCACCCCCTCGGGAGAGGCATAGAATTCAATGAATCGCCGTGCCGCGTCGGGCTGAGTGGATCCCGACCAGACCGCCAGCCCGGTGCCGCCGTGGGATGTTACCAGTCCTGCTGGCCCCGCCGGAATTTGCAGAACGTCCCACTCGAAATCCGTTCGTCCTGCAAGCTCTGGGGTCATCCATCGACCGCTGACAAAAAAGGCGAGCCGCCCGTCCCGGAACAGTTGGTAGGTTCCCTGAGCATCGGCAACGTCGGGAGGCACCACGTAGCCGCTTACGAAGAATTTCCGTATTATCTCAAATGCCGCCCGGGTTTCCGCTGAGTCGGACGTGACTTTCGTGGGATGATACGCATCGTCGAAAAGCGATGCTCCGTAGGCAAAAAGGAAGATCTCCGCGGGCGGTTGCAGCATCAAATAGTCCGTCGGTGCATCCGGATTACCCGCCCTACGGCTGAGTTTGGGCCCGAGCTCAAGCAATTCAGCCCATGACCAGCCACCTTCGGGGATTCCGATGCCTGCGGCATGCAGAGCATCGAGATTAACGAAAAGCACCTGACCGTGAACATTCACGGGAATAGCGAAAAAGCGTCCCTCCCGGGAGAAGGCCCGTTCCGGCACGGCCATGAAAGGATCTTCCCCAGCGATTTGTTTGGCCAGAGAAGTCAAATCGGCAAGCACACCCCGGGATGCCCACTCGTCGTAAAATGTCATTTCCACCATGAGCACGTCGGGCGCAACGTTACCGATCATCATGGCCTGGACCTTTTGAAGATACCGGGCACCAATCGGGAGGGTTCGCACGCGAATGTCCGGGTTCGCCTTCTCAAACGCATCAATCAACCGACGCTCCACCGCCATTTGCTCGGTCGAGCCCCAGAACGAATAGAGAATCTCAGTGCGACCTCCGTCGGGCCGCTTGCAACCCGGGAGAGCGCAAGTTCCGAGCACGAGCATACTCGCGCAAAGACGAAGGAGAGGCCTCATGAGGTTCGGGAACAGCGTCAGGATTACTCACTTCCTCCATGGCTCCCTCCCCGCCGGCCAGGGATACAGCAGATTGGATCCCTCTGCGGCCAAATCGTCCGGGTTCACTGCCGCGGCCATCGAAGCCACTGCCTCATTGAATTGCGGGTCATCATAGACTTGGGCGATCCGCCGGAAAAATCCCATAGGCGCCTTCCGGTTCATTTGCTGCTTTCCGAATGTCCACTGAAGCTCACCGGTTGCGTAGGGAAGAAGGAAATCGCCGGCTTGTTTGAGTTTCGGGGTCTTTGCGCATGGGTGGTTCCAGATATCGATGCCATATTTTGCGCCGAGCGCGGCAAGGTCGGTGAGTCCGCTCAGATTCCACAGCGTATACATCGCGGACTCCGCCCGCCGCATCTCCTCGGGAGTGCTCCCGTCTGCGGCGATCTGCCCATCGAGTCGCACCGGACCGACAGCCTCCAGTACCGCGCGCAGGGTCGCTTCGTCACCCACGTAAGCTGCACCGCTGGCAAGAATGAGATCGTAAAATGTTCCATGGTTGTTCTTGGCCGCCCGCTCCTTTTTTCCCAGTGGGTTTTCGGTGAGCCAGCGGTTGAATGCTGTGAACCATTTTTTCAAGGCGGCCTCGTCGGACGACGTCCACTCCCCCGAATCTGCAATCAACCCCACACTGTTCAGAATTTCTGGAAAACGGTTGGCGTCGATGATCCCCCACGGCTGGCCATTTTGGTCCGGCTTGATCGCTTGGGCGAAGTTCATGTTGGGGTTCATTGCGGTCGCCGGATCGAGGAACCATGTCCTCAGCTGCTCGGCTGCTGCCCGGGCGTATTTCTTCTCACCAAGAAAGTAATATCCTTGCGCCAGGGCAGTAACCCGGTTGGCCATCGCCGTAATCTTGGGGCCGTCAAAATTCGCCATCGCCCCGGTGTTTGGCTTGCCATCAATCATCACCCACTTGCCGGGGTTGGCCGGGTCGGGCCAGGCAAATTTTGAGACACTGATGTAGTCCTTCGGATCGCCAGAAAGCGCCCAAAACTCCTTCGGCTTGCTTGCGATTTCTGCGAGGGGGTCCGCTAGGGCCTTGTCCGACCTTTTACGCAAGGCGGCCAAGGCGGGTTGAAGAGCGTCATCGCCTGCGCGGGCGCGCTCCCGCACCGAGGCGACCGCCGCGCCGTCGATCGTGATGACCTTTGGCAATTCAGAAGTTTTTCTGGGGGCAGGGCAACCGCTCAGTGCCACCACAAGCAAGGCTGAAAAAATTGGAAAACGTTTGGCCATTCCGTCACTCTGCCCCTTCGCCGCGGGCTGGAAAGCCGTCCGTCACTTTATCCAACACTTCCCGGTCATGGTTTGTTGCCAGAAAGACCGACTGCACGGTATGCCAGGCAGGTTTGGGATTCCTCGTAAAATCAATCAAAGACGTGTTTGCCGGGCAGGGAAAACAATCGTGTCCCATCCAAACGATGAACCCCCCGCAACGCGGAAAACGGTCTTTGCACGCTTTTGCTGCGATGGCCAGACCCTCGGCTTGTTCGCGTTGTGTGTGGTCGATGCAGGCAAGCAGTGCCGCAGATGGCGACAGACCGTCAACAAGCTCCCCCAGCCGCTGCTCCTGGGTCCACCAATTGGCAGTGTGGCGCCAGAGGGGCGACGTCAGAGGCCAGAGCGGGTGGCCGTCGGCGTGACGGTGCAGGACGTCCTCATCTGCCATGCCCGGAACGCCAACCTCACTGCGGAACAAGGCGTCGTCGTTTTCCCAGTAATCCCGCCAGTCGTCCAAGTCTCGAAAATCGCCTAGTCCCCATGGCCCGTGCACGTGGTGGTGCAGGCCCTTACCGAAATTTTCCCGGTGCGCAAGAAAAACCGGGCCGGACGGTGACGTTGGCAGATACCTCCGACCCGGATCTTCGGATGCCACGATCTCGGCAAAGGCTTTGAGACAAGAATTCTCCTCATTGCACGGATGCCGCTGCGACCTGTCTTCGTTCTCATAGCCTTCCTGCAGTTCGTTGCCGCCGCACCATATAAGCAGAGAAGCATGGTGCTGCCGGGCCCGTATGAAATGCCGCGCCACGTCGCCCAGCTCACCGATCACCTCCAGATCACGCGGTGGCACATTGTCGAGGCCGGAGGACGATAGCGGAAATTCCTGCCAGACCAGCAGCCCTGCCCGGTCGCACGCTGCATAGAATTCCTCGGACTCCAGTGAGGCACCACCCCAGACGCGCAGGATATTGCAACCCATTTCCCGGTAGAGCCCAACCAGCCTCTCCATTTCCCCGCGGGTTGTGTCCATGTCGGCCAGCCGTGCGGGGGTCCAGTTGACTCCCTGAAGGAAAATCGGACGCCCATTGATGACGCAGATCCAGGGTGTGGCCTCCTTAGGTGCCCCTTCACACGGCCTCCACTCAACATGTTTGAAACCCACCTGCCGCGTCCACTTGCGAAGAATTTCGCCGCCCTTGCCTCGCACAACGATCTTGACCTCATAAAGGGTCTGGTTTCCCTGACCGTTAGGCCACCACAGAGAGGGACTGGGAAAGCTGAGCGCAATTTCCTGACTCCCGGTGGCTCCTTCCAAAACCGTGCTTTTACCGCCTGCTGAAATCTCCACATGAAGTGGCTCCGGCAACTGCAGACGCACCATGACGTGACCCGTGCAGAAATCCGCTTCCAGCTCGGTACGCATCGCGATCAGACGAATCGCATTCTCTTTGGAAGAAATGAGTGAGAGGGTCCCCCGGGCGCCCGATGCGACCAATCGGGGACACCAATCCCAGCCGTAAGTGTAACGTGGACGCAACTCCCGCGTCTCGGAGGTGTAGCCAACCTGTCCGTGCAATTCCGGCGGAATGGCGAAGACAATGGCAAGGCGCCGGGGACCCTGACCAGTTCCCCATGCCGTATCCAGATCTATTTCCACGGGCTGATGCGGACCGCGGAATAATCCAGCCACGCGACGGTTCACCAAAATCCATCCTGAATAGTCCAAGGATTCAGCCACAAAGGTCGGTGCGGCCTCCATTTCGGGCAGCTCGGCCTCAAACATCCAATGTCGGTGCTCGACCCACTCGACAGCACGGGCGTTCAACCCATCGTGCCAATCCGGAAGCAGCCCCGCATCGAGCAAGTTCTGTTGCACAGAGCCCGGCAACCGAGCCTGCAGCGGTCCAATCTCCGGCTCAAGCCAGAAGGTTGTTTCCAGCGATCTCGCGTATTTCCAGACTAGTGGACGCCATCCCGTCAACTCCCACCGACACTGGCTCAAATCTGTATTCATGCCGGCCTTGATTCAGCTAAACTCACTGCATGACGTGACGAACTCTTCCGCGTCAGCAAATTGCCTCTCGAGAGAATGAAGGCCGGTGAAAGAGCCCCCTGCGCCTTTCACCGGCCTTACCCCTAAAAATGATAAACTTTTCTTGCGTGTTGGGAATCAGGCACGCCGGCGGTTTCTGAGCAGACCAACGAAGCCGAGAGCTGCGAAGATCAGCAAGGTGGTCGAGGGTTCAGGGACCACATTCAGGACAAGACTTCCGGAATTCAGAACAAAGTTACCGGAGAGACCAGCATCCAGATTGGTTGCCAAGAAGTCCGGCGCCGCAAATCCCGTCGAGGAGGCAAATGTCGCAAGAGTGTAACTGCCTCCCGCCACGCCGCCGCCTCCCAAGTCAAAGGTAAAGCTGCTGCCGGATCCTTTGGCAAAAACCCCGGAGAGTGCCAACAAATCCGAACTGGCAGCCCCGTTCAAATCGAAGTTGAGTGTGCCGGCATTCCAGAGAAAGCCAGAGGCAGTGAGGGTGGAAATCGTGTCAAGCGCGCCGATCTCAATGGCCCCGGCATCATGCTGAAGCGTGCCACCGAAGGCGGAGGAGTCGCCGGCCAAAATGAGCGTTCCCGCGCCGGTCTTGCTGACCACGACAGTGCTGTTCCCCGCAGTTAGCGCGGTATTAGCCCCGAGGGTGATCGTGCGATTGACGCTTACGTCGAAGGCCTTGGTCGTGGCGGTGGAGGCGGCAAGAATGATTGAGCCGCCAGCGCCTGAGACGCCATTAATCGACAGACTTGTCGAAGCATCGTAGTTGGCGATGGTGCCACCGGTCCAGCCTATGCGGCGGACGGAGGTCGTGGCGAACGCGCCGGTGCCGGCTTCGATCGTCGCGGCGCTTAGTGTTCCACCAGACAAGTTATAACTCGAGCGAAAGTCTGGGGTAGCACCGCCAGCCGCATCTTTTCCGAAGGTGAGAGTGGAGACCTTTACTGTGCCGCCGCCTTGGTTGAAGTTCGTAGTAAGAACAGGAGTGCCCGTACCGGTTTTTTCGCCAAGCAGGATAGTCGAAGCAACTAAGGACCCCGCCGGCATCGTGAGGCTGCTGGTGATTCCGTTGTTCGCTCCAGCGATATGCCGGTTAATAACAAGGTCTGTCACGACAGCATCAAGCGAACCACCGGTGAGATCGACCACGCCAGCTCCCGACCTTACGCCCGAGCTAGTCTCACCGATTTTCCATAGGGTAGCCGCGCTGCTTCCACCCGCGAGA
This sequence comes from uncultured Chthoniobacterales bacterium, assembly GCA_964607615.1. Classification (GTDB taxonomy): domain Bacteria; phylum Verrucomicrobiota; class Verrucomicrobiia; order Chthoniobacterales; family Terrimicrobiaceae; genus CAZSMN01. Next base: position 624 of record CAZSMN010000008.1, on the reverse strand, counting down.
CCACGGAGCGTCAAGGTAGGAGTAGTGAGGCCGGACTGAAAACTCACACTACCGGAGCCATTAAACCCACCTATGTTGAAATTTGTAGCATTAAAGTTATTGGCTGCGCCCAAAGTGAGACGCCCTTCGTGCGCAGTGCCCTGGCTGGTCCCAGTGGCGCCGCCAACCGTTATGTTCAATGCAGTTATTGCGTTGGTCCCCGCCTTGGCCAGATTAATTGTGTTATTGGCCGTGGTTGCCGACGTCACAGGCCTCACAACAAAATCTTTGGTAGGCTGATTATAGGTGAAGTTGGTCAACCCGGACATATCCAAGACCGTCGCGTCAGCCGCATTCACCGAGAATGTGGCGTTATTGGTCACAGTCAGGCTTCCGCCTGCTCCAGTGATCGTATTGGTGACGCCACCAAAAACTGTAATGGCTGCCACCGATTGGGTGGTATTGGTCAGATCAAGCGTGCTGGCGGAGAGAAACTGCACGGTCGTGGTCGTTGGGAGGCGATTGGTGCCGCCGGACAAACGCAGAGTCCCGCCTTCGAGTTTGGTGGCGAGAGCATAACTGTTCGCTCCGGTCAGTGTAACGGTGCCGGTATCATTTTTCCGGAAGTTCGCCGTGCCGGAAATT
>CAZSMN010000007.1:0-31543 GCA_964607615.1 uncultured Chthoniobacterales bacterium | reverse complement strand
TCCGCATTTTTCTCCTCCTCATGCTTGAGGTGACAAAGAGAGCAACCCCGTTTTTCCTGTTACAAATCCGAAAAAAAATCAAAAAAGCTCAAATCTGTCTACCTAAGTAGACAGATTTGCCCGTTGGTCCCTTTTCGAACAACCGATTTTCGACCGCGTCATGCGTCAGGCCAAATTCGCCATTGGGTAGATTGACGGGCGATTGGGGTGCTCCAATGGTAATTTTTCCGGATCCAGCCTGCTCTTGATCTGGCTGATCGCGAGCTTGATCTCAGCCATCACCGTTTTGTCGACGGTTGACCACTTTGGGCCAGCGAGTGCCAACTCCAGATTCGCGCCGGTCGTGTCGAAGGAATAAACACCTGGCTTCTGTCCGAAGATCCGCCGGAAGCCTTATAATGGAGGCAGTGATCGCCTTGGAACGGCACCAGGCAACTAGGGCGCATCAAGCGCCACCAGCCCAAGTTTCTGCGCGCAGGGGTAGCTCGTTTCAGTTCTGCGCAGGGCTTATCGCCATGAGGTGTAGTGTTGTAGGAGATGGCGCCGGGGGGGCATCCTCCCTGTGTCAGATCCTTCTTCTGGAGCCCCTCCCAGACTTTTTGATGGGGGACATTTCCCCGATACAATCGAAACATCCCTGAATCGACCTCCAACAGGCACCCAAAGTCACAAAACGGTGCGTTTTAGGGGAGCTTCACATCCACAAAAACACCCGTGTGGTCGGAGTAAGGCTTTCCTTTTGCCGGCACCCCGGGCAGCCACCCCCGCACGGCCGATACCCGCGAGGCGAGCTCCCGGTCCAGACAGATGTGGTCGATCACCGGATTGAACTGCTCGCCTTTCTCAATTGGCTCGATCGCCCCCGCAGTCTCGCAGTGGAGATTCGCACCCTCGAACGCGTCCCCCAAATCCTGCCTTCCCTTTTCTGTACCATACCAACGCCGGCCATCCCGATTCTGGTTAAAATCTCCCGCCACAACTAGAAGGTGACCTGGGAACTTCTCCCGAAGCCGGAGCCAGTCGGCCCGATGGTTGGCGATCGACTGGTAGTGGAGTTCCCAGGCTTTTTTGCCTTCAACGTGGGCGCCCTCGAACCGATAGGGATACCTGGTTCCAGCCGCACGGTAAGGGATGATCGTCCCGCAGATAAGAAATAGCGAGCCGCCGTGTTTGATTTCGGCGCAGACCGCCGTCTCTGGATCGTGGGTTTCAAAAGGCTCCGGCCCCATCGGGAGGCGCGACCAAAGGGTTGTCCGGTTCTCGCCGGCTGCGTAGCGCTTGGATCCCGAGATCGGCCGGGATTCCAAGCGCTCGTATTCGCTCCCCGGCGAAACACAGGAATTGGTTTCGGTGAGGATCCAGATGTCCGCGTCGATCGCATGCATGCGCGTCTGGAGCGCCACAATCTTTTCAAGCTGCCGGGGTTTTGGCCGCTCCAGGTTCCATGTGGCGATGCGCATGTCAGGAAGGGGAACTTCTACGCGGCTTTCGACTGCAATGGAATGTTTTCCAGAGGAAGAGATGGGACCTTGACCCGGGGTGGGTTTTTGCCCCTCCCGGCTGAGAATGGATTAAAGATTGTTCATGGGAACTCTTTGAGAACCCCATGCGCGGCTGCCGACCCCTCACCGCCTCTGAAATCTCCCGACTCTTCGACTTTCTCTCCTCACTGTCCCTCGACCTCTGGACTTCACGATCTGCAAAAAAATCCTGACTGCCCCACGCTCTAAACTACAGCATGAGGAGCTGATCGTGTAAAAAACAGTCTCGAAGTGATTGTGGAGGTCTGATAAGTACCTGCCCATGGATTGTGGACTCTTGTCGGACGTAATCGGCCCAGCATTAATTTCGGGCCACGAGCTTGCGAATGCGCCCTATCCAAAGCGATGCCGTAGAGGCTCGGTGTCACTTTAGATTCAGCACTAGGGAACCATGGACCATTCCGCGCACAACAAGCTCGTCTCCTTCATCTGGTCCATCGCAGACGATTGCCTGCGGGATGTCTTCGTCCGGGGCAAATACCGGGATGTCATCCTTCCCATGTTCGTCCTGCGGCGCATCGACTGCCTGCTGGAGGATACCAAGGCCGCCGTGCTAGAGGAGGTGCGCTTTCAGAAGGAGGAGGCCAAGCTCCCGCTGCTTGATCCCGATGGCCTGCGCCATGCCTCAGGGCAGGTGTTTTACAACACCTCCAAGTTCACCCTGAAGACCCTGCTCGGGAATCCCTCCCAGCTCGTCGCGAATCTCACCCACTACCTCGACGGCTTCAGCGACAACGTCCGCGAGATCATCGAGAAGTTCGACCTCGCCAATCAGATTCGGAAGATGGCTGAGGCCAATGCCCTCTTCGGTGTGATTGAGAAGTTCGTCTCCCCGGAGATCAATCTCAGCCCCAACGACACCACCGCGCAGGACGGAAAAAAACTACCCGGCCTCAGCAATCTCGGCATGGGCTACGTCTTCGAGGAACTCATCCGCAAGTTCAACGAAGAGAACAACGAGGAAGCCGGTGAGCACTTCACCCCGCGCGAGGTCATCCAGCTCATGGTCCACCTGCTCATTGAGCCCGTGAAGGACCAGCTCCCGCCCGTTATCACAATCTACGATCCCGCCTGCGGCTCCGGCGGTATGCTGACGGAGGCTCAGGACTACATCCTCCATCCCGACGGCCCGATCCGTTCCAGCGCCTCCGTTTATCTCTATGGCAAAGAGATCAACCCCGAGACCTACGCCATCTGCAAGTCGGACATGATGATCAAGGGGAACAATCCGGAGAACATCCGCTACGGCTCCACCCTCGCGACCGACGAGTTTAGCTCCCTGCGCTTCGACTTCATGCTCTCCAATCCCCCATATGGGAAGAGCTGGAAGACCGACCAGGGCCAGATTCTGGAAAAGCAGGGCAGTCAGACCGTCATCATCGACGGCCGCTTCGAAGTCGTGCTCCCGGATGTGAATGGTGAGCGGCAGACCGTCTCCGCCGCGCCTGCCGTGGATGACGGCCAGCTCCTCTTCCTCATGGAGATGGTCAGCAAGATGAAGCGCCTCAGCGACAGCCCGCTTGGCACCCGCATCGCCAGCGTTCACAACGGCTCCGCCCTCTTCACCGGCAATGCCGGCGGCGGTGCCAGCAACATTCGCCGCTACCTTACCGAGAACGACTACCTCGAGGCCATCATCCAGCTTCCAAACAGCATCTTCTACAACACAAGCATCACCACCTACATCTGGGTCCTGTCCAACCACAAGGCCCCGCAGCGCCGTGGCAAGGTCCAGCTAATCGACGCCTCTCAGCTCTACGAGAAGCTGCGCAAGAACCTCGGCGAAAAGAACTGCGCCTTCACCGCCGCCCACCTTGACCAGATCACCAGCGCTTACCTCGAGCTTCTCGACACTGGGAAGACAGGACAGGGAGTATTGAAGACCCTTGTCTTGCCCAACCACGAGTTCGGCTACTGGAAGATCACCGTCGAGCGCCCACTGCGGAAGTCCGCGCAATACACCGCCGACCGCATCGCCACCCTTCGCTTCCTTCCCGCGCTCGCTACCGAGATGGAATGGATTTGGCAGCAGTGGGGCGAGAATGTCTATGAGAAGGGCTTCCTTACAACGCAAAAGGAAGCCATTGAGCACTGGCTGGAGAAGGAGCAGATCGAGATCACCCCGGCGAACAAGAAAAAGCTCCTCGAAACCACCACTTGGACCACTCGGCACGATCTCCTCGTTGCGGCGGAGCAGCTGCACACGCATCTCGGTGAGGACATCAGTCACGACTTCAATGTATTCGCCGAAGACACGCGGAAGGCCGTCAAGAAGCTCAAGCTCGACCTTAAGCCCGCCGATGTGAAGTCCATCCTCGACACCGTCTCCTGGCGCGATCCCGAGGCCAAGCCGATCCTCACTGACCAGACCCTGCTCGACATTGGCCCAGACTTCAATTCCGCCGCCGCCCGCGTGTTCATCTCCGCCATCGACTCCGGCACCATCTCTCACTACGAGCCGGACAGCGAGTTGCGGGACACTGAGAACGTTCCTATGACCTACCTCGCTGGACCCGACGGCCCGCTGCCTCCGGAGAAAGCGATTGTCGCCTACTTCCAGAAGGAAGTGCTGCCGCATGTGCCTGACGCTTGGGTGGACGAGGACAAAACCGTCATTGGCTACGAGATCAGCTTCAATAAATACTTCTACCAACATCAACCCCTGCGCCCGCTGGAGGACGTCGTCGCCGAGATTCGCCAGCTCGATACCGAGACCGAAGGCCTCCTGGAGCAGATCCTCTGCTTCGCCCAGCCCTGAACCATGCCCGCCTTCCGGAGATACCCCTCCTACAAACACTCCGGCGTCGAATGGCTCGGGGACGTGCCGGAGCATTGGAGTGTCGATCCTTTGCGGGCATGCGCGGAACTCAGTACCGAACGAAACCGGTCCGATCTTCCAGTGCTCTCGGTTTACCGAGAGTATGGCGTGATTCCCAAAGACTCCCGAGATGACAATCACAACGCCACCTCGTTGGACACGTCAAATTACAAGGTGATTCGGCCTGGTGACCTTGCGGTGAACAAGATGAAGGCATGGCAGGGCTCCCTTGGTGTTAGCGAGCATCACGGCATCGTCAGTCCCGCTTACATCACTTGCAGGATTGACCAGAATAAAGTGAACGGACGCTACCTTCATTATCTTCTGCGTTCGCGTCCGCTGGTCGGTGCCTTGGATGCCATTTCGTATGGCGTTCGTGTCGGACAGTGGGACATGCGTTGGGAGGATTTTAAACTACTTCAGCTCACCTACCCACCCTGCGCCGAACAAGACCGCATCGTTGCCTTCCTGGATGAGAAGACGGCGCAGATCGACGCCTTGATCGCAAAGAAGCAGCGGCAGATCAAGCTACTGGACGAGCAAAAGGCCATCCTCATCAACCGCGCCGTCACCCGCGGTGTCCACCCAAACTCCCACCTCCAAGACTCCGGCATTGAGTGGCTTCCTTCGATGCCGCGCCACTGGCAGCGGATGAAACTGCGCCATCTAGCAGCCATGATCCAGACTGGACCTTTTGGCAGCCAGCTTCATTCCGTGGAATACGTCGAAGGCGGTGTTCCTGTGGTCAATCCAAGTCACATGAAGGACGGTACGATTGTGCCGGACAGGTGTTGCGCCGTGAGCGAAAGGAAAGCAACTATCCTTGGCCGCCATAAGCTCCAGCCCGGCGACATCGTCTTTGCTCGTCGAGGCGAACTCGGCCGATGTGCTCTCGTGACTGAGGTCGAACGCGATTGGCTTTGCGGGACAGGCAGTCTGCTCTTCAGACCCAAAACAGGAACCTTCGATCCCGCTTATTTGATTCAAGTGCTATCCGATTATCGCATTGCTGCCTTGCTAACGCTCCAGTCTGTTGGTTCCACCATGGACAACCTGAACACGGCTATGATCGCGAACATCTCGATCCCGCTTCCGCCCATCAGTGAGCAGGCAGACATCATGAAAGCCGTCTCCGGACTAAAAGCCGTGTTCCAGGTATTGGGTCACAAAGTCGAATCCCTAATCCAAACCCTGCAAACCCTGCGCAGCACCCTAATCGCCCACACGGTTACGGGGAAAGTTAGGGTGGAATGCGGCCTATGAGCACTCATGCGATCGCCGAGGACAATCTCCTCACTTCTTCTGAAGGTTTTGCTGACGGCAACGAACTCGTCATTGCTTTCGTTGCCGCTGTTGGTGTTGATCTGACGATCGCCGAAGGAGCAGTGAAACGCCGCTTAGAGCTATTCGGCTATGCGACTGAAGAGATTAAAGTCACTCAAAGCGTCCTTCCCAAGATTGACCAAGCGGCCTCAAGTAAAGTCGCGAGTGCATACGAACGTATCGACAAAATGATGAGCATAGGTACTGAAGCTCGACGCGCTCATGGGACTGATTTTCTTGCTAAAGGCGTAGCAGCTGAAATTGCCAAACGGCGCAAGAGACCCGGATTTACATCACGCACAGCATTTCTGATTCATTCCCTGAAGCATCCGGACGAAGTTCGAAAACTTCGCGAGCTATATCCCAGAGGATTCTATCTGGTCGGTGTGCATGCTCACCCGGCCATGCGTCGTGCCCATCTCACTAGGATTCGCAAGATGAGTGAAACAGAAGCCAAGCTGCTAATGGATCGGGACAGAAAGGAAGATGTCAAATTCGGTCAGCAAGTAAACGATACCTTCCATTTGTCTGATTTTTTCGTTGGCTGGAGCGGCGACGATCATGAAACGTCACATATTCAAGCCACTCTACGGGGCTGGGCTAGCGAGTCCACAGAAGATGAAACCTCCCACAACCAGCGGCGGGTTGAAGCCTCGATCTATCGTTTTGTGGACATCATTTTCGGACACCCACACAAAACTCCAACCTTTGGTGAATACGCGATGTTTCTAGCCTTTACCTCCTCGCTGCGCTCTGCCGATCTCTCTCGGCAAGTGGGTGCGGTTGTTGCTAAGGATGGTGAAATCATATCTACAGGTGCCAATGATTGCCCAAGCGCTGGCGGCGGCCTTTACTGGCCCTTCTTCAATCCAAAGTCGGGTGAGATACTCGACGCCAACAAAGGCCGTGATTACATGCGGGGATTTGACTCAAACAGATCGGAACAGGATCTACTGATCAACAAAATCGTGGAGGAGGTAAAGAAGGCGGAGTTTGATCCAACACTGATTGACGCTCTGCGAGATGTTCTCGGGGAAAGCCCAATTCGCAGCCTTACAGAATATGGACGCGTCGTGCACGCCGAGATGGAAGCCCTGCTTGCATGCGCACGAAAGGGGGTCTCTACCAAAGACGCCACAATCTATTGCACCACATTTCCCTGCCATAACTGCGCAAAGCATATCATCGCCGCAGGCATTAGACGCGTTGTCTTTGTCGAACCATATCTGAAGAGCAAAGCGTTCGATTTCCACAAGGACGCGATTACAATAAGCTATCCTCAGAATGAGGGCATAGATGAAGGTGGTGCTCACGTCGGTCGGGATGATCGCGTGAAGTTTGAGCCTTTTTTTGGAGTTGGTCCTCGTCGTTTTTTTGACCTGTTCTCTATGACACTCGGAGTTGGCTTTCCGATTACACGGAAGCACTCGTCAGGCAAAGCTGTCGACTGGAAACCAGAAGGAAAGAGTCCGCGGCTAGCGATGCAGGCATCTTCGTATCTTGAACGGGAACGAGTGGCAGCTGAGGAGTTCAACAGCGTGGCTCATATCCAGAACTAATACTTGATGCCCTCCCAAACCTCCGAAGCCGCTCTGGAAGCCTCTATTGAACGCGCCCTGACCGGCAGCGTCACGGTTGCGCCAACGGCTGACAGGGAGGCTGTGCCCTCTCCTGATTACGGCGGCAATGGCTGGAAGCACGGGAAGCCGGGCGGCTTCAATGCAGAGTTCGCCGTGGATGAGGTGATGCTCTGGCAGTTTCTGGAGAGCACGCAGGCGAAGGAGCTGGCGAAGCTTCATCACAAGCCCGACTGGAAGCGGCAGGTGTTGGAGAGGCTGCACCGCAAGCTGAAGAAGGACGGCATCCTCACCGTGCTGAAGAAGGGGCTGGAGGTAGACAACGCTCACCTCGACCTGCTATACCGTCTGCCCTACAACGACCTGAACCCGGAGGTGAATGCGAAGTTCGAGAGCAACCTGTTCTCGGTAACCCGACAGGTCCACTACTCCGTGGCTGACCCTCTGAAGTCGGTGGACATGGTGCTTTTCATCAATGGTCTGGCGCTGGTGACGCTGGAACTCAAAAACCCATGGACCGGCCAGAACGTGAACCACGCGAAGAAACAGTATCGCGACGATCGCGACCCTAACGAGACGCTCTTCCATTTCCGCCGCTGCCTCGTCCACTTCGCCGTTGATTCTGACGAGGTCTGGATGACTACGAAACTTGATGGCGCTGGCACTTACTTCCTGCCCTTCAACCAAGGCCAGCCGAACGGGGCCGGCAAAGGCAACCCACCGAACCCCGACGGTCCGAAATCCGCGTACCTGTGGACCGATGTCCTCTCCCGGCAGAGCCTGTGCAACATCATCGAGCATTTTGCCAAGGTGGTGGAGGAAGTGGACACGGAGACGAAGAAGACCAGCACCATCCTATACTTCCCTCGCTACCATCAGCTCCAAGTGGTGCGGAAGCTCCTGAGTTTAGTGCAAAGCGAAGGCGTGGGCGGGCGCTACCTCATCCAGCACAGCGCGGGTTCCGGCAAAAGCCACAGCATCACCTGGCTGGCCTACCAGCTCATCGAACTTTACGAGAGCACCGGGCAGACGAACCTTTTTGATTCCGTGATCGTGGTGACGGACCGCCGCGTACTGGACAAGCAGATCGACGGGAATATCAAGCAGTTCTCCGAGGTGAAGAACCTTATCGCCCACGCCGAAAGCGCCGGCGACCTGCGCAGCCATCTGGAGAGCGGCAAGAAGCTCATCACTACGACTATCCAGAAGTTCCCCTTCATCGTCGATGGAATCGCCAACATGAGTGACAAGAAGTTCGCCGTGCTCGTCGACGAGGCCCATAGCAGCCAGAGCGGCGTGGCCGCCGATAAGCTGAACCAAGCCATCGGTGCCACCGAGGACGCAGAAGAGCCCGAGGACTGGCAGGATCTCATGCTGCAAGCCATGGGCAAGCGCAAGATGGGTAAGAGCGCCAGCTTCTTCGCCTTCACCGCCACGCCCAAGCCCGCCACTCTGGAGAAGTTTGGCAAGCCCAACGCCAGCGGCGGATTCGAGCCCCATCATCTCTATTCGATGAAGCAGGCCATCGAGGAGGATTTCATCCTCGACGTGCTGGCCAACTACACGACCTACCGGAGCTACTACGAGGTCCAGAAGTCGATCGAGAACAACCCGTCTTTCGAGAGCGTCAAGGCGCAGAAGAAGCTCCGCAGCTATGTCGAAGCCCACCGTCAAACCATCGGCACCAAAGCCGCGCTGATGGTGAAACATTTCATGGACCATGTGGTGAAGCCCAAGCTGCTCAAAGGACAGGCCCGCGGCATGGTGGTAACGCGCAACATCGAGTGCGCCATCCGCTACTTCTTTGCCATCCGCGAGGAACTCAAGAAGGCCAACGCCGACTTTCAGCCGATCATCGCCTTCTCCGGCAAGAAGGTGATGGATGGCATCGAGCACACGGAGGACAGCCTGAACGGCTTTCCCGAGAAGGACATCCGCACGAACCTCAAGAAGCCTGGCTACCGCCTGCTGGTGGTGGCGAACAAGTTCCTGACCGGCTTCGACGAGCCACTTCTGCACACGATGTATGTCGACAAGAAGCTGCAAGGCGTGTTGGCCGTGCAGACGCTCTCTCGCCTGAACCGGTGCAACCCGAAGATGGCGAAGCAGAACTCCTTCATCCTCGACTTCTACAACACCGCCGCCGAGATCAAGGACGCCTTCGACCCCTTCTTCACCGCCACCAGCCTGAGCGAACCGACGGACATCAACGTCCTCCACGATCTGAAGGACGAACTCGACGAGGCCGAGGTCTACAACCAAGACGACGTGGACCGCTTTAACGAAGCCTTCTTCAAGAAGGCCCCGCCCGAGCAACTCCACCCGATCATTGACCACTGCGTAGCGCGATTTGACCTTATCGAATCCGAGCAGGACAAGATCGACTTCAAGATCAAGGCCAAGCAGTTCGTGAAAATCTACGGCCAACTCGCCTGCATCATTCCCTTCGAGAAAATGGAGTGGGAAAAGCTGCACTGGTTCCTGAAGTTCCTCATCCCCAAGCTCAAGGTGAAGGACAAAGAGAAGGACGAACTCGACCCGCTACTGGAAAGCGTGGACCTGAGCACCTATGCTCTAGAACGCGTGCGGCTGAATGAGTCCATCGGCCTGGATCCCTCTCCTACCACCCTCGACCCGCAGAACCCCAACGTCCGCGGTCACCACGGCGGCGAGGAAGATCACGAGCCCCTGGATGACATCATTACCGCCTTCAACGAACGCTGGTTCAGCGCTTGGAGTGCCACGCCGGAAGAGCAGCGCGTGAAACTGGTCAACATCGTCGAACGCGTCCGCAATGACGCCCGCTACGCCGAGGTGGTGAAAGCCGATCCGCAAAACCGCGAGATCGCCCTCGCCGACCTCATCAACCACGCCGTTCTCGCTCAACGCAAGACCGACATGGAGCTGTATCAACTCCGCCAGGATGAGGCTTTCAAGGTAGCTTTCAACGAAACGATCATGCGAATTCTTTCGCTCATGGAAAAATCGGCCGCCTAGGCAGCGGCGCGTGTGTGTCTCCGGCCAGAGGCCACGCACCCGTCCGCGCAAAACGGTTCGTCACGGAAGTTTATAGAAACAGTGAAATCGAGCAGCTTCTGTGCTCAGCGCAGCGACCTAACTTGGATTTACGTTCTGGGCGCCGTTTTGACGAATTCTGTAGCGAAGTTGACGCATCGGATTTGCTGGGATTCGCGAAAGGCCTCGGTTTTGGGAGAAGCATCGCCACCAGATGATTACGAAGACTTTTTGGAGGTGCCTTTTTTCGATCGCGAGGTAGGACGAGATGTCCTGTGAGCTGCTTTGAGGTGAGCACGGGCTTTTTCCAGACGTCTTTCGAAGAGGGGGCGGATTTGCTCGCAGATCGTAAAGAAGTTATTGAGCATGGCTAGGCGACTCTCGGTCCGCTGGACCTCGGCTGCCAGGTAGCTTTCAATCTTGTCCGTATCATTACCTGAATGTTTTGAGAGGCGAATGAGGACGTCGATGTCGCTATCAAAGGCAAGGGCGCGCGCCTCCGCAAGCAGGGCTTGGAGATCCGGAGTAGAGGCTGTCTCGACCGCGGACATGAGGCTGTACTCAATAATTGCGCGGGCGGCTTTGTCGACGGCGATGACGAGCTCGACGAATTGTGCGACCTCTTTCTCCCGACGATTGGCGGGTGCCCTGCCATCGCGGCGCAAAGAGGCGAGGTAGTAGGAGGGGCGATTCTCGAGATCGATGGAGGCGAGGGCGCGGAAGATGGGCTCGAACCCATTAAAGGGGCGGAGGCCATCTGGCAGCGAGTTGCGTTTTTCCCACAGGGCGAGGATAGCCTCATGGCACCGCTGCTGGAGCCTGCTCTTGTGGGGGCCGGTGGCGGTTTCGGCGAGGGTGATGCACTCGGCAATATAGTGGGCCATCCAGCGGCTGAGCGTGTCAGAGTCGCGCGAGCCGCCGAGTTGAGCGATGAGTTTCCTACCGAGGGTGATGGATTTTCTGCGCGTCGTGGAGTCGGCCATTTGCAGAGAAGAGAAAGACTTTGTAGCTGTCGGGTATGTAAGGAAAGTCGGGTTTGTGAGAAGAATGGTCGGCGTCGCGTCCAAGAGCGACGCTGAAAATCAAGTCTTTCCCCGTGGCGAAGCACAACTGCCGGAGCACATCGACGGCGACCCACAGGCGGCGACCGGAGCGGTAAGGGGATTGATGGTAACGGGACTCGTCCTCCAGTCGCTCGCTCCAGATCTCGCCGAGAGCGACGAGATTACCGGCTCGATGCCACTGCCTGGACTCAGCATCCGCCACAAGGCCGAGCAGAGAGAGAAAGCGGGCACCGATGCCAATGGGTGGATAGGCAATGCGCCGGGCCTTCGGATCGAAGTAGTCGAGGCGCTCGCCACCGCCGTCCTTGAGCGTTAGCCAGCCTTCCAGAGAGAAAAGCGGAGGCGTGCCTTCATTGTCGGACTCGTCCCCGTAGGCGGGAAGGGGCATGTCGTGGCGGGAGAGGCCGTCACGCAGGGTGATAGCAAGGGCCTCGGCCGTTTCGCGGGGCACGAGAGCGCTGGTTATGTTAATCCTCTCGGCGTTGTAGCGGCTGTCGCAATCGGTCCAGAAACCGTGCACGCAGAGTGCGCCGCGCAACGGGCTCTGACAATGAAGGGCGTCGTAGAAGTCGCTGGCGGTGAGTTGCCAGGGGAAATCACCGTCTATGGACTGGGCTGTCCACGCGCGACGGTAGGTGGGTGAGGGATCGCGCCGGTCGGCTAGCCAGCGTCCGTCGGCTCGGGTGAGGGTGTGACGATCGAGCCAGTAGGCCCAACGGTCACCCTCGTCGCCAAACACGCGGTCAATTCTGCGCACGACGGGCATGCTCCGACGCAGGGTGGCGGCGACGGCATGCATTGCGTGGTAAGCGTGATAGAAACAGAAATCATCCGTGCGGCCGTAGCTGGAGCGATCACCGGAAAAGGTGCGGCCCATCGATATATTCCATAATTGGCGGCGGGGATCGTCGATGTGGCCGCCGGAATCGAGGGTCGTGCACTCGCGCGCGACGATTTCGCGCACGAGTTCGGTGACTTGAATCTGCGAGATACCGAAAACATCGCCCAGATCACGGAGCCAGTATTGCTCAAAGTCCATGCCGATGTGGCACTTGATGAACGTATCGACTGTACCTGCGGCATGAGCGGGGCTATCGAAAGTGGTGTCTTTAGAAATTTCCAAGGTGGGAAAGGGGCTGCTCCCAACGTGTGCGAGCTGCGCAGCGGTCGCTGGCGGGTAGGTGCCGGGAAAAGCGGCCTCGATGGCTCGCGCGATGCGGGAGGCGTAGCCCTGGATCAAGACGTGGTCTCTGCCGTGCAGTGCAGTCCAGGCGAAATAGGCAGCATGTCGTCCCAACATCTGCTCGTGGCCTTCTACGGTGCGTGCGAGAGCGATGAGCAGGTAGAGTTCGCCGTGCAGGCGGTAGAAGGGAAGTTTTGGGCTGCCGAAGGCGTTCATAGTGTCGCGCTGCATCCAGGAGAGCAATGCGTCGATCTCCGGTTGACAGCCAAGCTCGACGAGGCGTCGGGTGCAGTGGGCGGCGTGCCAGCGCGTCGCAGCATCCGGAGAAGCGAGGGCAGACCAGACGAGCCCAGCGGTGGCAGAGGCGACGTCCGCGGGTACTTCGAGCGAGTCGGACCAAGGACCATCGCCACTCTCAGCTGGCATATGCATCTCGAAGCGCTCGAGGGCGTAGTCGAGCACGGCAGCGGCTTGATCGGGGGTGAGGTCGGCGGCGACTTTCGCAGCGAATCCGAACAGCGTCTCTGCATCGAACAAATCGGTGGAGTCCGAGAGCCTTTCGATGGTGCCGAGGCGGATAGCCTCGATCTCGTCGGGCGAGAAACCCATGTCTCGCTGCCAATATTCCCAGCGAAAGACATTCGATAGCTCCTCGGCAAAACGCCGACCGATGGCCTTCAAAAATGAGGGCCATGCACGCTTGATCGATGCCTTCTGCATCCAGCAAGAGCGGATGACATCCAGCGCCCGGGTGAAAGCGTGCAGATCCAATGATTGCTCCTCGATAAGGATGTTGAGAAAAGCTGCCTCCTGACCAAAAGGAATGCGCGCGATAAGCTCTTTCCATATCTCCATGGGGGTGGAGGCATGAGTTGCCTCGTCCGCAGCAAGGAGACGACGCAACGAACCGGGAGCTAGGAGATCCACGCCCTTGAACAGGGACGCGATAGGTGGGTTTTTTCTGACGGCACACCGACGGGTGCGAGGAATGGATTCACCTCTCCAATATCGCGATTTCCGAGCTGAATGAATAATGTGGTCTAGCTTCTCGGTAGGCAGTTTGAGTTCGTGTGCTAGGGCACGCAATTCTTCCCAGTCATGTTTGTCGATCCCGTCGAGTTGAAGATTGTCGATGGCGAGGGCGAGAAACTTCTCACTCGTGTGTGGATCATGGATGCCGCGTAGGCAGGCCGAGATCGTGGGTAGCGCAGTAGCTCCGTCAAAGAAGGCAGAGAGACTGTAGCCGGCCGAAGGGGAAATCAATTTCTGCTCGACGAGCGATGTAGTGAGCGCCTGCATCTGGCGGGGAAAAAAACCGATCTCGCGGTCGCGCCATCGACTGAGTGCCGCAATCGCGAATGACGGATCAAGCTCCGCGGCAATGCGGAAGACGTCATTTCGATTCCAGTGCTTCTCTCTCGCGACAGTCTCGCCGATCATCTCTGCGCATCGGACGAAACGATGGACGAGCGGCTGGTCGATGCGGCTCGAGGAGGCGGAATGGCGCGCCAGTGTGGTGAGCGCGGTCCAGCGGTCGAGCATCTCATCACCAAATTTGGAGACGGCATCGACGGCATTAGCAAAATGGGCCTTGGCCTCGTCGGGACTCTGCGCCCAGAGCGCGCGAGCAAGGCTCGTCAAAGATTCCGCTCTCTCCTCTGGCGTGTCGTGGCCGGGGATGGCAAGATCATTGTTGCACGCTGCCTCCAAAGGGTCTAGCAAGCGGGCGAGATGTGGTGCGCGCACCGATACCCGCAGCGCGTCGATTTTTTGATAAAGCCAGAGTTTGGGTTCACGGTCGCGCAGAGTCTCGCGGACGAAGGCCTCTAATTCCAATGCTGTTGCGTCCTTTTTCCATGCAAGGACGCGAAACCGGATTGCGGTTGTCTCGCGTGTCATGCGATCGAAGTCTTGGTAGTAGGAGGCTTGGCTGACGCGAGAGCTAGTGGCCGTGGCCTCGAGGTCTAGCCTACAACCAGGGATGCGAGTCACGAGCAACATGCGCGCCTGGTGCCAAGGCAACAACACCCCAAGTTTGTGACGCAGGTCGTTCTGGCTTCTCACTGGTGCGCAAGCGCCCTTCCTTTTCGACGGCTTGGGAAGCAGCGCATCCAGCTCCGGCGCAGGCTTGCCCTCGAGGATAGCGCGCAAGGTTGCGCCGCGGAGAAACGTGCCTCGTCCAGCCTCGGAATGGTCGCTGTCCATCAAGCTATTCGCAACGGTAGGCGTGTAATAGTTCAATGCTCGCAGGATCGTCCGCCGCGGTAACGCGTAAGCGGCGCAGGCCTCAAGAAAGGAGACGACGGCAGCAGTGAGTGGTTTTTCGATGGACACTCCCGCGGGTCGCTTAGGCCGCCGACGGGGGGCGGCGAGAGTCTGGAGCGTAGCCGCCAGATATTTTCTTTGCGGCAGGCGAGCAACGGCATTGAGCTCATCAACGATGGCTAGGACGACGTACGTGTTGCAGCGATTGTCCTCCAATAGTTGGTCGACTTCCTTAAAGCGCCCAGCGTCGATAAGTCGCTCGGCGATGAGTTTCATGACATCGAAGACCATTTCCAATGGCCTCCAGTGCTTGATCCTTCCGGCGAGCCTGGAGCTGCCGAAGAGATGGTAATGAGCCCAAGCCAACTCAAGGATGTCCCGCTTCGAAAGTTCCGATTTGCTTCGAGCGAGCGGCGCAGTGACATGCGAGAGCCTCTCGTAGAAAAGAGTGATCCATCGCGTGGCCGACCGCAGGTAGCTGCGCGCCTCACCTTTGAAATCGGGCACCGCAGAAAGGAGCGAGGCGGAGTAGAGGTTTTCACAGCCTTCCCAACCCCCCTTCAGTACCTGGCTACAAGCGAGTTCCCGCACGCGGCTGGTGTCTTGCAACGCGGCGACGAGGTCGAGGTTTGCCCGCAGCAGGGCACTCTGACGCTTAGTGCCCGCGCTTTCCTCGCCGGCGCGCAGTGCGATGCGAGCGGCGTCCGCCAGTCGGCTTTGCTTCAACGCTGCTTTGAATGCGAACTGGAGCCGGTAGAGATGCACGTCGCGCTTGTCGATAGGGTTTACCGTGGGAAGATGGGAATCCGACAGCGCAAGCTCGATCAAGCGATCGTGTTCGCCCGACTTTAGCAATAGCTGAGGGAGCGCCTTGGCGACATAGGTGTATTCCGAAGCGAGTGGCTCGAGAATCTCTACATACCTAGTGATCTGTTGCGCATTCGCCGCAAAGCGTCGCTGAAACCATGTCTCGGTGGGCTCGTCGCGAAACTGAACCGCATCGTCGGAAGACCAAAGCGGAGTTCCGAGATCGCTGATGAAGCTGGAGACTTCCGCAGCCGTCACGCGCGCAGCAGCTGCGAGCACGGGGATGGGAATGAGGGGAGGAAGATTCGCCAACCCACGGCAGAGATCGTCCACATGGCGAGCGAATTCCCGCGAATAGGAATCCTTTACCCGGTCGACGGCAATCTGCAACTGCCCCTCAATTTGGCCGTCGATGGTCGTGACGTTTGGGCCGAGACTGGAGAGCATCGCATCGAGAGAGGGATGGCCTGCGTTCATGGCGTTGGCCTGCACTCGAGGATTGCCACTGCTCAGGCGGAAAAACTCGCGCCCATCGTGGTCGGTTGCATTCGGAAATCTCCTGCGTAGGTGAAGCATGCTCTCCGCTTCGCTAAAAGGCCTGAGCTGAAATTGCCTGATGCTGGCTGCCGGCTGGAGAAGCTCACGGCGCTCGCTACGGCAAAACATCACAAGCCGACAACCTGCCGGAAGCTGCTGGCGCAAGAGGTCTGCCGCGAAGCAGCGATCGCCATATTCATGTGCCGCCATCTCGGCGTTGTCCGCTGCGTCAATCATCACCACCAACAAGGCTCCTGGCTGCATGACATTCAGATTCTCTATTGCGGCCGAGAGACGCTCGACAAAGGCTTGGAAGTATTCAGAAGGGCCACATTCCGCACGCGGGAGCAGTGGCCTACAAAGACCTCGTGCAGCCAGCGTGCTGGCGATCTGCACGAGTGCAACCTGTGCGGTATGGCGAGGCTCGCCGGGGCTGCGATAGGTGCCACCGCCAAAGCAATCGTAAAGCACAGCCTCCGAGCCAGCCGGTAGCGAGTCGGTCAGTAGGCGTGCGACTATTGTCTTTCCTACACCTCCGGCGGCATGGACGATCGCGGGTGGTCCAGAATCTAGTATATGACGAACGATCTCCTTGTGCTGCTCCCGCACGATGGGACTGGCGAGAGGCTCGAATACGGGCGGCGCGGGAAACAACTGGCGGCGCGAAGTAACGCCCAGCCTCTGCAGCACGTCTTCAACGACGATCTCACCGTTAGTTTTCCCATCTTCAGACTGTGGGAGCGCCCGATCCTCGATTAAATCGACCAGTTGCCCCGTTTCGGCACTGTCTATAAACCCCACGAGATATGAGGAAAGTTCTCCGTGAAGTTTCCGTTTTTGAGCGCGGTAGTCGCCCTCCCGATCTTCGAATACCAGCACCTTGCAAAAGCGTGTGAGTTGCGCACCCCTGAGTCGCGTTACGCGCTCGAGAAGTTGCCTGTCTTTTTCTTGTGCCCTTTCACCAGCGCCGATTCGCAGCACGGCATTTTTCAGCCCCGCGTGAATGGCACGGTTCGTAACGATCGAAAACGTGGCATGTCGCCGCCTGCCGTGTCGACGGCGTCGTCTCTCCTCCGCTCGAAACCGCTCGGCAAATTCTCCGAGTGTGCGGCTCAATTCGCCGATCGTGAACGGTACTTTCACACGGACACAACTGTGCTTGAGCTGGCGATACGCGACGGTCGGATTTTCTCCATCCGTCCCACTGTATTCGGCGATGTCGATTGCCAGTTCCCCCGGAGACTGGCGGTCTTTCGATGCCTCGACGGTGATGCTATCCAGCCTCGACTGGGGATCGATCATCCTCAGGCATTGGCGAGCAGCCCATCGATAATGAAAAGCATCGCCAGCCCTTGAATACCTTACCAAATCGGACTTCATTGAAACTCGAAAGAATATTTAAGGTTGATTATGTGCCTTTCTGGAATTCCGTCTATATTGGAGATAAATAACGGACTTGAGGAGTCAGGTTAAGGGATAGCCGAGTGACGCTGTCACCCTGATCAATGTATCCCCTTTTGGCCACCGTCTGAAAATACTTCAGCTCCGCTTTTGGGCATTTCAAGGATGAGCAAGGTCTGCTTCCGATGCCATTCTGGAGCAGGCTGGGTGTCGGGCAATTAATGAATTTCAAGATCAGTTCCTGGACGGCAACCGCGAATGGAAACCGAACATGCCTGCAGAGCCGTTTTTCACCCACGGCTGAGCGGGGCCAAAGCCCCAGCCCCGGCCGGGGTATTCTTAATCGCTCGAGGGAACGCACCCTTTCCCAGCAAAACGGTGCCCGAGGGGCAAGGAGACCCCGGGCGATCCCGAGGCGACCAGACCAGCCGTTACCTAGCGCATTTTTCAGATCACAAGTTCCTTAAGCGTGGGGTGAGATCGTCCACACGCACGGGTCTGTCTGTTGAAGGAGAAGCGATACTACGGGCGGCGACCGCCGTGTTAGCGGTGAGGCTCCGGAAGCATGGTGTCTAATCTGGGTCTCCTTCCGCAAAGGCCGCGCAGGTGGGTTTACTTGGCCTCTGCCAAGTATCCGACTGGCTGGGATCAATGGTTTCTTGCCGTCGATGATGGTGTGCTACGCGATCTTTCCAGCGCGACTAAAAGGAAACCATGACTGCTCGAAGGGCTTCTTCCTTCGCAGCTCAGAGCCATCCTGCGCATTTGCGTGCTCCACACAGGCAAGGCAGACGTCCCTCGTAGTAGCTGGGCCTGTAGTCACAGACGATCTCCTCACCGCTCCGAATCTTCCGCAGTGCCAAAACATCAACTGACCTGAGTTTGGGAATCAAAACCGCATTCGGCTGGCATTTGTGGTTCATGAGCCATAGCCCACGCGGGTTTCCAATTGGAACCAGGTGCCCCGAATCCAGTTCGATTACGTGCTGGGGACCACGGCCAAGGCAAAATCTGGCGGCGATCCTGCCACGTATCACCCCGATCCGTTCGCCCCGGAGGATCATCCGCCCAGCGAACACACCCCGGCCATGAATGCCACTCGCGCCAACATGGTAAAGATGGCTCATACGAGTTTTCCTATTGTCTGCAGGAATACCATGGCGAGATCCCCAGTGTGGAGCATTTCAGAGCGGCGAATGGATTGTGCTTTATCTTGAGGCGCATCATACACGCGGAATCGCTACATGGAACTCCACCTGGAGCAAAGATCGCGGCGACGCACAACGCAGCTTGCAGAACTCCAAGTAGCGAGGGCATAAAGCATGTGAAAATGACTGATGTAGAACGTCATCTGACAGCAGCCCATGGCTATTTAGAACTTGGGATGCCGATAGAGGCTGCAGACGAACTTGAAGAGATTGCGCCGGAATCCCGAACGCTGCCGGAGGTTCTCACGATGCGCTACTTCATCTACTCGACGACAGAGAGCTGGGAGATGGCAGAGGCAGTTGCCGGCCACATGGCGCGATCAAACCCACAGTCCCCGGACTGGTGGGTCAACTGGGCGTATGCAAGCCGCCGGGCAAATAACATCGTTGCTGCAAGGGAGATTATGTCCAAGGCCGAGACCTTGCATCCTGAGGTGGCGATCATCCACTTCAATCTGGGATGCTACGCCTGCCAGCTCGGGGAGATAGACGAGGCCAAGTGGAGAGTAGGTAAGGCCATCACTCTGGACCGGAGCTTCCGGGCTGTTGCTCTGGATGACCCGGATTTGGAGCCGCTGTGGGAAGCGTTTTCGAAGACAAGTGATGCATAGGACAACCTTTGTCGCGATTCCTGCCGTATGCTACTTCGCATGAGAATTGTTTCGGGCGGACAAACAGGCGCGGATCGAGCAGGGTTGGATTTCGCAATTAATAGGGGTATCCCTTATGGGGGCTGGTGCCCAAAGGGGCGGAAAGCCGAAGACGGTCCGATTGATACGCGGTATCAACTCCAAGAATCCCCCTCAGCCGGATACCTCCAACGCACCAAGTGGAACGTCCGCGACTCCGATGGCACGGTGGTCTTCACGCTCAGCAAAAAAGTAACGGGCGGGTCGCTGCGCACCCTCGAGTTCGCCCAAGATCTGCAGAAGCCGTGTGTTCACATCTGCTGCCAAAACGGTAATGCGGCTGCCGAGTTTGCCCGCTTTATCTCCGCCAACAACATCGAGGTTCTTAATGTGGCCGGGTCGCGCGAGAGCAAGGAGCCCGGACTCCATGCGGAAGTAATCCGCGTGTTGGGTGCGGCATTTCCGGTATCCCCAGCCCAGCCTCCTGTGTTCACGCTCATCCCAGGTCAGTGGGTCGCCATGAACCGTCAGGGCCGAGGCCATGGACCGGTAAAAATACGAAACGTTACGACGAGTAGCGGGATTCTTTATGTCGATCTCTATGATGCTTTCTATCCCGAGGGCGTCCGTGAGAAGTGCTACTCCATCCGAAGCGTTGTCAGGGATCGCTCACATGTCGAAGGCCAGAGCGAGTTTTACGTTTCCTTTGAGGCATTGACCCGCGATTGGTTGGCTGCGAACTTCGATGCCAACGATGTTTCCCGTCTTCTTGAAGCACGAGATCCTGCTGCTGCTCTGGAGCAATTCCATTTCGGACACCTTTAGACTCCCCCGCACAATGAAAAACGTACTCTTCCTTCTCCTTGGTTCCCTGCTGCTGGCCACGGCAAACGCCGCCCCGATCTCCGTTGAGCTGAAGGGGGGCAGCGTTATCAATGGGGACCTTATCTCATGGGACGGACAGGAAGTTCAGGTCAAAGCCGAGTTCGGCATCGTGAAGTTCAAGAAGGATGCCATCTCGCCCAAGACGCTCGAAAGCTTGGAACTAAAATCCGGTGACCCGCAAAAGCTGGCTGCAAGAATCACCGAACTCGAAGCGACCGTGGAAAGCCTCCGGCGCGACAACGCCGCCCTTCGTCAGCAGCTGGCTCAGGCTCCAGCGGGGGCCTCTGCCACTCCGAGCGCAGCCCCTGCTTCGAGCACCAACGTGACTGCTACCCAGAATAAGGGGCTGACCTATTCGCGCACCTCGTCTGGCAAAAGGCACAATTCCAACTGTCGCTACTTTGACCCGGCGAAACCATGCGCATCAACGGACGGCGTCGCCTGTAAGATATGTGGCGGATAATCCTCATTCTTCTCATCGCCCTGCAACTGGCGGGAGCAGAGACCGTCTCCATTGCGACTTGGAACCTGGAATGGTTCCCCGGGAAGAAGCCCACCTCAACTTCAGTCGACCGAACCCTGCACATGTCGGAGGCCAAGGAGGGACTGATGCAGCTCAATCCCGACATTCTTTGCGCGCAGGAGATCCGGGATTGGGAGAGCTTCATCGAGCTGACCTCCGTTTTGCCGAAGCTCCGCCCTCTGATTGTGTCGAAATTCCGGGAAGCACCGAACGGCGGCCCCTTCACCATTCAGCAAACCGCCATCGCATCGATCTACCCTTCCGATTCTGCATGGTTTGAGCCCTTCAAGCCCGCACCCGATACGCCGCCCCGCGGATTCTCCTTTGCGGCGATCCCAATCGGGAAGACCAGGCTGCTCGTTTATTCGGTGCACCTCAAAAGTAACATGGGTGGGGTTGAAGCTGCCGCTCCGAAGCGCGAGGAATCTGCCAAACAGATCGTTGCCCATGCTGCACAGATGGAAATCGTCTATGGAAAGCAAGGCCCGGTGGCGGTTGTTGTGGCTGGCGATTTCAATACAGATCCGACCGATTCCCAGTTTTCAGGCGATAGCACCTTCGAGGTTTTCGCTCGGGCGGGCTTCAAGTGGACATGGCAAGACACTCCGAAAGAAAACCGAGTGACTCACCCGGGAAGCGGACGCTACCCTGATGCGACTTTCGATGGTTTCCTCGTAAAGGGTGCCAATGTTCTTTCGACCGTTGTTCCGAGTGTCGCGCGGGCGTCGGATCACCACCCGGTCCTGATACGGATCGCTCTTCCGTAATTTCTGTGCGGATGTTCCACTACTGACGCCTTGGGGAACTCCGTCCAGGCAGACATGCTGCCAAGGCTGTTCGACGACAAGGCCCGTCTCTCTTTAAACGGAGATGGGTGACAAGGCCGGCTCGGCACCCGTTTCCATTCGAGATTCCCAAAGGAATCCTTTGTGCACAATGAACGCAGTCAATCCTCGGGGCGTTCTCCACTCGGGCACATTTTGACGAGACGCGGGTCGAACCGCGCAAGAACATCCACGAGATCGGTCTGCGCGGCCATCACCGCTTCGATGTTCTTGTAGCACGCCGGCACTTCGTCGAGTCCCGCCGAGAGAAGGGTGACGCCTCGATCCCTCAGGTGCGCATTCGCATCGTGCCAGGAAAGGGTCTGGTTCGCACGGGTTCGGCTCATCACTCGCCCGGCTCCATGGGAAGCCGAGTTGAGAGATTCGGGGTTTCCTTTTCCCCGAACGAGGAAGCCGGGAGTTGCCATCGACCCCGGGATGATTCCCAGCACTCCGGCATCGGCCGGCGTCGCGCCCTTGCGGTGCACGATGACCTCTTTCCCAAAATGGACCTCCTTCCAGGCGAAATTGTGGTGATTCTCGATATCGAGGAGGACCTCAACACCCAGATTGTTGGCGATATGCTGGTGAATGAGGGCGTGATTTGCTGCGGCATACCGGCCCATCAGGTTCATGGCATCCCAGTATTCCTGTCCCTCCGTGGTGTCGAGGAAGAGCCATGCCAGACGCGTGAGTTCCTTTGGCAACTCAGGATGCAGCGAGCTTGCCAGCTTGCTGTAGTAATCGCATACGGCCGCTCCAGTCCCACGGCTTCCGCTGTGCGAGAGGAGCGCAACGTATTCGCCGGGCGCAAGTCCGCGGGTCTCGTCGTTCACGGTCAGGAGGCCGAACTCCACAAAGTGGTTTCCGCTCCCGCTCGTCCCGAGCTGTGACCATGCGCGGTCCTTGTTTTTGGCGGTTACCGGACTTGCCGACCAATCCTCATCAAGCACGGGATGACTCCTGCGGTTCCTGAAGGTCGCGCCGACTCCGAATTTCGTCTCTTTCTCAATGGCCTCGCTGAGCCGGTCCCTTCGGCTGTCGAGCCATTGAACCGGCATATCGAGCACGGTCATCTTCATGCGGCAGGCGATATCCACGCCGACTGCGTACGGGATCACCGCATTCTCCGTAGCCAGCACGCCTCCGACGGGTAGACCATAACCCACATGGGCGTCAGGCATCAGGGCGCCTGCAATGGCAATCGGAAGCACGCTGGCCAACTCCATCTGCCTTTCCGCCATCTCCTCGATGTCCGTTCCCCACTTCTTGCACGGCGCAGGCGGCTTTCCCGGCATGTAGAGGCCGGGCGCCTGTAGGGCTTGAGCGAGTGCGGACCGGGTCGTATCTGCCACGAAATCGCCGGGATTGGCAACGATCGCGGAGATTTCCCGTGCAAGGCTCTCCTTGTCGCCTCCGCTGGAGCAGAAGGCGCTGATGAATTTAAAGGCTTCGTCCATCGGTTTCCCGAGAGGCACGCCGATTTGGAGGAGTTCTTTGGTTTTCATGAGATTTGGAAATGGGTGTTGTGTAGAGATGCGGCAGAGGCCGCTAATGATGGATGGCTGCTTGGCTTTTTACGCAGGGGGTAAAACGAAAAAACCCTGCTCGTCTTTCGGCGAGCAGGGTTCGAATTCGGTAAAAGGGTAGTCGGATTCTAACTGCTCGCTCGCGAGGTTATTGGGGTGCTGCCGAGGGTGAGAATGCGTGTCTCCGAGACGCAATACGCCACCGGCATGGATGACCATGTAGACCGGAGATTGCGATGGAGAGCGGTGTTCATTGAACTGTTCCTCTTTTAACCGTGCGCCTCTTGATGTCAATCCCCGTGAACCAGTCTCGCATTTTTCGAGACGATATTAAGGGGTAGGACAGCGGTTGACCGTCTGCGACTGCGAGGATCGCGGGCGACATGAACCCCAACCACCTGCTCTTGGCGGCCGTCTTCCTCGCCGGATGCACAGCTGCGCCTCCGGTCCGATACACGGGAGTCGAGCCGGAGGTCCGCAAGACGTCTGCCGTGAAGACCATAGAAATCACGAGCGTTCCTGTGGGCTGCATCGTCGAGGTGAACGGGGAATACATCGGCCAGACGCCCCTGAGCCTCACGGTCGATGCGGACGCGAACGGCTGCTGGCCCCGCCGGCATCCGGACGGCTCGGTTCGGTCGTTTTCCAACCAGTTCGTATGCACCGCCCCGAATGGAGCGAGGGACCGGCGTTACTGGATCGCCGGAGATCGTATCCCTGAAGCCGTCGTCTTCCGACCCTACGGGCGATCTCCTGCTCAACAACCCCTCCGCCTCGGCATGAACTCCGGATCATGAGCGCTTCTTCTCCTGACATAAGGCCGCGAAAGCCGAACTTCCTAGATGTCGTGTTTTCTTGTGGGGGTGGATAAACAAATGTCCTACCATTCTAAGATACTGCGCTCATGGATACGAAGGCTCTACATCAGAATTCAGCCGAATCGCTCTCCTCCTCGATGCAGGAGAGTTCTGGCGCTCAACTTACCTGGGGACTCAGGAATGAAGAGCTTGTCTTCATCTTGGATCCCTCCGTGAAGACAGGGTTGGCATGTCGATGCACATGTCCGGATTGTGGGAGGCGTTTGGTTGCTAGACATGGCACAGGCAAGCGAATGGCTCACTTTGCCCATGAAGGGGGTAATCAAGCTACGTGCGCCCACGCCCAGGAATCCGCACTGCATCGTCTCGCGAAAAGGATACTTGAGGAGCACAAGGGTTTCCAGTTGCCGGAATCGCGCCATCACAAGACAGCCGAGGTCATAGATCCTGCTGGCTTTTACGAATACAAGAATGTCCGGACCGAAGTGGCCGAGGGTGAGTTACGACCGGATGTGATCGTGGAGATGCCGTGGGGAGACTTAAGGGTCGAGGTGTTTGTGACCAATCGTGTTGGTGGGGAGCGTCTCAGGAAGATCCGCGGGTCAAGGCACCCTACTATTGAAATAGACCTGAGATCCTGCTTGTCCGGAGACTGGGCGAGCATTGTTGA
Source organism: uncultured Chthoniobacterales bacterium (assembly GCA_964607615.1). GTDB lineage: Bacteria > Verrucomicrobiota > Verrucomicrobiia > Chthoniobacterales > Terrimicrobiaceae > CAZSMN01. The sequence continues at coordinate 6,926 of CAZSMN010000007.1, read as the reverse complement.
GGCAATGATCCACTCAACCTCGACAAAAAGTTGGCTCTGTAATCGTCCATTCACTCCGGTGGTCGTGAATCCCCAGAAGTCCCTCCCAGCAATAGACGGGAGCCTGAGTATTCCAACAATTCCGGCTTTGGTAGATTGCCGCTTCTGCGGTGAGGTGAAGCCCTGGTCTTCGTTCAAGGGGGGCAAGGGCACTTGCCATGCCTGTCTGCCGAGGGAAATCGCGGAAAATATTGATTTCTGGAAAGGGCTTTCTCTCCGAAAGGAATTGCCATAATCGTGCAAACCATCCCATCGTTGTGCCTGCCAGTAAGCTTAGTCGTTTTCGAGCGCACGCATAGATGTCGTCATTGTTGCTCAGATGGCGACAGAGAACTGAAGGTTTTTGAAGAAGGGAGTCTCTGGCGGTTTCATGGTCATGGGTGGGCAAAACCTTCTCTGGTAGCTAAAAGAAACCCGCTCTCGCAGGCAGGCAGGTTTCTCGATCCGGTTCTCCACCCGTTACGCGGGCGGATGTACGGATCCTTCACCTCTTCCGAGGCCCGTAGTTTTTGAACCTCAGCGTAGCGGTGGCTGGGCGCATGAGGGCCAGATGGACGGTGTGATCGTTGCGAACGGGTTCCTCCTCAAACCTTCTCAAGCCAGGGAGGCGCTGGCAGCCCTCTGCTTCCTGAGCGAGGCGGTGGACCTCGCAGAACCTCTCGTGCGTGTCGCTCATCCAGTCCTGCCCGTCCGCATCGGTCCATTCTGTCTCAGTGTTGAGGGTGCGGTGGTTCCGATGGACGTAGTGGTTAGCGAGGGCGAGGTGCGGGTTGCGCTTGGTCGCTCTCACGCACGTGGCCGTGCCTTGGTTGGGCTTCTCGATCCGTGCCGCCTCACCGCGTTCGGTTCCACAAAGGAGTGACAGGAACGGCGTGAACGGCTTGGCGGCGAGGATGTTTTTGCGCAGGTCGCTGAATGTTCCCGATTCGTCGCAGGCCATCCGCATGGCGTAGCAAGCGGGATGTCCGAAGAACGACTTCCTCACATGGGCGGAGGGAGCCTGATTAAGCGAGACGGCCCATGCCGGTCCAACGGCGGTGACGACTCCCAGGAATCCGGCAAATCCCAAGGAGGAATAGGCCAACTTCCCTCCGCTGTGGAAGTGAACGACGGTGGTATAGCGCGCGATGTCCTCAGGGATGAGCCAGTCCATATAGCGCACCATCACAGGGCGGCCTGCCGAATCATGGAAGATGCCGGCGGAGCAGGCGGTGGGATGAAACCCCGGCAGGAATTGGCTCACGTCGTAGGCGCAATTACTCACGGCGAGCAGTTGCGCGGGAACGCCTGTCGTCTTGCTCAGGCCTTTGCATTCTTCGAAGAGCGGTCCCAGAAAGACCCGTATAACTGGATCTGCGACGAGTGCAGCGAAGGCGGCTTTCTTGTAGAGCAGTGGTTGAAGGAATGTCGGCAGATAATCCGAGCACAGGGCGAGCACGGATTCTGTGAGGGCATGGACCCGCCCCGCGATTCTCTTGCCGGGGCGGATCCAGCGCTCCTCTGCCGGCGCATCGAGGTCGACTTCGATTTCCGGGATGGACTTCATCGTTTTCTGAGCACCAGTTTCGCAACCGCTGTAATCGACCAGACGACAGCACAGGCTCCAAGAATGAGCAGGCCGCCAGCAGCGTATTGGATGGTGTTGATCGGTTTCTCTTCGTTGGTCTGCATGGCGATGTTCCTTTCGAGGTTTATCGTCTCTCCGTGCTGTTTTCTCTCGCCGCGTCGGGATTCGGGTGGAACACCACCGCCGAGGAACGGGCAAATTGTCCCGCCATTTTGACCCCCTCCGAAAGTGTCTCCAGCGAAAAGCACCCCAGATCCCTCCCAATGGATTCCGGTTTCTGGGTGTGGGAATGAAGGATACCGCGAGCGATGAGGATCCCAACTGCAAGCAATGCTGCGATGGGAACGATGATGTGAAGGGCGAATACGGCCACTGCGGAAAGCAGGGCCAATGCGCCGGTGATGAGCAGAACCGAGGCAAGCAGTCGTGAGAGACTTTTCTTTGCCAGGTCTGCCGGTGGATTGATGGATTTATTCATGGTGTTGTTTTTTTGGTTGTTGGTTGATCTACGAAAAAAGGAGCCCGCCCCCCAATGGGAACGGGCTCCTTCCGCTGCTTGCACTTGAGTCAGTCAGTGCATGGACTGGCACATTTGTTCGATGTGCTCGATGGCAGGAACGGCCTCCTGCTTGGCGTCTCTCCCTTTTCTCCCGCTCACTCCGCAAACGCCACGGCCCCGTCGAAGAGCCCGTGGAGGGCTTCACAGCGGGTGATGGCCGTATGAGGATTGATCTCCTTGAATGCCTCGGTGAAGGCATTGAAGAGCGACCAACCGTTGCGGGGGTGGAATTCCTCGTGTTGGGGCTTCCTCCAGTAGGAGAGAACCTCGGGGATCTGGCTGGTGGTGATGGCGCGGCAATCCGTGGCCTTGATAACAAGGTCATGCGCACGGCCATCGGTGAGACGCAGTCTGCGATAAGCCTCTATTCTGCGGTCCAACTGAACGAGGTGGGATCCAAGCTGACCGACGGCCCGTGCTGTCAGTTGCCTGAGATCCCTGACCGCGAACCGCGTGTGTTTGCGGCGGATCTGGATGAGCCCGGAGAACGCGAGGTTGTCACAAACAAAGACCCGTGTGCCGGCAACGAGGCCGGCAGGGAAGGTTTTGTCGTGGGAGTTGCGGAGGCCGACCACCCATCCATGTCCGTTCTCCGGCTCGTGGCCGAATTGGGACACTTCGAGGAGGCCGAAGTAGCGGTGTCCATCGTGGCTTACCGCGTGGGTCTGGCCCAGCAAGGTGAATCCCGCGTCGACAAGTTGGGTTTCCACTTCCTCCACGAGATGACGGTGAGGGAGCGGGAACCACGTATCGGTGGCGCGAGGGGTTTCGATGCCAAAGAGGGCGTTGCGCTCAATGACTTCTCCGCCGCAATGCAGGAGCATGCGGTTGTTGGTGCAAGGCCTTTCGGCCTGAGGTTCGGGAAGGGGAAGGACATCTGCCTCCCATGTTCCCAGATCTTCGACGAGTTGTATCATGGTGTTCCTTTCGGTTGTTGAATGAAAAAGGCCGGGGCGTTGTGCCTCCGGCCTTCGGTGTTGAACTGCGATAGCGCCGGGGATCCATCCCGGTACGGGGTTGTGTTTCTCCCGATGGGCCGGGAGCGGTGTGGTTAGTCAGGGCATTCCTCGTAGTCGTCCTGACAGCACTCACACCGGAAGACCGATGCCTCGGGGTGCTCCCGATTGGCCGCCACGATGTGGAGGTATTCCCCCTCAATGATCTGGCGACCCGTGATGAGGTCCCCACAATCGCAGCACTGGAACGTCATTGCCGGCACCACGCCGGATTTGCTGAGGATGGCCATGGTCAGTAGCCCTTCACTTTCTTGGTCGCCAGCAGGGTGCCTTCGGAATCGAAGGCCCGGAATTCGCAGTAGTCGCCTCCAGCGTCTTGGAGTTCCGAGCCATGAACCTCCAGCGTTTCTGTCTTCGCCACGATCTCTGCCGGAAACCCTGCCCCGAAGGGTGGCTTGGCAGCCGCATCCTTGCGGGCATGAAGGCCGGTGAACTTCGCAATGAGCGTCATGCCGCCACCTCCTCCCTGCGGAACTTCAGCTGATCGAGCGTGCATTCGGCCGCGAGGATGTCGTCTCTTACTCCCAGATAGACCGGTTGAAAGAGCGCCCCACTCTCCGGCATGGCGTAGAGGTAACGAACCTCAATGATGTCGCCTGCCTGCGGGACCGGTTGGTTGGGCGGAATGGTGACATTTCCTGCCGGAACCCATGCCACGCCGTCGAATACCTCGATAGCCACACTGCGCTTGGCATTGATCGTGGCCACCATGACGGAAGCGGTTTCCACGAACTTGTATTTGAACTGATCGCCTCCTGAGCTTGGACGACCCGGTGAATGGGGTGCGCCGATCCGCTTGAAGACGACGCCCTCCGCATTCTCCTTGCGCAGTTGATTGAGGAATCGCGTTTTGGCTTCACAACCGCTCATCGTCGCCACCCACTGAATGCTCGTCTGCTGAACACTGGCGAGCAGGTTGAGCAGCCTCACGAGCCTGTCCCTGTAGGGGATGATCCGCAGGTCCGTGCTGTCGATTTCCAGAATGTCGAAGACATGCAGGAGGTCGCCAACGGCTTCGCCATCGATGAGGAAATCGCCAGGTAGGACAAGTGCCGCTTCCCTGATGCTATCGGGGATGCCGCACTCGATGCCGCGCCGGTTGATGCCGATAACGCGACCGCCCATTTTGTGGATGAGCAGGCGCTTCCCGTCGTGCTTGGGCTGGAGGTAGAACCCGTTATCTGCCAGCAGGCTCTCCGGCTTTTCAATGGCATTGAGGAGCTGGGGACGGATGGCCGTTACGCTCCGGCTTCCCTGATGGTAGGCCATGGCGTCAGGTCCAAGGACGTAGCCCTTGGCCATTTTATCCCTCACCAGCTTGTCATAGATGCGTCGGGCATCATTGAAGCTGACGGGGGCGTTGGTTTTTGTGCCGGCGGAAAGTGTGGATCCTCTACGCCCATAGGCGAAGTTGACCACACACCCACCGTCACGTTCTTCGAGGTCGATCCGGTAAACCTTGTCGGAGGATCCCTCGCGGTAATAGAGCGTTGTGCTCATGGGAGTGGTTTCTTTCTGGGTTGAAACGAAAAAGGCCCGGAAGCGGAGTGCTCCCGGGCCTTCCCGTCGTTGGCTGGTTAGTTTTTCCGTTTGATCTCCTGAGCGACCGCGGCCACCACCGAGATGATGGGCACGACGAGGCGCAGGATCTGTTTCCCGGAGCGACCCGCGACGTTGATGAAGTGGATCGCGGTCCGGATGGTCTGGATTGGGTTTGGCATGGGCCTCACTTTTTTCCTCCTGTTGATGCGCGGCATTCGTTGAAGAACTCGCAGGCCGCGCACTGCAATCCCGGTGAGGGCACGTAGTCCTCCCGCTCGACTCCGTCCACGAAGGACTCGATCAGGCGGAAGAACTTGGCCTTTTGGTTTTCGGTTGTCGCGGGAGCCTCGCTCACGACCAGCTTGGGCACTTTTGTTTTGACCAAGTGGTGAAGCTGGAACCCCGACTCTCTTTTGCCCGTAGCCTCCTCATAGAGGATGCCGTAGGCGGTGAGCTGGGTTTCGTTCCGGTGAAGGACCTGCTCGGCGTTGGGCGTTGCGGCGCTGGTTTTGAAGTCAACGATCCGCCCGCTGGGACGAACGAGGTCAATAATCCCCACAAGGGAGGGAAGCCCGTGCCTTGCCAGATCGGCTTCGACACGCACCTCCACCGCTTCCGGTTTTTCCTCCGCAGGGATGGGAGTATCCCGCAGATACATCTCCACGAGCCCCCATGCTTTTTCCTGCTGCTCATCTTCATCCGCCTCCCACGACACAGGCTCCTCTTCTTGGACGGTGATCCAATTCATGAGGAACGCAGCCCTGAGGGACTCGGCATCATGTGGCTGACCCCGCCAGCGCGCGGTGCTCCAATGCTGGAGCGCCGCATGGACCGCCTTGCCCACGAAGAGCGCGGCGGTGGCTGGCTTCACCAGCTCCATGACGTAGCGGAAGTAGAACTTCAGCCGGCACGTATGGAACGTGTTGAGACGCGAGGCGGAGATTACGCTCGTGAGGTAGTTCTCTGTCGTAAGCGCCTGCTTTCTGGCCGGAGGTGTGAGCGCAATCACCTCGCACCTCCGTTCGCGTAGGCCCTTTTGGAGACACCGTTGCTGCGCGGTGGGCGGCTGCCTTTGCGATCCCCTCCATGCTCGTCGAGGATTCGCTCGATGAGGCCGGAGGCTTGCAGCTTGTTCAGCTCCTTGACGCCGACGCCGAACATGTCGCGGCTGGTGATGTCGACCTGCCCCTTGTCGAGCCCGTGCTCGTCCACAAGCTTGAGGATCAGATCCCGTTGCTTGTCCGAGCAGGTCCAGCCTTCGCCGTTGGTGTAGCCGCTGGAGTGGCCGTTCCCATTGGTGCGGAGGGCGTGGCCGTTTGAGGAGCCGTTTCCGTTGGGCTTGGCGTCCATGCCGTATCCGTGATCCGGAACGAATCCGGTGTGCTGGATCTCCTCATCAACGCTCTGCTGGAGCTGCTGGTAGAGCCGGGAGCTTTCGCCGGCGACGTCGTTGATATTGCTGATCTCGGTCTCGACGCTGACGGAGAACTGGTGACTCGAATACCCGGGAAGACCCAGGCGTTTCGAGTAGTTGGCGATCAATTTGAGTGCCATATTTTCCTTTCGTTGGTTGGTTGCAGGCACAAAAAAACCCAGCATTGCTGCTGGGTTGCTCTGTGTCTGATTGGGTTGCTCCGCTCAGGATTGCTCCTGAAGGGAGGGGTTGTTTTCTTTTGGATCCTCCCTCATCCGCCACGATTCCGTATCCTTCAGGGCATCGATGAGGATGCTTTCCACGAGGCGGGTCATCGGGATCTTCCGGCGAACCCGCTCATGGTAGAGAGCACGGACAATCTCGCGACGGATGGGAGGCGAGTAATGACTGAATCTGGCCATTTTTCTTGTTCTGCGAGGGCTTTCGGAACAATCCGAATTCCTTCAAAATATTATGGCCGTTTTCTACACCTCTTTCTACACCCCCACCCCAAAAATGGGGTAAAATGGGACCATGTGAGAAATGGCAAAAATTTCCATTAATATATTATTATCAATATTTTGCACACGTGAGATCAGATGGGGCAAAATGGGGAATTTTGCCCATTTCACGGTGTAAAACTACCGCTCTACCGCTGAGCTAACTGCCCGGGAAAATGCTGGAGGGGTGGTAACAGCTGACCGGTTCGGGAACAAATTCAAAGATGGGGCTCTCAAGAAAAATTGAGAGTGGAGCGGGTGACGAGACTCGAACTCGCGACATCAACCT
>CAZSMN010000006.1:0-32896 GCA_964607615.1 uncultured Chthoniobacterales bacterium | reverse complement strand
TCGATGGCGCTGATGAGCTGGTTCGACGTCTGCACGAACGCAAGAGCGCGGCGCTTGTCGTCGCGGGTGAGCAGGCGAACCTCCGGCATGTATTCGCCGAGGATAAAGGTCTCTGCGAGACGCTTCGTTGCGCTCTCAAGCTCGTCTTTTTCGAGGAGGAACTTGAACGCCTGAACGCCCTCGCGAACGTCGCGCATGGCCTCGTTGGCCAGCGAATCGAGCGTGCCGACTGTCGGTGGCATGCCCGAGGTCTTGGAGAAAAGGCTCTTGGCGTCATCTCCGACGCGGAGGAGGTTGTCGCCATCGCCGAAGATGTTCCGGTAGAACCGCGTGCCGATGACAACGTGCTGGAAACGGCGCTGCAGGAAATGCTGAACGATGAGCGCCTGGAACTCGATTTTCACCTGAAGCTCGGCCACTTCCTTTTTCACCTGATTGGCCTTGAGGAGCGCGTTGACCTCGGCAAGCCGCGTGATGAGCGGCTGCATCTCCATGTCACGCTTGAGCTGCTGCTGCTTCTTCCACTCCTCAGCCGCTGCGCCATCTTTGCTGGCTGGAGCACCGAGCTTGGAACCATCCGCGGTGACCCGGGCATTCCACTCGAGGCGTTTGCGTTCATCTTCGAGGCCTCGATTGGCCGCCTGGAGGCGGTCGTTTGCCCGCTTGGAGAGCCACGCAGCGTAAACCTGGTTGGCAAGCGCGTCGCAAAGCCTCGCATCGATGTCGAACTGGGCGGCCTGCGCAAGAAGCTGGAAGGCTTCGTCCTGCGATTTCGGCGAGACCGTGCTCGGAGCAAGCTTGTCCAGAATGCTCTGGATGATCCGGTTGTATTCCTTGTCCTTCTCCGTGGTGTTCTCCGGCGCGTTCAGGAATTTCTCAAAGCGGGCTTCAAAGACGCGGTTGTCGTTGATGTTCCAGCTCTTGCCATCCCACCGGACAATCTCGCTGCCGGGGTCGAGAAAGGGGAGGTCCTGGCCAAGAAAGCTGCCCCCTCCCCCGCCGCTTCCGCTGCTCCCGCCGCCGCCCGACGAACCGGAAGCTGTTCCACCGGACCCCTGCGCGGGCGCCGGCTGCTGCGGTGCCGGTGCGGAACTGTCCGGTACCTGCGCCCAGGAAGCGGCCGGGAACAAAAGAAGGGCTGCCAGAAGACGCGGCTTCATGCTTTGGAAAGATTCTTTGTGCGCAGAAGTCCCTTTTCATCCACCTCCAGCACGAAGATGAACTTCTGGCCTTTCTGGATGTTGAAGGAATTGAAATCGGTGGTCACGAGCACCGGAATCGTATCTTTGCCATTGTCGACATCGACCGCGAAAAGCCGTCCGGACGTGGGTGACCACGCGAGCGCATTCGAGACTTCGCCTTCGATCTTGTAAACATTCCCGCGAAGCGAGTTGGCATTCTCCAGATAGGCCGGCACATCGAGAACCGCGATGGTGCGGTAGGGATCGTTCCCGGACGTGGGTAAAAACCGGTAGCCGATAAAGGCGGCCAGGATCAGCACGACCGCAGCGATGAGCCAGACCGGCTGGATGGAGGAACTGCGGCGGCGTGCCATGGGAATGATCTAGTCGCGGATGGGGGTTAATTCAACCGCAAAGCCCCGGAACGCGATCCCGGGGATTGCGAGTCTAGGATACAGGCGCTTCAAAAACGGCCTTCATCCCCGCGTCGCCGCCTCCGGCCTCGTAGGCATCGAGTTCGGCAATGCGGCGCGAGTGCCGGCCACCGTCGAACGGCGTCTTGAGCCAGATGTCGACGATCTGGAGCGCGATCTCGATGGAGATCATCCGCTGCCCGATGGAGAGGACGTTGGAGTTGTTGTGCCGGCGGGAGAGCTCCGCCGTTTCGTCGTTCCAACACAGGGCGCAGCGGACGCCCTTGACCTTGTTTGCCGCCATGGCCTCGCCGTTGCCGGAGCCGCCAAGGACGATGCCGCGCTCGGTCTCACCGCGCACGACGGCCTCAGCCGCCGGAATCACAAAGAGCGGGTAGTCCGTGCTCTCCGGGCTGGAGGTACCGAAGTCGATGACCTCGTGTCCGGCTTCACGGAGATGGGCGATAATGCGCTGCTTGTATTCAAAGCCCGCGTGGTCGCTGCCGATGCTGATTTTCAATGGGAGTGCGCGGGTTCGGGTTGGTCCGAGTAGGGAGCCTGCGGCTTGAGGCCGAGGGCTTCCAGAAGCTGCCGGTCTTCGTCCACACCGGGGTTGCCGGCCGTAAGAAGGCGGTCGCCGTAAAAGATCGAGTTCGCGCCGGCGAAGAAGCAGAGGGCCTGTGCCTCGCGGGAAAGGCGTGTCCGGCCCGCGGACAGGCGGATCTTTGCCTTCGGCAGCGCGATACGGGACGTGGCCACTAGGCGGACGAGCTCAAAGACGTCGATCGGCTTGGCGTCCTCAAGGGGCGTGCCCGGCATGGGCATGAGGCAGTTGATTGGCACGCTCTCGGGAGCCGGATCAAACGAGCAGAGCACCTCCAGCATGCGCAGTCGGTCGGTCTCGCTCTCGCCCATGCCAATGATGCCGCCGCAGCAGACGCTGATTCCGGCTTTCTGCACCGAGCCAATCGTGTTCAGGCGGTCCTGGAACGTGTGGGTCGAGACGACGTATTTGTAATGCTCGGGCGAGGTGTCGATATTGTGGTTGTAGGCGGTAAGTCCGGCCTCCTTGAGTTCCTGTGCTTCTTCGTCGCCGAGCTGGCCGAGCGTCACGCAGACCTCCATGCCGAGCCGGCTGACGGCGCGAACGGTATCCACCATCTGCTCGAATTTTTTCTCGCCCTTGCGCACGCCCTTCCATGCGGCGCCCATGCAGAAGCGGGTCGAGCCGTTGGCCTTCGCCATCTGGGCGACCGGCAGAACCTCGTCGGTCGTCATCAGCGGCTGGCGCTCGAGGCCCGTATCGTAGCGCGCGCTCTGCGAGCAGTAGCCGCAATCCTCGCTGCAGCCGCCCGTCTTCACGCTCAGAAGCGTGCAGAGCTGGACCTCGTTGTTGTCCCAGAATTCCAAGTGGACCCGCCGGCTCTCCTGGATGAGATCAAAAAGCGGACGGCGGTAGATTTGTTCGAGTTTTTCGAGATTCACAACGCCGGAAGTTGTAACTGCGCACGGCAGGCGAGTCAATCGGCGCTTGTCCCGCCCTCCGGCTGCCCGGCTTCCACGACCGAGCGGACTTTTCCATCGGAAAAATGGGTCACGAGGATGTCGCCGGCCGCCAGCGCCGCGGCTTCACGGAGCAGCGTGCCATCCGGAGATGTGGTGAGCGTGAAGCCCCGCGAAAGCGCGGACCGGGGATCGAGAGCCGAAAGGACGGCAGCGTAGCGATCCGCCTTGGCACGGTTCGATGCCAAGGCCGTCCGGCACCCACTCTCCATCCGGCCGAGAGCCAATCGCAGGGCCCCGAGCGTCTCGGTCATACGGCGCTCCGGACCGAGCCGCGCAAGGGCAGCCGCCGAGTTTGAGAGACTGCCTCGCGTGCGCTCCATGCGGTCCCTCACCGTGCGGGCGAGTTCGTATTCCCCCCGATCCACCTGCTGGCGGAACTCCGCCACCAACCGCGGAACCTCGCGATAGAGAGCCGTTCGCCGGAACCCCGCAAACGTTTCGCGGAGCGCGGACAACCTCGCCGCGACCACGCGCTCGAGGCGGACCGATACCTGCCGCAAGCCGGCCGAGAGCTCCTGCCCGTCGGCCGACAAAATCTCCGCTGCCGCGCTCGGCGTGGGGGCCCGGAAATCGGCTGCAAAATCCGAAATCGTAAAATCGATCTCATGTCCGACCGCGCTCACGACCGGCACCGGCGAGGCGACGATCGCGCGCGCGACAGCCTCCTCGTTGAATTCCCAGAGGTCTTCCAGACTCCCTCCGCCACGGGTGACAACAATCACATCGACCGGGCCCGCAGCCGCGCCCCCGGCAAGCACCGCGATGCCCTCCGCGATTTCGGCGGCCGCCCCGCGGCCCTGAACGCGCGCCGGAAAGATCACCACTTCGATCCCCGGCATGCGGCGGTGGAGCACATGAAGAAAATCCCGGATTGCCGCCCCCGTCGGCGACGTCACCACCCCGATCCGCCGCGGGAACGGCGGCAGCGGCCGCTTGCGCTCCGGATCAAACAAACCCTCCGCAGCCAATTGCCGCTTCAGCGCTTCAAACTTCGCCTGCAGCGCACCGATGCCCTGCTCCTGCACGCGACGGACGATCATCTGATACTGCCCGCGCTGCTCGTAAACGGTGATCTGCCCGAAGGCCTGAATCTTCTGCCCGTCGGCCAGCCGGATCCCGCGCAGCAACGCCGCCTGACCCGCAAACAAAACGCACGCGAGTTGTGCCGACGCATCCTTCAGCGTGAAATAACAATGCCCGGAACTCTGCCGGCGGAAATTCGAGATCTCCCCCTCGACCCACAGATCACCAACTCCCTTTTCGAGGAGAAGTCGAACCTTCTTCGTCAGAGCGGCTACGGTCAGCACCTCTGGCTCGACCGGGGCGGAAACCGGAGCAGAGGCCGGCGCCGCCGCCTTCGGCTTGGGCGTTCCGCGGAGGTCAAAGTCGAGTTGCATGCCTCAAGACCCTAGCAGCCGTCCCCGTCCGCCTCAATGGCAAGCGACAGACAGGCATCAGGCTGGTGTTGTCGTGGCATTTCACGTAGTAAAGAGCGCCATGAAGAAACTGCGACCCAGCGGCGGGTATCGCGAGACGGCTAGCTTTCAGACGGCGACGATCATTTACGATGCCACGGTTTGGTTCTGTGAGAAATTCCTCGATCCGCGCTCGCGGACCGTCGACCAGATGGTGCAGGCGGCGCGTTCGGGGAGGCAGAACATCGCCGAAGGCAGCCGGGCGGCAGCAGCTTCCTCGCAGACCGAGCTACGCCTGATCAATGTGGCGCGGGCGAGCCTCGAAGAGCTGCTTCTCGATTACGAAGACTTCCTCCGGCACCGCCGCCTGCCGCAGTGGGCTCCGGAAGGTGCCGAGGCCGGCGCGGTCCGCCGGGTGGCAAAAGTGCTTCGAAAAGATCGGACGGATCCGCCGGATCGGTCCGATCTGTCCGATCAGGAGCGCTATGCGCTTTACGCGCGCTGGCTCGATCACGCCGACCCGGCGGTCCGCGCCAACGCGCTCATCTGCCTGATCCACCAGGCGAATTTCCTCCTCGACCGGCAGATTGCCGCTCTGGAGCGAGACTTCGTTGAGGGCGGTGGCTACAGCGAACAGCTCGCGACCGCGCGCCTCGCCCACCGGCGCCAAGCGGATGCCGCGCCGCCAGGCGGCGGTGAAAAGCCCGCGTCGCCGCCCACGTGTCCGCAGTGCGGCGGCCAGATGACGCTTCGCACCGCGAAGACCGGCAAGCATGCCGGCCAATCGTTCTGGGGCTGCACCGGCTACCCCGAATGCAAGGGGACGGCGCGGGTTTGAGGAAGAAGATCTGACGGATGGGACCGATCGGTCGGATCCGTCCGATCACCAAATCAGCCTAGCCCCCGGCGATGGCGGGGACGATGCTGATCTCGTCGCCGGCCTTCACGGCCGTGGCCTTCTCCTGGAGAAAGCGGATGTCTTCGTCGTTGACGAAGATGTTCACGAACCGGCGCACGTTGCCCTGCTCGTCGCAGATACGTTCGATGAGGCCGGGGTAGGCAGCGTCGAGGTTCGTGAGGATCTCAGCGATCGTGCCGCCCTCGGCGGCGACGACTTCCTCGTCTTTGGTGAGCTTGCGCAGGGGCGCGGGGATGCGGACTTGGATGGACATAATTTTTTAAGCTTTGGCCATGGCGGGGTCGTTGGCGATGAGGGCCTCGAACTCGCGAAGGCTGGGGTTGATGACGCGCGGCTCGCCGCAGTGGCCGTGGATGGCCTCCTGCGTCTTGAGCCCGTGGCCGGTGATGCAGAGGACGATGCTCTCGTTACGGGGAATTTTCCCCGACTCGATGAGCTTCTTCGCACAGGCGACGGTCACGCCTCCGGCGGTCTCGGCAAAGATGCCGGCATACTCGGCGAGCATGCGGATGCCCTCGATGACTTCCTCATCGGTGCAATCTTCGGCGGAGCCGCCGGTCTCGTTCATGCTGCGGAGGGCGTAGTAGCCGTCCGCCGGCGTGCCAATGGCGAGCGACTTGACGATCGTCTGCGGGTTCGGCACCGGCTTGACGATATCGGTCGCGCGCTTTTGAGCGGCGGCGATCGGCGAGCAGCCGGAGGCCTGGGCGCCGTGGACGGAGAAGGTCTCCTCCTCGAGGATGCCCGTGCGGATGAACTCCTTGTAGGCCTTGTGGATCTTCGTGAGAAGCGAACCACTGGCCATCGGGATCACCGTGTGGCGGGGGAGCTTCCAGCCGAGCTGCTCGGCGATCTCGAAGCCCATGCTCTTCGAGCCTTCCGCATAATACGGACGGAGATTCACATTCACAAAGCCCCAGCCATATTTTCCGGCAATCTCGGAGCAGAGGCGGTTGACCTGATCGTAGGGGCCCTGGATTCCGATCACCTGCGTGCCGTAGACGAGGGAGCCAACGACCTTGCTCTTCTCGAGATCGGCCGGAATGAGGACATAGCTCGTCAGGCCGGCAGCGGCTGCGTTGGCTGCGACGGAGTTCGCCAGATTGCCGGTGGATGCGCAGGCCACGACCTGGAAGCCCAGCTCGCGGGCCCGGCTGAGGGCCACGGAGACGACGCGGTCTTTGAAGGACAGGGTCGGATAGTTGACCGTGTCGTTCTTGATGTAGAGCTCTTCGACTCCGAGCTTGGCCGCAAGGCGGTCGGCGCGGACGAGCGGAGTGAACCCCACCTGCGCGCCCACCGTCGGGATCCCGTCGATCGGCAGGAGCTCGCGATAGCGCCACATTGTCTGCGGACGGGACTCAATGATCTCGCGGCTGATGTTTTTCGCGATGAGATCGTAGTCGTAGGCCGCCTCGAGGGGGCCGAAATCGAACTCGCAGATGTGGATCGCCTCCTTGGGATACAGGCGTCCGCACTCGCGGCACTTGAGGTTCGAGAAGTAGGATGTTTGTTCGCTCATGGTCATGGAAAATCCTGACGAGAGTGGACGAGCGACAAGACAACGGTGGAGACTGTCTTTTCTCATCTTTTCCCCGCTGAGCGCTTTCACACCCGGCGGAGCTGGATTTGGCACCTGGGCCCGGGCCGTGACTCGCTGAAAACTCTCAGGTCGTCGCGTCCGGCGGTTGCCGTGGCTTCACAGGGCCAGTCCCTCTGCCACTCTCGATAAGATTTGCGGAGAATCTTCGGCGCAGACCCGCCCGCGTCAAGGCGTTTTTTCTTTCCGGGCTCCCGAGGCCCCGCCGGGAAACGTCCACCCCGCATGGATCTCTCGGCAACGGCCGGGAAATTCCGCCCGGATCCTCTGCACGGCCTCCGCCCCCGTGCAGTGCCCAAAACCCATTTCCGCAGGCTCCACCTCGCGCAGGTAATCCAGGGTCGCCCGCACCCTTTCCGGCCGGGCCGACATCAGGTGCAGCCCGCCGACGAGCGAACGCAGAGGCATGGGTCCGTGACGTGAAAAAATGCCCTGCAGCGTATTGATCAATCCGGCATGACAGCAGCCGAGGACCACAGAAAGACCGGCCGGGGAAAGGCCGTAAACCGCCATGTCGTCCGCGATCGGGTCTGCCGTCGTCAGCTCCTCATCGAGGAAAAACGGACCGCCGGTATCCTCGAGCGGATGGATGCGCTCGATCGGACCGGTCACCCACAGGCCGGGCACGACCTCTGCCGCCTCCGTTACCCGCCGGACCTCCCGTCCGGCTCCAAAGACGGCCGCCTCCATGAAATCCGTCGAGAGCCGTCGCGCCTTGCCGCCGGTCGTCCGCTGATAGCGCCGCATGGTCGCTCCGGGATGCATCCAGAGCGCCGCACGCGGGCAGGCGGCAAGGGCATCGGGCAAGCCGGAGACATGATCGTAGTGCCCGTGGCTGAGGACGATCGCATCCGCCTGCGCGAGGTCGATGCCGAGCCTCCGCGCATTCGGCAACAGAGCCATGCCCTGCCCGGTATCGAAGAGCACGCGATGCGTGCCGGTATCCAGCCAGTAGGCGAGTCCGTGCTCGCCGAGGAGCCCGGCGCCCCGGACGAGATTTTCAGAAAGGATGGTCAGGGAAAACATTTGCCGCACGGACAATTATGAGCATATGCTACTTTCCTGCAAGATTCGTTTTTCATGTCATCACCAGACCATCGCCTTCCCGTCACTGTCATCTCCGGTTTTCTCGGATCCGGAAAAACCACCCTCCTGAACCACCTTCTCCACTCGATGAACCGCCGGCGGGTGGCCGTGATCGAAAACGAACTGGGCGAGGTTCCGATCGACCACCAGCTCGTCCTCAGGACGGACCTCGGCGACCTGCAGACGGTGCAAGGCCGGACCTGCTGTTCCGCCCGCGAGGAATTTCTGCGGCTGCTCCACCTTCTCGCCCGGGCGCGGGCGCGCTATGACCGGATCCTCATTGAAACGACCGGTGTGGCCCATCCGGGCATGGTCGCGCATGCGATTCTCGGCGACGCTTTTCTGAAGGAACACCTCGTCCTCGACGGAGTCGTTACGGTTGTCGATGCGCGGCATGTGCTCCAGCATCTCGGTGGCGACGGCCACGCTGACGAACAGATCGCCTATGCGGATGTCCTGATCCTCAACAAGATCGACCTCGTCGACGAAGCAGGAATCCGGAACGTCCGCGACGCTCTGGCCTGCCGCAATGGCGACTGCCGGATCGTCTATGCACGGGATGCCGCCGTCGCGCCCTCTGAGGTGCTCGATATCGGAGGATACGACATGAAGCGGATCGCCAACGGGATCAGCGGCTGCAGCGGCGCCGGCCTCGTGCATCCGAAAAACGAGCCGGCCGGCCACCATCATGAAATTGAAACGGTCGCGGTCGACGTCCCCGGCGAGCTGGAGCCGGAGCGCTTCCGCGACTGGCTCGGGGAGTTCGTTAATGCGCACGCCGCCGATCTTTTCCGCTGCAAGGGAATCGTCGCCCTCGCCGGATGTCCCGAGCGGCTCATCTTTCAGGGTGTGCACGGGATGTTCCGGATGACGCTTGGTGAGCCCTGGGGCGGGTCTTCACCGGTATCCCGCGCGGTTTTCATCGGGCGGCATCTGGACCGGGCAGCCATCGCTGCGGCGATTGCGGACTGCGGGACGGTCGCGACGCCGGCCTGAACGGCCTCAGTGCGATTCGTGGTGTTCGGCGCGGCCCTGACGGCCGCCGCCGCGCTCCCGGCTTTCCACGGGGAGGAAGAAAAACGCGAGCATCAGAAGAAAACCCGCGCCAAGCCCGGCAACCAGCGGCCACGAACGCCGCCGCGCCGCCACCTGCCAGAGCCAGCGCCAGTGGAGCGCAAGATGCGCTGCCATGAGCGCAAGAAAAGCATACGAGAGCCACGTGTGCACATCGCCCCAGTCATGCCGCCCGAGCCCGAGCGCCGACAGACCCTGCCCGCCCCGCGATCCCGGCGGCAGGCGGAAGGCCAGCAGAAATCCCGTTCCCGACATGGCGCAAAAGACGAGCCAGAGCACGCCGTTCATCACGCGCGACAGCAGCACGCGGCCGCCGCTCCGGGCCGGGGCGATCACTGAGCTCATGCCGGGATCTCCGGCATCGACATGAATTTCGCCGAAGCCTTGACCATCAGAATCCCGTCCTGAATGACCTCCGCACTGCAGAGGTGGATGCCGTGCCGGCAGGACTCTTCGCGGCCGCGTACTTCGACCGGCCGGTCGAGCCGCACGCTTCTCAGGTAGCGGATCGTCAGTTCGGCCGTCACGCCGATGATGCCTTTCGCGTAGAGCGCATGCACGAGCGCACTGTCCAAGAGGGTCGCGATGACTCCGCCGTGCACGCGGTCCGGATAGCTCCGGAAGGCCTCGCCCGGCATCCATTCCGCATGAGCCTCGCCGCTTTCCCTGATGTCGAAGTGCAAGTGGAGACCGCCTGTATTACAGACGCCACAAGCGAAGCACCCCTTGTGAAGGTCGCCGAGCGCCGGCGCGGCATCAATGGCGGCAATCGTGTCCGCCATGGGCATGGTCTCCGTGTTCGTGATGGCCGCAGCGCCGCATCGTGGCGGGCGGTCGCGGGGTTTGTGCTTCCATAGGATTTGAGCTTATGCTCATATCCGGGCCTGTCAAAATATTTTCCTCATGCCTCGCCCACCCTGTCCCCGCACGATCGACCACTCTCCGCCCGTGACTTTTTTCAAGCCGGCCGGCATCCCTCTCCGCGACCTTGAGGAGGTGATCCTCCGCCGGGACGAGGCCGAGGCGCTGCGCCTGGTTGACGTGGAGGATCTGTATCATGCGGAAGCCGCCAAGCGCATGGGCGTGTCGCGGCAGACGTTTGACCGCATCATCCGGCGGGCGCACCAGACGACCGCCAAGGCGCTTGTTCACGGGCTGGCGTTGCGAATCGAGCAACTGCCGGTTAACGAAGAACCCGCTCACGGAGCACCACGCCGAGCGCGACCCAAACTCTCTCCGGAGTGCTGAGCCGCAGCGGGGCCTCCAAGACCGGAAACCTGCGAAAAGCGAGCCGGTCGAGAATCCGCGAGTAGAGCGCTTTCATGATCTCCGGTGCGAGGAGCGCCTTGCGATCGGCCGGCGGCGGGATCGATGCCGCGAACCGTTTGCGCGCCCGCTCCGCCTGAAGGTCGAGAAGTCCGGAAAAGCCCGCACCCGGCTTGCCTGCCAGCAAAGCCTCCTCCGCCACGCCGAAGCGGGCGAGGTCTTCCAGCGGCAGATAAATTCTGCCCATGCGCGCATCCTCGCCGACATCGCGGAGAATATTCGTGATCTGAAGGGCATGTCCGAGATTCACCGCATAATCCTCACTCGCCGGTTCGTGACAGCCGAAGATACGGATCGATACCAGACCCACGGCGCAGGCCACCTGCCAGCAGTAGGCCTCGAGCTGCGCGAAGGTCTCGAAACGCTGGGGCTCCACGTCGCTTTCACATCCGTTGATGATCTCCAGAAAAAGCTCCCGCCGGACGCCCCGCTCGGACACGAGGCGCTCAAGATCCGGCGGCAGGCCGTCTTTCACCCGATCGCGCCAGGCACCGAGCCGGGTGCGTTTTTCTCGGGGCAGAAGCGCCGGATCGTCCGCAATATCGTCGATCTCGCGGCAGAACCGGTAAAAGGCGAGCGCCTCGTTGCGCCGCTCGGGTGGGAGCCAACGGAGCGCAAAAGCAAGGTGCGACGACGCCTTCGGCTGTTCACTCATGCCGTAAGCTCCTCCCCCGCACAACACCCGTCCCGCATTTCCACAATCCGGTCGGCGAACGGCCTCAAAGCCTCGCGGCCGCCGGCCCACAGAACCGTGACGCCCAGCAGATCCGCGGCCCGCCTGGCGAGCGGAAGAAGGACTTCTTCCGCCGGGGGCGAGATCGCGATAAGGAGCTCCGGTTCGTGCACCAGTGCCCGCGCCATCGCAGCACGCCAGCGGTCGGCGGCATCCAGGCCACGCGCCAGCTCATCTCCCTCAAGATCAAGGCCCGTGAATTGCAGTACGGCCAACGTGCGTTCCTGCGCACTCCCGGCATCTCCGCCGCGGATGCGGAAGAGCGGCATCGCGACATTCTCCGCAACCGTGAAGGCCGGTAGAAGATACGGATGACCGAAGAGAAATCCGCACGTCGCATTGCGGAAGGCCGCCAACTCCGCATCGCCGAGCGCTCCGGTATCCTCGCCTGTGATGATGAGCCGGCCGGCATCCGGCCGCTCAAGAAGCCCGAGAACATTGAGCAGGAGCCCCTTTCCGCAACCATCCGGCCCGCAAAACCCCACGAACTCGCCCGGGCGGATCCGCAGGGAGCAGTCCCTGACGACACCGGTTCCCGCGCCGTTCCAGCCCGCCTTCGAGCAGCTCACGTTCAGGCATTCCACGGCGTCCATCGCCGCATCGAAACGGGATTGTGCCTGCGCTTCAACAGCAAAACCACAACCGGGCCGCGAATCCTCCACACCGCGGGATTTGCGCGATGCCCGCCACCCTGCCACCATGACGGCATGAAAATCTTCCACTGCGACCGGTGCGAGGGGTTGGTGTATTTTGAAAACACCCAATGCTTCGGATGCGGCAGCCGCCTCGCCTTCCTGCCCGACGTGGCCGATCTCGGCTCGGTCGAGCCCACGGACGACGGCACCTGGCTTCGCAAGGGAATCAAATACCGCCTGTGTGCCAACTACGCCGGACACGGGGTTTGCAACTGGGCCGTCCCGGAGTCCGATCCCGAGCCGTTCTGCCGCTCATGCCGGCTCAACCGCGTGATTCCCGACCTCTCGGTGCCGGGCAATCTGAATGCCTGGGCGAAGCTCGAGATCGCCAAGCGCAGGCTCGTTTACAGCCTGTTGCAGCTCGGTCTGCCGGTCGATTCGAAGGAGGAGCATTTCGGCGGCTTGGCGTTTGAGTTTCTCGCGGATGATTCGCCGGGCAAACCCATCCTCACCGGCCATGCGAACGGCGTGATCACCTTGAATATCGCCGAGGCGGACGATACCGAGCGCGAGCGCCGCCGCGTGTCGCTTAATGAGCCCTACCGCACCCTGCTCGGACATTTCCGTCACGAGGTCGGGCATTATTACTGGGACCTGCTTGTGAGCGAATCCCCGCGGCTGGCGGCTTTCCGCCAGCTTTTCGGAGACGAGCGGGCCTCCTACGCCGATGCCCTGAAGCGCTACTACGAGCAGGGACCCGCTGTGAATTGGAATGACCGTTTCATCTCAGCCTACGCCAGCTGTCACCCTTGGGAAGACTGGGCGGAAACCTGGGCCCACTACCTCCACATGACTGATTCGATCGAGACCTCGCTGGCCTGCGGGCTCACGCTCCGGCCGCGCCGCGCCGACGAGCCGAAGCTCGAACCAGGCAAGATCGCCGGCACATCGTCCTTCGACCGGCTGATGGAAGCCTGGTATCCCCTCACCCACCTGATGAACATCCTCAACCGTGGCCTGGGCCTCCAGGACGGCTACCCTTTTGTGATCCCACCCGCGGCGGTAGAAAAGCTCCGCTTTGTCCATGAGACGATTCACCCCGAGGAAGCGGTCGCGTCTCAGGGAGCCAGCACCGCCAGCTTGTGACCGGAAACCTCGAACCGGCAGGGCAAAAGGCCTGACAGCTCGCCATCGAGCTCGAAGGGCACCTCGGTTGAGCTGCGGACGGTCATGCCGGAGGTCTGAAAATAATCGACATCCTCCAGTTCGACATGACTGCCAAATGCGATGGCCTGCAGATAGCGGACCACATCCCAGTGGCCTTGCCCCTGAAACACCAGCACATCCAAGAGACCGTCATCGAGGCGGGCATCTTTGAAGAGTGTGAACGGTCCGCCGTAGAGCCGGCCATTTCCCACGAGAACGAATGTTCCGGTCCGCTCACGGGAATCCTCCGGCACGATCTCCAACCGGGGTGGGGGTTCGGCCGCCGCCTGGGCCAGCGAAATCACGTAACTGATCGGCCCGAGTGCCTTCTTCGACTCGGGAGCGGTCCGGCGCACGACCTCCGCATCGAGGCCGATGCCTGCCAGTTGGACGAAAGACGCACCGTTTGCCTTGGGAAGATCGAGCTGCCGCACGCGTCCCGCCTGGATCACCTCCCACGCCTTTCCAAGATCCCCCGAGGGAATTCCCAGCTCGGCCGCAAAGACGTTCATCGTCCCGACGGGAAGAATCCCGAAAGCCACCGGGCTGCCGGCAATTCCATTAACCACCTCGTTGACCGTGCCGTCGCCACCGGCTGCGACGATCGTGCGGAACCCCTCCCTCACCCCCTGCGCTGCCATCGCACAGGCATCACCCGGCTGGGTCGTCGTGCGGACAACGCATTGAATCGAAAGGGCTTCGATTTTTTCCTTGAGAACTCCCGCCCGCTCGCCGCGCGCGGCCGGGTTGAGAATGATGAGCACTTTATTCACGCTTCACTTTCGGGGAAAGTCGCGTAGCTTCCCCCCCGTGCAGAGATTTGCCAAGCCAGTTCTGATTTCGGCGCTCGGCGTGGTCATCATCTACGCCGCCGCCGTGCTGTCGGCGAATATTTATCTGCAATCCGCCGGCGTTCAGGCCCGGCTCCGCGAATCCACCTCGAAAGCCGCCGGTTTTCCCGTCGAGATCCGCTCGACCTCTTACACGCCGTGGTCGGGCCTCGTTGTGTCGGGCGTGGTGGTGCAGCACTCGGGCGAGGCCAAAATGCCTTTCCTCGACGTGGCGAATGTCGGGGTCTCGCTCCGCACGCTTCCTCTGTTCAGCGGCCGGTTTGAGGTTGCCGAGGTGAGAATCAACAACCCGATCCTCGCGACTTTTCAGAAAAAGGACGGCTCCTGGTCGAGGCCTGCGGAGTTCAAGCCGGCTCCGGCTCCGGCCCCGCCGCCCCCGGCCGTCGTGGCCGCCCCGGTCGAAGTCACACCGCCACCGGCTGATGACAACATGGTGATCGCCCCGGTCGCCACTCCCACGCAGACGCCCAACGCGATCGTTGAAGCCCCACACTCCCAGCCCGTCGTTCTTCCACCGGGCATCGAGGTCCGCGAGGGTGCCGCCTTTTTTGATGATGTCCGCGGCCGCCGTGTGCTGGTCCTCCACGGCATTCGCGTTTCGGTCAAACCCGCTGCGGACGGCAGCGTGACCGGACGCTTCCACGTCGACGACGCGGAGATTTTCGGACGCCTCATCCCGAAGAGCATCCGTGGCACATTTTTCTGGCGGAATGGGCATCTGGAAATTCCCGACCTTGAGGCCGACTGGTGCGAAGGCTCTCTCGCCGGGAAGGTTGCCGTAGCGACCCAGGGTGAGCGGCGGTTTTCAGGCACCTTGAAAGCTGCGGCTATCGGGCTTCATCAACTCGCGGTCGATGCCGGCATCCGGGCCGATGGTACAAAGGGAAAGCTTTTTGGAGACATCGAAATCGCCGGTGTGGCCGGGCGTCCTGACACCTTCGCCGGCAAGGCGCACGTCGAGCTTCGCAGCGCGCGGTTCGAACCGGTGGAATTTGTCCGCCAGATCGGCGAGCTCCTGGCGATTCAGGAGCTCCAAATGCTCGAGCTCAAAACCGCGACAGCCGACTTCACGATCGCTGATGAAAAGGTTCAGACCGACAACCTCATCCTCGAATCGGAAAACCTCATCTTCGAAGTCGATGGCCCGATCGGCTTCGACCAGAAACTCGATCTCGATGCCAAGCTCCACCTCAACGACCGGCTCCGCCGCGATCTCCGTGGTCTCGTCGGGTCAAACCTCAAACCTTCGAAACGCGAAGGCTTCCACCACATCCCGTTTTCGGTGGATGGCACGCTCAGCCGGCCAAAGTCGAACCTGATTGAAAAGGCTGTCGGTTCGAGACTGGGCCGCGAGGTCGGCGGGCTTCTGCGCGGGCTCTTGAGCCTGCCCGGGGTGTCCCAGCCGAAACCCGAGCCATCCGCCTCACCGGCTCCCTGAGACGCGATGAGGATCATTGCCGGTACCGCGGGCGGCCGCCCTTTGAAAGCTCCGCCTGAAGGCGTCCGGCCGACGATGGACCGCGTGAAGGGCGCTATTTTTTCCAGCCTCGGCGATCTCGTTCCCGGGGCCGATGTGCTCGATCTCTTCGCAGGTTCCGGCGGGATGGGCATCGAGGCGCTGAGCCGCGGCGCCACCAGCGCCGTCCTTGTCGAGTCGCACGAACCCTGCATCCGCTGCATCCGCGAAAACCTCCGCCGCGCCGGCGTGGAGGCCAGCGTGCAGACGATGGATGTGTTCCGCTTCATCGAGCTCTATGCGGGCGAGGACGCCTTCGACATCATCATCGCCGATCCCCCATATTCCAAAAAAGCCGGCGATCCCGACCACGCCGCCGCCCTTGCCGCCTCGGAAAAGCTCGCGCTCGCCCTGCGCCCCGGCGGGCTCTTTGTTCTGGAAAAGCAATCCGGAGGCAAGCTGCCCGACGGTCCCTTCACCCTCGTGAAAACCAAACGCTACGGCGGAAGCGAAGTCCATTATCTGGCGCGGCCATGATTGTTCTGCTCCGCCTCCTCTACAACCTGCTCTTCCCTTTTATCCTGGTGCTCCTGCTGCCGGGATTCCTCCACCGGATGATCCGCCGGGGAAAATACCGGCACAAGTTCTGGCAGCGGTTCGGAATTTATTCCCCGAGGGTCCGTGAACGTCTGGGGACCGGCCGCGTCTGGGTGCATGCGGTGAGCGTCGGCGAGGTCATGATCGCGCTGAAGCTTATCCGCGCTTTGAAATCCCGCGATCCCGACGCCGCCTTCGTCCTCTCGACCACGACCTCGACCGGCTTCAAGGTCGCGGCCCGCGCGAAGGCGCCATGGCTCGAGCCGATTTATAATCCCCTCGACTTCCTGCCCACCGCACGCGCCGCCGTCCGCACCATCCGCCCGAAGCAGCTCGTCCTCGTTGAAGCGGAAGCCTGGCCGAACATCCTTGCAGAGGTCCGCGCTCTCGGCTCCAGCGTGGTCATGGTCAACACCCGCCTCTCGGCGCGGTCGGAGAAGCGCTACCGGGCCGTCCGCTGGCTCGCCGCGCCGGTCTTCAACCAGATCGACCGCCTCTGCCTGCAGGAAGACCGCGACATTGCGCGCTGGACGTCGATCGGCGTCGATCGCTCCCGCCTCGTCGTCACAGGCAGCATCAAGTTTGACAACAGCGCGGCCGGCCCGCGGGCGGCGCGGGATTTTCAGCCAGCCCTCCGCTCGCTCGGCGTCCCCTCCGGCGCGCCGGTGCTGCTCGGCGGCAGCACATTCGATGGGGAGGAAGCCGTGCTCGCGCAGGTCTTTCTCACCCTCCGCGAACGCTGGCCGGACCTCCTCCTCATCCTTGTCCCGCGGCATGTCGAGCGCTCAGGTGAGATCGAGGCCGCCCTCGCCCCCACGGGCCTCCGGATCGCCCGCCGGAAATCTCCCGGCACCTCCGACCGGCCGGATATTCTCCTCGTCGATACGACAGGGGAACTGCGCGACTGGTATGCGTGCGCAGATGTTGTCTTCATGGGCAAGAGCCTCACTGCACGTGGCGGACAAAACCCCGCCGAACCCGTCACCGCAGGCGTCCCGGTGATTTTCGGCCCGAACATGCAGAACTTCACCACCCTGGCCTCGCAATTCCTCTCGGTCGGCGGCGCCATCGAGGTGCGCACTGCGGAGGAAATCACCGGCGCTGTCGATACGCTCCTGCGCGACCCGGCCCTCCGCTCCTCCATGGCCGCCAAAGCCGCAGAGTGTCTCGCCGGCCATTCCGGCGCGACCGCGCGGACCTGTGAAATTCTCGAGGCCTACAAGTCCAGCCCAAGCACCCGGGACGGCACGCCGTAGCGTCCCCGCCAAGCGCCAAAGAATCCCTCACTGCGGCCCATGGCCACGTCGACGAGCTTCCACCCGCCGTCCGTCAGCCGCCACAACGCGAAAAGATTCTCATGATCCGGCGACGCAAAAACCACATTGCGCCCGTCCGGCGACTTCGCCACGCCGTTGAAAAACGTCCACTCCCCATCCGTGAGCATCGTGCCGTAGAACGTCACTTTCAGCTCGACGCGCGACTCGACCGTCGGACGCAACAGATTGAAAAGCTTCTGTCTCACCGGCGACCCGATCATCAACTCCTGCACGTCATGAGCCATCGAGATCGCTTGGCACCCGATCACCGCAAAAAGGAGAACCGCCAGAGTCTTGGAACGCATGGCACTATCCAGCGCAGATTTCCGTGAAAAAGTCACGGCCCGACATTCGCGCGCCGGATGCCGATTTTCCGCATTTGACCGCCGGAAGCATTCTGCTGTAGCTTCTCACTTCCCAAAAGGTGAGGTGGCTGAGTGGTCGAAAGCAGCGCTTTGCTAAAGCGCCGTAGCTCAAAAGGCTACCGAGGGTTCGAATCCCTCCCTCACCGTTTGCCTTTCCATCCCCGTCCTAACGAAAAAAAACGGCCAAGCCTCCCCGTCCCTTGGAGGGATGAGAACCCAACCCGGAGGGTTCGACTGCCCGCGCGATAGCGCACCTCTCCCCAACCGAGCGAAGCGAGGCCCGTTCCGCAGAGCTTGGCAACGCCAAGATCATCCCTCCCGGAACACGACGGGAACAGAGTCAGCGGTTGTATTTCGAGGCAAGAATCTCGCGGTAGAGTTCGTAAATCACGTCCCGCGTATTGGCGTATTCGAGGTAAATATCCTGAGGCCCAGTCTGCCGGAAAATGATTCTCAACCCACCAATCCGGAGGCGGTTGAAACCCGTGAGCGGTCCGAGCAATCCCTTGATGTCGCCACGGCCCTTCGCCAGACCCCGGAGAGCGAGGCGCACGCGATGCTTGGTCTCCGGAGGAAGCCCGACCAGCCAGGACCGGACCTGCTCAGAGGCCGAAATTTTCGTCATCGAGATTCAAACGTACATACTTCGTTGAGGCCGTTTGCGCTTTTTTCAGAACGCCCATCGCCTCCGGATCGGCCAGCACATCCATCGTCTCGAGAAGGGCCTCGAAATCAGCGATCGGAAGCGCGACAAAGACCGGCCTGTTCCGGTTCGCGATCACAAACTTTCTGTCACCCTTACAGAGCTTTGACAGCTGGGCTTGTGCCTCCCGGATATTGTATGTCATTTGCACAATTAAAGTATATAGGTTAACTCCGGATGCCGCAAGCTCCCGCGCTGCGGATCAAGGGGAAGAATTTCCCGTCCCGCGATTGCGATGCGGGGGATCCGCCGCGATAATGGTGGCTTATGTCTTTTGAGCTCGCATCGAACTACACGCCGCAGGGTGATCAAGGACAGGCCATCGACGGGCTCACGCGGTCGCTTCTTGCCGGGAACCGGCACCAGACCCTGCTCGGTGTGACGGGCTCGGGAAAAACCTTCACGATCGCGAACGTCATCCGCGAGCTGAACCGGCCGACGCTGATCATGTCGCACAACAAGACGCTGGCGGCGCAGCTCTACAGCGAGTTCAAGCAGTTCTTCCCCAGGAATGCGGTCGAGTATTTCGTGAGCTACTTCGACTACTACCAGCCGGAGGCCTACATCCCGCGCTCGGACACCTACATTGAAAAAGACTCCTCGATCAACGAGGAGATCGAGCGCCTGCGCCTCTCGGCCGTGAGCTCGCTGCTGACCCGTCGCGACACGATCGTCGTGGCAAGCGTGTCATGCATCTATGGCCTCGCATCGCCCGAGGATTTTTTGCAGATGCTCATCACGATCAAGCCCGGGCAGATGCTGACGAGGGAGGCCTTCCTCTCGAAGCTCGTCGACATGCTCTACGAGCGGAACGACATCACCTTCGGGCGGGGAAAATTCCGCGTGCGCGGCGACGTTGTCGAGGTTCATCCGGCACAGAACGAGGACGAGGCGATCCGCGTGGAATTTTTCGGAGACGAGATCGAGCGGATCAGCCAGTTCGATCCGCTGACCGGCGATGTCAACTCCACGCTGACCACATTCACGCTTTTCCCAGCGAAGCAGTTTGTCACGCCTCACGACAAGCTGAACCGCGCCATGGGCGAGATCCGCAAGGAGATGGAAGCCCGGGTGATCGAGTTCGAGAGGGATGGCAAATTCATCGAGGCCCAGCGCATCAAGATGCGCACGGAGTTCGACCTCGAAATGATGCAGGAGATGGGATTCTGCAACGGCATTGAGAACTACTCCCGCCACCTGACGGGCCGACCACCCGGCTCACGGCCTTATACGTTGATGGACTTCCTGCCCGACGACTACCTTCTCGTGATCGACGAGTCGCACGCGACGGTGCCTCAGATCGGCGGGATGTTTGCCGGCGACCGCTCGCGGAAGTCCGTGCTGGTGAACTACGGATTCCGCCTCCCGAGCGCGCTCGACAACCGCCCGCTGAATTTCGAGGAGTTCATGCAGGTCACGAAACAGGCGGTCTACGTGAGCGCCACGCCCGGGAGCTTCGAGATCCGCAACAGCGTCGTGGGAAACCAGGGCTGGATTGCCAACCCGGACAAATCGTTCAAGGAGGCGCGCGGGGTGCATGTCTTTCCGAAACACAAGCCCGGCGACGGGGCCACGGCGATCGATGCCGTCACGCCCGGAGCACCGCTGGTGGTCGAGCAGATCATCCGTCCGACAGGACTGCTCGACCCGAAGATCACGATCCGTCCGCTGAAAGGCCAGATCGACGCCACCATCGAGCTCTGCCGGACACGGATCGAGGAGGGCGAGCGCGTTCTTGTCACGACGCTCACCAAGCGCACGGCCGAGGATCTTGCCGACTACCTGCGCGAGATCGGGCTCAAGGTTCGCTACCTGCACAGCGACATCGACACGATCGAGCGCGTGGAGATCCTGCGCGGGCTGCGCGCAGGGGAGTGCGATGTGCTGGTGGGAATCAACCTTCTGCGCGAGGGCCTTGACCTGCCGGAGGTATCGCTCGTGTGCATTCTGGATGCGGACAAGGAGGGCTACCTTCGCAGCCAGACGAGCCTCATCCAGACGGCGGGGCGTGCCGCGCGGCATGTGAACGGGGAGGTTGTGCTCTTTGCCGACACGGTGACCGGCAGCATGCAGGCCCTGCTCGATGTGAGCGAATACCGCCGCGGACGCCAGATCGCCTACAATGAGAAACACGGCATCACACCGACGAGCGTCCGCCGCGCCGTGCAGGAGAGCCTGCACGTGATCCTCAAGGGCCGAGAGGTCGAGCAGGGAATCGTGAAAGAGGACGCCGCAAGCTTTGACCTCCATGAGCTGATCCGCGAACTCGAGCAGGACATGGCCGCGGCGGCCGGAAATCTCGAATATGAGCGGGCAGCCCTCCTCCGCGACCAGATCACCGAGCTGAAAAACGGCACGGGTGTCGCGAAGATCGAGCCGAAGTCCCGGAAGTATCCGAAACCCTCGCGCAGAAAGCGGGGTTGAGAACCTCCGGACCGGCTGCTAATCCTTTCGCTCCATGAACGTCCGCCCATGAGCGCCGCCAAGCCGAAAGCCTCCATCTACTTTTTCAGCGGATCGGACGAGGCAGCCGTTAAAAAAGCGGCATCGGCCCTGGCTGCCGAGCTCGCGCCCGGCGCAGACGCGTTCGGCATGGAGACGATCGACGGCGCAGTCGATACGGTGGACGCGGCAGTCACACGCATCCACGAAACCTGCCAGTCGCTTCTAACCCTGCCTTTTCTCGGCGGCACCAAGCTCGTCTGGTTGAAGAGCGCGACGTTTCTTGCGGATTCCGTCACCGGGCGGTCTGAGTCGGTAATCGAAGCCCTCGAGACGCTTTGTAAGACGCTCGCGGCCGGCCTCCCGGAGGGCGTCACGTTTTTGATGAGCGCGCCGGAAGCTGACAAGCGGCGGAGCGCCTACAAATTTCTGACGCAGGCGGGAGCGAGCCGACTTTTCGACAAGCCGGATCTCGGCTTCCGCGCCGGCGAGGAAGAGGTCGTCTCGTGGACGGCGGAGCAAACGCGGGCCCGCGGATTGAAGATCTCGCATGAGGCGGTCGAGGCGCTGGCGTCCCGGGTCGGAGTCGACACCCGCCAGCTCGATAATGAGCTGGAGAAACTCGAAACCGCCTTCGGCAAAGCCCACCCGATCTCGGCGGATGATATCCGGGCGCTCGTGCCGCCGACACGGGAGAGCGGCATTTTCGACGTGGGCAACGCGATTTCCTCCCGCAACCTCCCGCTCGCGCTCGATACGCTCGACCATCTTTTTTACCAGGGCGAACGCGGCGTGGGCATCCTTCTCGCCTCGATCGTGCCGACCGTACGCAACCTCCTTCTGGTGAAAGATCTCATGGTGCGGTTCAAGCTCAAGACGCCCGACCAGCCACAGTTTTTCGGGAGCACGCTGGAGCGTTTGCCCGCCGCTCAAACCGACCACCTCCCGCGCAAGAAAGACGGAAAATTGAACAGCTACCCCCTCGGCATTGCCGCAAGGAATTCCGTTCATTACACGCTCCCCGAACTCAAGCGCGCCCTGCGGGCCTGCGCTCAGGCCAACTTGCAGATGGTGACGTCACAGAGCGCGGAGGACATTGTCCTCGCACGGCTCCTGACCGGCTTCATGGCACGGTAGAGCCCTCCCGTTCGGGTGCAGGCTCTTCAATCCTGCTTCTGAAGGCGCATCGGACGTCCGACGACATTGACGAACGGAATCACCCGGGAGAAGCGGCCGGTCAGCAGGTCGGGACGGGTTTTTTCCAGAATCGCAGAGTAATAATACCAGTCGCCGGATGCGATGAGCAGGTAGGCCTTTGAGCCACTCACGACACCGCGCACCGAATAATCACCGAGCGTGCCCGTGACACGGCGGCCCGACTGGTGGAACCGTGCCGATCCCCAATCCCTGCTCGCCCACCGGCCGGAGACATCGATCCGGGCCGGAGCGGACTGGTCGGAGAGCCAGTTCTCACCCGCGCGGTTGTTGATGTTGTAGCGCTCATCACGAACCTCGTTGATAACCGTGCAGCCGCTGAAAAGCATCAGCGCCATCAGCACCGCCGCGGGAACAGGCCAATTCCTCATTGCGTGATGCGGTGAAGGACGATTGGCTTGCTGGAGTCCTTGGAAAACGGAACGCCCTCGGAATAGGCGCCGGAGAGCTTATCGAAGGATTTCCGGGTGAGGATCATCGTGTAATCCGTCCAGTAATCATCCGTCAGAAGAAGCCGCGCTGTCTTTCCGCTCACGACCCCGCGGAGCTGATAATGGGCCAGAGATCCGGTGAGGTTTCCGTCCTCCTGGTTGATCGTGACCGTGCCCCAGTCCGGCGTGTAATAAATGCCCTCGAAATTGGCGCGGGCCGGGGCCGGACTCTCCTTGAGCCAGGCAGCACCGGCGGCTTCGTTCTTGGCGTATTTTTCTTGAAGGGAACACCCGCTCAGAAGCAACAGTGCCGCCGCGGGAACGAGGAAGAGTCGGGAGGTGATCATGGGGAATCCGGTGGAATCTGCCCGGAATCTACTCCCGCACCGTCTTGAGGTAAAGCCGGCATTCGGATCGATCGCGGGGCAAGAATTCAGATGCACTCGCGGCCACCTGCTGGTAAACCTCTCCAACGCATCCGCTATCCGGAGGGGTGGCAGAGTGGTCGATTGCGGCGGTCTTGAAAACCGCTGAACAGCGATGTTCCGTGGGTTCGAATCCCACCCCCTCCGCCAATTCGCGAAAGCGAATCAAATAGAAATCCGTGGGATGAGAACGCCGTTCGAATGCCAGCGCGTTAGCGCTTTGTAGTTAGGCCAACCACGTTGGCCTCTCACCCGCAGAGCGTGGAAGCACAGCCTCCACGATCATCCCACCCCCTCCGCCAACTTGACCGAACCCCGCGTGTAAAGAGCGAGATCCTCTCTTAGAAACGGACCTTGGCTTTCGCGAAAAGCGTGGGGATGCGGCGGCGTTCCCGATAGCAAACCAGGCCCAGGAAGAGGATACCGGCGATGATCGTCGAAGGTTCCGGCACGGCGGTGATCGTGAAAGTGTCTGTGCCGCTGTTCCAAGAACTCGTAAATCCGCTATCGAAGGTGAAAAGGCTCGTGTTCGTGATCGAGCCGGAAAGATCGGTCTTGAAAGTGAGAACGCTGCCCACCCGGAAGTTGGTTACGGCGAGCTTGTTGGAAGCGCCGGAATAGGTGTTGAAGTTCAGCGTGCCCGTGCCGGTAGCGCCGAAATCAATGAAGGAGTTGGATGTCAGTGTCAGCGCACCGAAGGTTTCGCTTACTCCGGCTCCGCGGAGGATCGTGCCGCCGGCAAGGCTGACGGCTGCCGCGTCGTTGATCGAGTTGCCAGCCGCTACTTCGAGGGTTGCGCCCGAGGCCACACTGATCGCGCTCGTGCTGCGAAGAGCATCGGCTGCCGTCGTCTGGATTCTCCCGCTGTTGATGACCGTCGCGCCGGAAAGGGAGTTGTTGCCACCGAGCGCCAACGTGCCAAGCCCTGCCTTGATAAGGTTTCCAGCTCCGGAGATGACGCCATTGTTCGTCAGCGTCGTGGAGGTCGCCGTGTCGATCGTGGCATTTACTGACGCGTTGATTCCGTAGTTCCTCGATGAGACAATGTTCGCTGTCGTGGCGAGTGTGGAGTTGCCGGCAAAGGTAATGTTGCCAGAGGACGCTCCGAGGCTGGTATTGCTGTTCACGGCCAATGTGCCCGCGTTGAGGATCGTGCCGCCGGTGTAGCTGTTGTTGCCGCTCAGAAGCATGAGGCCATCTCCGGATTTTTGGACGATGGAATTTGCGCTTTGGAATGAGCCATTTGCGATGACCGCGCTGACTTCCAGATCGGTTGCTGCTCCACCATCTGCCACCGTGAAAACCGTGCCAACCGCGTCGTTGTCGCCTTGGCGGAGGTTCAACTTACCGGCAATCGTTGCCGTGGTGGCGCTGGCCAAGGTGTTGATCACGGTGTTGCCGCTGCCGTTATCGTAAATGTCAAAGCCGCCGACCCCAGTGCTCTGCATCAGGCCGCCGGTCATGTTCACTGTGGCGGTGGAGAGAGTCAGATTGTTGGCGTTGTTATGCGTGAGGTTACCGCCAACAATGTTCAGAGTGTTCACTTTGGTGCCATTGTTGTAGCCGAAGGAATCGCCAAACGTGGAAAGAATCGTCCCCCCCGCGTTCACTGTGGCAGTCCCACGAATCGCCCCCGCACCACCTCCATTGTTCAGGGTCAGGGTTCCATTGCCAACTGTCGTGCCGCCCGTAAAGGTGTTCACCGCAGAAAGTGTCCAAGTCGAGGTGCCCTCTTTGATCACGCTGAGGAGACCTGCACCGCTTCCGTTTGAAATGACACCTATCGTGTTATTCGAGGCGGAGCCGTCAAGCTGGAGTCGCTTGCTTATGCCGTTGTTTGAAAAAATTCCGGCACTGGCCACGCTGATCGTCGCATTGCCGTTGAGGATCACCGGGCGGTCGTTATTTCCAGATGACAAGTCCAGAATACCGATAGAAACCGAGCCAGTGCCTGAGATGTTCCCCCCCCGATTGAAGGTCATCGTTGAAGAACCCAGCGAGAAGTTTCCGAGTGCATAGGACGCCGCACCTGCGGATGCCCTGTTGATGACAATCGTATTGAAGCGGTTGGAACCCATGTTCAGGTTGTAGGTGTTCGTTAGCACGCCATCGGAGGTTGCGAGCTCGAGTGTCGTGCCTGAGCCTGCGTTGAACGTTACCGTGCTCCCTGTGGAACCAAGTCCGGTTTTGCTGGAAACGACCACTTGGCCGCCATTGATCGTTGTATTGCCGGAGTAGGTGTTGTTGGTTCCGCTCAGGATCAGCGTTGCTCCGCCCTCTTTTTGAAGCGTGCCGGTGCCGGTCAGGTTGCCGGCCACCGTGAGCCGGCCGGAGGATATATTAAAAAAGCGGGTTCCGCTGCTGAGGGCCATATCCAGGTTGATCGTCTGCCAGTTACCGGTCGTGACGGTCACGTTACCGGCGAGCGTGATGGCGTTGCCGGCGAGCGTCGTGTCGCGAGCGGGGAGGGTCGACAGCATGGAAATGCCGCTGGCCGTGATGCCGGTGAGATCATTCGTGGCGACCGGATTTTGACCGTTTGTCGGATTCTCAAAGAAAAAATTAAAGGTTCCCCCGTTAGTCGGAGCGGTGCCGCCGAGCCATTTGGTAGTATCAGACCAGTTGCCTGTGGCGTTGGACGTCCATGTGACATTCTGCGCCGGGGCCATTTGCGCCGCGAGAATACAGGCGACCGCGACAGCGAGAGGAATGGTGTTTTTGAGGCGAAACATAGGGCAGCGGTTCTGAGGATGAGAGGGAGGTTCCCAAAAAATTGCAATCGGCCGCATCCCTCAATCGGGTAATCGGTAGTAGGGGGATGCCCGAGAGGAACTTAGAGCACCGGGAGAGGGTTTTTACCATGGAGGGCATGGGGAACATGGAGGAAGGATTGAGGAGGCTGAACTCGGTGGGCGGGGAGAAGTGGGATCTTCCACAGCGGCGCAGAGGTT
This sequence comes from uncultured Chthoniobacterales bacterium, assembly GCA_964607615.1. Classification (GTDB taxonomy): domain Bacteria; phylum Verrucomicrobiota; class Verrucomicrobiia; order Chthoniobacterales; family Terrimicrobiaceae; genus CAZSMN01. Next base: position 6,990 of record CAZSMN010000006.1, on the reverse strand, counting down.
TTGGCCACAAAAGGCACAAGGCGTCACAAGGGGAAGCGGAGAAGGCGGCGGGATTGGTAATTCGGGGCGGGAGCCCCTTCGAAAATGCCCAAGGAGGGAAGCGCTCTGTCGGTTCCCACTTTTCTCTGCTGCGGTTCGCTTGCGGCCTGGAGGATGCAGCGTCCTTACGGACGCCGCCGGGCCACTCCGCTGACGCTCCGGAGCATCAGGGGAACCGACGGAGCGGCTCCCTCCTTCTTGACGGACGCTGGCGCTTGGGGCAAGCGGATACCGGAGAGGACGGAAGTCTTCCCGAACGGGTAATGTCTTGCTCTAGGCGGTCTTCCGGTGGGTGAGGAGGCTCTTAAGTCGCTTGCGCTCGCGGCAGGCGGCAAAACCGAGGAAAATAAGACCAGCGATCACGGTCGAGGGCTCGGGAACAGCGGTGATGGTGAAGGTGCTGCCGTTCCATGAGCTGGCAAACGCGTTGTCGAAGGAGAAGAGGCTCGGAGTATTGATGCTGGAAGAGAGGTCCGTTGAGAAGGTCAAAACATTGCCCTGCAGGAAGTTGCTCACGGTCAGCTTTTTGCCGCCGCCGGTGTAGGCTCCGAAATTCAGCGCTCCGGCCGCGGAGGAGCCGAAATCGATGGTTGAGTTCGCCGAGAGAGTGAGAGCACCAAAAGTCTCTGAGACGGCGGCACCCCGGAGGATCCTGCCGCCCGCGAGTGTGATTCCGGCGGAGTCATTGACCGAACCGGCGGCACGGATTTCCAGAGTCGCGGAAGGGTCAATGCGGATGGCGGAGGTGGAGCCCAGAGCACCGGCGGAGGTAAGGCGCGTGGTGCTCCCGATGAGCACTGTGTCGCCGGTGAACGAGTTGGACGCTGCGAGTGTGAGAACGCCGCCGCTCTGCGACGTGCCGCCACGGTCTTTATTGGTCACCGTGAGCGAGCCCGAGCCGGAGATGGTGCCGTTGATCGTACCGCTGACGCCACCGAAGCCGTAGTAATTCGCGAGGCTCACCGTGCTGTTGGCCGTGAGGTTGATCGCTCCCGCGTAGGCTCCGCTGCCGGAGGTGAAATGCCAGCCGAGCGTGCCTCCGGTGGCGTTGATCGAGTTCGTTACCACCGTCGTGGATTGAAGAGAAACCCATGCCCCGCTGTCGACACGGGTCGTTCCCGTGCCAAGACCGTTGTTGTTCTGAACCTCGACCACGCCGGCGGTAGCCAGGAGACCGCCGGAATATGTGTTGCTGCCGGCCAGTTTGAGGGTCGCTTCGCCTTCCTTGATGATGACTCCGCTATTCCCGCTGCCGTTGGCGATGACGCCGTTAAAGACGATCGCGCGGCCGGACCCGCCGGTCACAGTGATCGCGCTCCCAAAGCTGCTCGGATCGAGCCAGACCGGGTTAAGCGTGGAGCCGAATGTCAGGTCTCCGGAGGCCGCATTGATGACCGTTCCGGCCCGCAAGGCCATTGCCCAGAAGTTGATCGACTGCGTGTTGCTGCTGTTATTGATGATCGCGCCGGGCGTGGAACCGTTGGGAGAGATGAAGGGCGTGTCGCCCTGAAGGTTGAACGAGGCCGCGCCAGCGTCAAAGATGATCTGGTGAAAGCTGTTCCACCAGCCGAGGTTGTTCCAAGTGTTGCCGCCGGTCGGCGTGCCGTTGCCGGCGAAGTGGATGATCGAGTTGTTATTGATTTCCGGCGCGACGCCGCCAGCCCAGTTGGCGCCTTGGCTCCAGTCCCAAGATCCGCCGGCTCCGCCGGTCCAAGTCACTTCGTTGGCAGGGGAAATCGCCGGAATCGCCGCTGCCGCGCTGAGCAGGGCGGCGAGGATTCGGCTCGGAATCCCGGCTCTGTAAGGTGCTGAGGAGGATCGTTTCCTTTTCGAATGTGGGTTCATTGATTTCTTCCCTGTGTTCGCCTCGCCCTCCGTTGAGCCTTCTTAATCCGTGCGGCGACGCCGGAGAACGAAAACTGAAAGTCCCACGCCGATAAGCGCCCACGTGCCGGGCTCGGGAACGACGGTGAGTGTGCCCGTGAGATTGTCAAAAGACGCGGAATAGCCGTTGGCCAGACCGCTGAAATTCTGAGAATCGAACGAGCCAGAGTAGCCTTCGAAGTCGAAAATTTTGACAGCCCCGAGGGTATTGAAGCCACTCTGAAAAACGACATTGAGAACGCCTCCGAAAGCGACGCTCTGGCTACCGGATCCACCAAGGGCAAGATCGAACTCCCCGGCGCCGAAGCCGTTGACCTCAAAGGCGGCCGTGCTGAGGCTGGTCAGCGCGAGGTCGTTGGCAAACGTCATGGTTCCCGGGCTGTTCCCGATGGCGAGGGTGCCGGCCCCGACCGAGACAGCACCGACGATCTGACCTGAGCCTCGGAGGGTCTGGCCTGATGCGAGGCTGAACCCCGATACGCCGGACACGTTGAAACTCGCGCCGGAAGCCACGTCGATAGCCGCCGAACTGGCAATCGACGCGCCGGAGGCGAGCAGAAGCGTGCCGCCGGTGATGAGGGTGTCGCCGGTGTAGGTGTTGTTTTGCGTGAGGGTGAGAACGCCACCGCTTTGCGACGTGCCGCCACGGTCTTTATTGGTCACCGTGAGCGAGCCCGCACCGGAGATGGTGCCGTTGATCGTGCCGCTGACTCCACCGAAGCCATAGTAGTTCGCAAGGCTCACCGTGCTGTTGGCCGTGAGGGTGATCGCTCCCGCATACGCTCCGCTGCCGGAGGTGAAATGCCAGCCGAGCGTGCCTCCGGTGGCGTTGATCGAGTTGCTGACGACCGTGTCGGACTGCAGGGAAACCCATGCGCCGGTATCGACGCGGGTCGTGCCGGTGCCAAGCGCGTTGTTGTTCTGGACTTCGATCACGCCGGCGGAGGCCACCAAGCCGCCCGAGTAGGTGCTGTTGCCCACGAGCTTCAGGGTCGCTTCGCCTTCTTTGATGATCACGCCGTTGTTCCCGCTGCCGTCGGCGATGACGCCATTGAAGACGATCGAACGCCCGGAGGCACCGGTCACCGTAATTGCACTCCCGAGACTGCTGGGATCAAGCCAGACCGGATCGACACCTGAGCCGAAGGTGAGATCGCCGGAGGCCGCGTTGACGATGGTCCCCGCCCGGAGCGCCATTTTGTAAAAGCTAATCGACTGCGTGTTGCTGCTGTTGTTGATGATCGCGCCGGGTGTGGAACCGTTCGGAGAGATGAACGGCGTGTCGCCCTGAAGGTTGAACGAAGCGGTGCCAGCGTCGAAGATGATCTGGTGAAAGCTGTTCCACCAGCCGAGGTTGTTCCAAGCGTTGCCGCCGGTGGACGTGCCATTGCCGGCGAAGTGGATGATCGAGTTGTTATTGATTTCCGGCGCGACCCCGCCGGCCCAGTTGGCACCCTGACTCCAGTCCCATGATCCGCCGGCTCCTCCGGTCCAAGTCACTTCGTTTGCGTGAACCGTGCCCAAGCCTGCGCCCACGGCCAACGCGAGGGCCAGCCTACATACGGTGCGCGGGCGGCACGAAAACAAAGAGAACGTCCGGAACGAGGGTGCGGGTGTTTTCATTCTGAGGAGGATTTGCCGAACGTTGCCGGAAAGCCCCGCGCTCTGTCCTCCCTCTTTCGGGGGAGGGGCTCACGGCTCATGATTCGGTGCCTGCACCCAGAGTCCAAGTGACAGAATCTATGACCTGCTTGCCGCCTTTGGTGGCTTTGACCTCGACGTCGTTTTTGCCGGGTTGGAGCGTGACGTTTTCCCAGGTGATGCGGCGGATGGAGTCCGGCTGCTTCTTGCCAAGGGATTTGCCGTTCACGAAGAGCTCGGCTTCGGGTGCGTTGGTATAGATTTTGACCGGAGTGACCGAGTCGGTGCGGTTCACGAACCGGCGGGACGTGATGTAGACGAGTGGCTCCGGGGTCCAGTTGGCCTTGTAGAAAAAATAGGTATCCTTCCTGGTCTTGCGGTCCCATGTGACGAGGCCCTTGTCATTGATGCCGAGGCGGTCGCCTTCGTTGCGCCAGTCGCTGGCGAAGTCGTACATATTCCAGACGAACGAGCCCCAGACGGTGGGATTGTTGATGATCGCATCCCAGGCGGCTTCATGCATGATGCCCTGCCACTCCTCCGGGTGCCATGGCCCGTTGTGTTTGGGCATTTTGGCGGGGATCTCGTGCTGTTTGACCGAGGCGCCGGAGCCGTATTCGCTCACGCAGGCACCACGTTTGCCGGAGTCGCGGAGGAAGTCCTTCAGCTTCCAGATCATGTCTTCAGGTTTCCCCCAATACCAGCCGGGGTATTCATTAAAGCCGAGGAGGTCGGTCTCGTCGCAGATGTCCGGAAAATACTTATGGGTGCCGGCAATGGTCGGGCGCGTCGGGTCCTCCTTTTTCGCGAGGGCGTTGAGCTCCTTGACGAGTTCGCCGGCCTTCGGACTTGGGGCCATGTAGATCTCGTTGAAGATGCCCCAGGTGAAGATGGACGGGTGGTTGTAATGCTGCCGGATCATCTCAATGAGCTGCTGGCGGGCGTTGGCGGCAAATTCCTTGCTGTCGTCGATCTTGCTAACGATCGGAATCTCGGCCCAGGCGAGGAGGCCATCGCGATCGCAGAGCTCGTAGGCGAGCGAGGGATGCGGGTAGTGGGCGAGGCGGATCGCGCGGGCTCCCATCTCATAAATCAGGCGCTGGTCCTCCTCGATGTCGGCCTTCGAGATCGCCCAGCCTTTGCCGTCGCGGTCCTGGTGGCGATTGACACCATACAGACGGTAGGGCTTGCCATTGAGGAAGAATCCCTTCTCCGGATCAACGCTGTAATAGCGGAGGCCGAGGGGCTGGCGGATGGTGTCGAGGGTCTTGCCTCCGCTGGCAAGCGTGATCTCGACGGTGTAAAGATGCGGGTCCTCGCGTCCATTCCACAGTCGCGGCTTATCGACCGTAAGAGGAACGGTGATATCGGCGTCTTTCTTTACCTCAACGACTCCGGAGGCGGACTTGACGATTTCCTTCTCCCCGTCGAGCACGCGGATGTTTACCGAGACCGGCACCGGCTTGTCACCCGCATGGCTGACCTTTGTCAGAACGCTGACATCGGCTTTCGTATCGGTGACCTTTTTCTGGCTGATGTAGACGCCCGGTGAAGCATAATCCAAGGGCGTGATGCAGGTCTGTGGCTTTGTCAGAATCCGGACCGGACGGTAGAGGCCACCGAAAACGGGAAAATCGCCGGAAAGCGGTGCGATGTCCTTATGCGGAAAATTGTCCACGCGGACGCGGAGCTCATTTTCGCCGCTGGCGGCGAGCTTGTCGGTGACCTCGAAGATGAAGGCCCCGAAGCCGCCGCGGTGCTCACCGAGGTGCTTGCCATTGAGGTAGACATTCGCCACCGTGCTCGCACCCTCGAACCGCAGGAACACCCGCTGGTCCTTCCAGGCCGGATCGGTGGCGAAGGTTTTGGCATACCAGCCGGGACCGCGGTAATAGGCGTCAAAGGCCTTGCCGCTGTCGCTGCCGCCGTCGGTCGCGTCGATGGCATTCCACCCGTGCGGGATGGAGACCGTCTCCCACGCGGAGGGATCATCGGTCATCCGTGTCTCGGTGCGGGTGAATTTCCAATTCTCCAGAAAGGAATCGTTATCCGCAGCGGCAGGGAGAGGGAGCGATGCGGCCAGAAGACCGCCGAGAAGGAGCGTCAGGGGTTTCAACATGGGAGGTCGGTGGAGCCGGTCACCATTGCACAAAGGCTTCCGGCGCGCATCCCCCGCTGGCACACCCCGCGCATCGCTCAAAAGAGCAGTTGCAAAAGAAATTTTTCCCTCACGGCCGGGAAGCTGCCTGCGGGTGCTTGGGAAGGCCGATCACGCGCTCACCGGGCCAGATATTCTTGCGCGAGAACCAACCGGTCGGCATCTCGAGCGCATAGGCGACGTTCGGGAACATGCTCCGAACCCGCTTTTCGCTCATTGCCTGCATTTCGTGAATTTCGGCGATCACCCCCTCGGGCGAAATAAACGCGATGGAGAGGGGAATTCTGGTGTTCCGCATCCAGAAGGCAGCGGGTCCGATCGAAGGCATCACAAAAAGCATCCCGCTCCCGTCATCCAACGACTCGCGGAACATCATCCCTGTCGCGCGCTCGGCGTCGTCATCGGCCACCTCGGCCTTCACGTTGTGCTGCCCGATCACGAGCGTCGTCGTCGGTAGTGTCGGCTGGGCCTCGGTCTGGGAAAATACCGAGCCAAAGGGGAAAAGCAGCAGGAGCAGAAGAAGGCGGACGTTCATGGGAAGAATTTTAGCAAAGTCTGTTGACACAGGCGACCGGGATCTTGCACGCTGCCGAGCGCTGCCACCCATGTATCTGTCTTTGCCCTGCATCACAACTTTAAGGCGAAAAAACCTCTCTCCGGCAATGCCTGCCGGGCGTAAACATCGGGCGGGCGCTCACTAAAACGAGGCGCGGCAACTGGTTTCTGCTGACTGAGTCATGGCAAATTTCTTTCCAAAATGGACAAACTGGATCCCCCTCAAGGTGGTCATTTGTCTGGGGGTGATCGGAGCGGCGCTGACCGCGGGCATCACGTATTACTTCACGCCGAAATACACGCGCGTCGGCTACATGCCCACGCAACCGGTCCCCTTCTCGCACGTCATTCACGTCGAGCAACTCGGGATGGATTGCCGTTACTGCCACAGTTTTGTGGAGGTCGCCTCCCACTCGAACGTGCCCACCACGCAGACCTGCATGGCCTGCCACACGCAAATTCAGGCAAACAGCCCGAAGCTTGAGGTCGTCCGCGAGAGCTGGAAGACCGGAAAACCGGTCGACTGGGTCCGTATCCACAAGGTGCCCGACTACACGTATTTCAACCATGCGGTGCACGTGAACCGCGGCGTTAGCTGCTACAGCTGCCACGGTGCCGTCAACGAGATGACGGTCGTGTATCAGCACGAGCCGCAGAGCATGTCGTGGTGTCTCGACTGCCACCGTGCGCCGGAGAATCACCTCCGCCCGCCC
>CAZSMN010000005.1:0-33209 GCA_964607615.1 uncultured Chthoniobacterales bacterium | reverse complement strand
TCGCCAAATACAACCAGCTCCTCCGCATCGAAGAGGAACTGGGCGACGACGCCGTTTACGGCGGCAAGATGCGCTAAGGCATCCCACGCTTCAAAAAACGCGGCAGGCAACCCCTGCCGCGATTTTTTTGCTCCGGTGCCGGCCCGATTTTGAGGATTTCCCAAATCCCACCTCCGGCTGTAGGATCGCGGGATGAACTACGCATTTCTGGGAGCGGGCAAGATGGCCTTTGCGATCATTCAGGGCATGCTGCGGGCGAACGTTTGCTCGCCGGGGGAGATCTACGCGTCGTGTCCGGAGCCGGAGCTTCTTGAGAATCTCAGCGATGCGACCGGCGTTAACGTCCTCAGTTCGAATGCGGAGACGGCCGCTGCCGCTCCGGTCGTGATCCTCTGCGTGAAGCCCGCTGATGTGGCGGAAGCGCTCGCTCAGGCCGGCCCGGCCCTTGAGGGCAAGCTCATCATCTCGATCGTTGCCGGTCTCAAAATCAAATCACTTGAGCAACTCGCTCCTGCCAGCCGGATCATCCGTGCGATGCCGAATACCGCGGCCATGGTCGGCCGGGCGGCAACGGCTTTTGCCTCGAATGCCGCAGCGACGCAGGAGGACGAGGATATCGCCGCCAAAGTCTTTGCCAGCATCGGTGAGGTTTTTCCCGTGGAGGAAAAGCTGCTCAACGCCGTCACCGGTCTCAGCGGCAGTGGGCCGGCTTATATCTACCTCGTCATTGAGGCGCTCTCCGACGGAGGCGTGGCGGCGGGACTTCCCCGCGAGCTGGCGCTCGATCTTGCGGTGCAAACGGTGATCGGTGCGGCCGAGATGGTTTCCTCCACCTCTGAGCATCCGGCCGTCCTTCGCGAGATGGTCACAAGCCCGGCCGGCACCACGATGTCCGGCCTGGCGGCCCTCGAGGACCGTGCGGTGCGCGCTGCCTTTATCGAAGCGGTACGGGCGGCAGCCGACCGCGCGGCCGAGCTCTCGCTCGAATGAGATTCCTCCTGCCGGTTTTGCTTTGTCTTGCCCCGGCGCTTGCTCAGGAGGCATCGGCTCCCGCTCCCGATTTCATCCCGACGATTGCGAAGGAGGCTGCTGCCGAGGGCAATGCCGCCTTTGCGCGGAAGGATCTGAAGACCGCCCGCAAAGCATACGAGAAGGTCCTCGACCTGGCTCCTGGCAATCTCCTGGGTCTTGTGAATCTCGGTGTGGTCGAGTTCACCGCCGGCAATACCGAACGGGCCGAGGAACTGCTGAAGCGCGCGGTGCGGATCCAACTCGAGACGCCTGCAGCCTGGCTCACGCTGGGCATTATTTACATGGATCAGGAAAAGCCCGACGAGGCTCTGGCCGCTCTGACCCAGGCGGCGCTTTATGATCCCTCAAATGCTCGCGTTCACAATTTTATCGGTGTCGTGATGGGCCGGAAAGGATGGACGGATGCCGCTCAGGCCGAGCTCCGCCGCGCCGTCGAGCTCGATCCTTCCTACGCGGATGCCCAGTACAACCTCGCCGCTTTTTACCTCGAAGAGAAGCCTCCCGCGATCGAACTGGCGCGACGGCATTACACCCGCGCCGTCGAACTCGGCGCGGAACCGGACCCTGCCATCGAGAAAGTTTTGAAATCCGACCCGCCGAAGCCGTAATGTCCGCCCCATGAAATTCCCGGTTTGCCTCGCCATCCTCCTCGGCCTTGCCTCTGCGCTTGTCGCGGCCGAGCCGCCTGTCGTCACGGCGAAGTCCGCGCTTCTCTTCGATGCGAATACCGGTCGGGTGATTTACAAGAAAAACGAAAACGACCAGCGCGCCGTGGCCAGCACGCAGAAGCTTCTGACGGCGCTCATCGTTGCCGAATCGGGAGATCTGGAGAAAATGGTCCGCATTGCGAACTCGGACACACTTGCCGAGCCGACCAAGCTCTACCTGCGCACAGGGCACACCTACAGCCGGGATCAACTCCTGCATGCGCTGCTCGTCAAGAGCGCGAATGACGTCGCCCGGGCGCTGGCCCGTGACAATGCCGGGAGCGTTTCCGCCTTTGCTGCCCGTATGAATGCCACCATGCGGCGTCTCGGTGGCGAGAGTTCAAATTTCGTCAATCCGAACGGGCTGCCCGCCGAGGGGCAGTATTCCACCGCCCGCGACATGGCCCGCGTCGCACGCGCTGCCTACCGAAATCCCGACCTCCGCGCGATTATGAAAACGCGCTACTACCCGTTCCGCTTCAACGGGGGCAAGGTGCTCACGCTGCGGAATACGAACCGTGTTCTGCGAACCTACTCCTTCTGCAACGGCATGAAGACCGGCTACACGGTCGCTGCGGGCCATTGCCTGATCTCCAGTGGATCCTACAACGGTCGTGATGTGATCGCCGTCGTGCTCGGGTCAAACAAGGCGCGGGTCTGGCAGGAGTCCGCCAACCTTCTCGCCTACGGTCTCGGTATTTCCGCCGGCCAGATGGAAACCTTCCGCATCGTCGGCGCGGAATAGCCGTGGCGAGAAACTACACGCTCTCGACCGCAGCGCCCGCCGGGCCGGCAATCGATTTTGAGGCCGAGCTCAATCACGAGCAGTTCGCCGCCGTCACTTCCCCGCCCGGTGCTGCGCTGGTCATCGCCGGCGCCGGCAGCGGAAAGACGCGCACCCTCACCTACCGTGTGGCGTGGCTTCTCTCCCAGGGGGTCCCGGCCCGTTCGATCCTGCTGCTCACCTTCACCAACAAGGCCGCGCGCGAGATGCTCGAGCGCGTGCGCGCTCTCGTACCAGGAGCGGGTGAGGGCGTCTGGGGCGGCACGTTTCACTCCATCGGCAACCGCATCCTCCGCAGCCATGCCGAATCGATCGGATTCCGCAAGGGATTCAGCATCATGGATCGCGACGATCAGGAGGAGATGATCGGTGCGGTGCTGGCGCGGGAGGGCATCGTCACAACGGACAAGCGTTTTCCGAAGCCGGAAGTCCTCGCCGACGTCTTCAGCTACGCGATCAATACCGGGCGGTCGATCACTTCCGTGCTCGCGGAGAAGTATCCGTATTTTCTGCCGCTTGCCGCCGACATTGAGCGCGTGCAGCGCGCCTACGAGGGGAGGAAGAAAGACGCGAACTCGATGGATTTCGACGACCTTCTCAGCAAGACGCTCGAGCTTTTCAAAACCGATGCGGCGGTCGCGGAGGTCTACCAGCAACAATTCCGCCACGTGCTGGTCGATGAGTACCAGGATACCAACCTGCTCCAGTCGGGCCTTGTCGATCTGTTCGCCGCCCGCCACGGCAACATCATGGTCGTTGGCGACGATGCGCAGAGCATCTACTCGTGGCGCGGAGCGAACTTCGAAAACATTCTCCAGTTCCCGAAGCGACACGGCGGCGCGCGGGTTTTCAAAATCGAAACCAACTACCGCAGCGTACCGGGTGTTCTGGAGCTCGCCAACGCAGCGATCCTCCCGAACGAAAAGCAATTCCCGAAAAATCTTACCGCGATCCGCAAGCCGCACGCCATCCGGCCGGCTCTCGTCCCGCTGGGCACGAACTCCGAGCAGGCTGCTTTCATCGCCCAGCGCGTGCTGGAGCTTCGCGACGAGGGGATCGACCTGCATGAGATGGCAGTGCTTTATCGTGCGCACTATCACTCGATGGAGGTCCAGTTGGAGTTCACCCGCCGTGGAATTCCTTTTGCCATCACGAGCGGGCTGCGCTTTTTCGAGCAGGCGCATGTGAAGGACGTGGCCGCCTTTTTGAAGTTCGCGGAGAATCCGCGTGACGAGGTGGCCTTCAAGCGCATGGTGCGCCTTCTCCCGGGTATCGGGGGGAAGACGGCTGAGAATCTCTGGGCAGCCGCCAATGCCGCGCTCGAAGGCGGCACGGCGTTTGACCGGCTTCACGGACTGAAGGTCCCCGCGAAAGCTGTGAAAGCGTGGGAGCAGTTTGTGCACACGCTCTGCGACCTCGTGCCACAGGGCGTGCCGATGAACCCCTCTGCGATGATCGAGGCGGTTCTCTTCGCCGTGTACGATGATTACATGCAGGAGAAGTTTCCGAACTACGAGGCCCGCCGGGAGGATCTCAACACGCTGGCCAGCTTCGCGACGCAGTTCGAGACGACGGCGGATTTCCTTTCCCAGCTCGCGCTCCTGGGCGGGCTCGAGACGGCGGATGCCTTTGCCGGGGATCCGGAGTCCGAGAAGATCACCCTCTCCACCCTCCATCAGGCGAAGGGGCTCGAGTGGAAGGTGGTTTTCCTCGTCTGGCTGACCGACGGCATGTTTCCGAGCTCGCGCAGCCTCGACTCGCAGGCCGCGATCGAAGAGGAGCGCCGGCTCTTCTACGTGGGCATCACGCGCTGCAAGGACGAGCTCTACCTCACTTACCCGGAGATGCGCCTCGGCGCGGGTTACGGCGAGACCTTCCAGCGCCCGTCCCGGTTTCTCTCCGAGCTGCCGGAAGAGCTGATTGAGACCTGGAATGTTTCCGGCCCGCCCCGCGTGGGTGACGAGCCGTTCTGAGGCGGCCGGATTTTTCGGATTCGCTGGGCCTGTCCCTCTGGGTGTCCTACCCCTTCTGCGATGGTGTGCAAAGAAACGGGGCCGCCTTTTGAACCGGCGGCTCCGGCATCACCATCCAATGAACTCCACCGCCATCCAAACCAACCCGCTCAACGAACTGCCCTGCCGCCTCTGGACCGATCTCGCCGTGCCCTGCGAGCGCATGGAAACCGGTCGTTACGCCGGCTGGCTGTCGGTTCATCTTGCCGGCCCCCCGTCTCCTGTGCCGCCGGAGGTTGAGGGGGACTACTCCGTGTGGCAGCGCGAAGACGCCGGTGCCGCCATCCGGCGCCTGGCGGCCGTGTGCGGGCACGCCCATCACGGGCTTCTCGGTCTCGAGAGGATTTTTGCAGCGGGGATGGGCTACGCCGGCTTTGTCGCGGCCGAGCGGGCGATCTGGCGCCAGATGAGCGGGGAGGACAGATTGGGCAGAACCTTTGAGGAGTGGGCTTTAAGCGAACAGGCGTGGACACGGCTCCGCGGCGAGTGGAAGGTCCGGCAGTCCGTCGGGAATGTGCCGGAATTGCCCGACGTGCCCTTTCGCCCCTTGCTTCGCCGGCTTCTGGCGAAGCTCCCCGATCCGCGCAGCCGGGCGGAGTGTCTGGAGGACTATCTTTTCTCCTTTGCTGAGATCTCCGGGGTGACCCTTTCCGCTCAGTTCTTGAAGTAGGATTTCTGGTATTCCTTGCCCTCTTCCATCGCGAGGACTTTGTCGGCGCTCTTGGCCCAGAAGGCCTTCGACGCGTTGACGATCACCGGCTTGCCCTCCGAATTTTTGATCACGACAATGTAGCCGTCGTAGTCGTAGCCGCTCTTGGCCAGCGTCCGGTCGAAGCCCGCCTCGAAAGGCTCGCCTGACCAGCGGAACGGCTTTGATGGAACGAGATCAGCATCGAACTCGCGGCGGTAGAGCACCTTCCAATTGTCGCGGGCGGTCGTGTCTTCGCCGAGCATCAGCAGGATGACCCGGTTGCCGGGAAAGCTGTTGAAAGAGGCGTTCTGGATCGTCACCACGGGCTCGAAGGCAGCAAGCTTCTCCCCGATGCTTCCGTTCTCGACATCGGTCACGCTGCGGCCGCGCGTCACGGTGATCCGGATGTTCTCGTCAGCGGTCAGCGTCTTGTCGGCCGCCTGAAGGGCGGACAAGCCGAAAAACAAAACGCCCAGAACAAAGGATGGGAGGGAAACTTCCGCGAAAGCGCGCGTTTTCATAGGGTTATGAAATCCTCCGGCGGCGGATTTTTGTCCATCTCAAACCGATCTGAGACGAACTTTCCTGCGTCTGCTTTCCCCTGCGGTTGATCAGAAGAAACGCGAGGCAGGCGAGGCTGACAAGGAGCCATGTCGAGGGTTCCGGAACCGGAGTGAAGCGGAGGTTCACCTTGTCGGCATGAAGGTGAGTGGAAAAGTTTCCGGAGCTGAATTGGAAGTTTTCTTCCTCGTAGTAGACGCTCCACGAGGATTGGAAATTCCAGATCATCCACTCGTGCGTCGACGTCCAGAAGGCGTTTCCGCTGTCCGGGTCCATGCCGGACGCGAAGTCCAGAAAGATGCTCACCGGGCCGGCATTGATGCCCGTGGTGCTGCCGACGGTGGCGTCACCTGCAAAGGTCAGGATGTTCCAGGCGGTGCCTGCCTGCGATCCCTCGGACGTGAGGGCTCCAAGACTCCAGTAAAACTCGGCATTGGTCGAGAAGCGGGATGTTCCGTTGAAGAGGAGGTTGCCGCCACCGGAGGGCGAGGCCTGAAGGATGCCGGATAGGTCGGCATTGCCGCCGATGGTTCCGGACCCTTGGAGAGTGGCCGCATTGTCCAGAGTGAGAGCGCCACCGAGCGTGCCGCCGTTCATTGCGATGGTGGCGCCGGTCTTGGCTGTAACGCTTCCGGCCGCACGGGATGAAAGACCGCTCGTCCGGAGCGTGGCATCGGATTGAACGGTGATGCCGGCCATGCCGGTTGCCGAACCTTCGGTATTCGCAAGGACAAGCGTGCCGGACTGAACAACGACCGAGCCGGTGATCGAGTTGTTGCCGCTGACGGTCAGGTTGCCCGGGCCGAAGGTGGTAAGATTCTCAGCCACCATCGTGCTGCTGATTGTGGCTCCACCTCCAGCGTTGCTGGTGTAAATGAGGCCTTCGCCGGATCCGAACGAAAGGGTTTCAGCGGAAATCGCACCGCCGTTCAGGATGATGCCGCCGAGGTCTCCGGCTCCCTGCCCACCGACCTGGATCACGCTGCCGGACCCGCCGGAGCCGATGGTGGTATTTGCCACTTCGAGGGCGTAGACACTTGCCGTGCTCGCCGCATTGACGGTCTGAGGCATCGTCGCGCGAAGGATCGTTGTTGCCGTTGAGGCGTTGATATCTCCGGTGGAGAGCGTGGCCGCAACGAACCCGTCGGTGGCGGAGTAGTTCAAAAACGCTCCGGAACGCCCGCTGTCGGAATCCTGCCCGATCAGGTAGGGGAGGACCATGCCGTTCGTCACCTGAGGGAGATTCGCGCCCGAGCCGGTCACGCGGATTTTCTCGAGTGAACCCAGTCCGGCGAGACCGTTGGAGAGGGAGAAGACGAGTGAGCCGCGGCCGGTGCGTTCCAGATTGGATGTGGTGCCATCCGTCGATCCGCCGATGTCAACAGCGAGAGAAAGATTGGTTCCACGCTCGAGGCGCAGGGTGTTTCCTCCGGCAAAGGAGACCTTTGCGGTAGAGCCCGAGGCGAGGGAAAGTGTGATTGCCGAGGGTGTGGAACCGTCCGGTCGTAGCTCCAGCCGCCCGTCGCCTTCGAGAACAAGGCTCCCCGTCCCGAAGGGGCTTCCGGTTGTCGTTGTGCTTGCGAGGGCCCCGTCGAGCACGGTGGTTGTTCCGGTCGTCTGGACCGTGTTTGTGAAGACGATCGAGCCCTCGCCGCTCTTTGAAAACCCGAACGCCCCGGCGACCGGCGCGAGAACTTCGAGCACGCCGTTACCGGCGCTGATCGATTTGGTGGCATTGAGCGTCCACGTCTCGGGCGCATATCCGGGAGCGGACGTCAAAGCCGATTCACTGACAGTCCATGCGATCGCTCCATCGAGCACGGCCAGATTCCCGGAGCCCGGGTAGATCGGCGTGATCAATTGCGAGTAGCCTGCGCCGCTGACGGTATCGTTTCCCTCCCACACGAGCGTGTAGGACGGATCAAGCGCTGCGACGGAGGGTGTTTGCGGATTGCTTGAAGGGAGGTTGGCGACGTTGAAGAGCGCGCTGGGGTAGGGGTTGTTGATCGTCGCTGTGCCGGCGGGAACATCTGTCGCCAGAAGCGTCAGAAAGTGCCCGCCCGCTTGCGCGTAGGTGCCCGGCGTGGAAGTCTCCGAGAACCAGGCCACGGTGAAGTTCACCACCGTCTGGTTTCCGTTATGGTTGGCGAGCCAGTTGAGGTCTGGTGTGTTCGGATTTGCCGCGCGAGTGAACCGGTTGCCGACGCCCCGCGCCCGGAAATAGGTCTCCCAGCCCTCGAGATATTCGTCATAGCCAGTCCCTGCGTTGCCGCCGGAAGGGGTGGTATTCATCAGGCCGCCCATGACCTCGACGAGGTTCTGCATTTCGACTTCTGTCGCGGCGGCCGGTGCCAGCTGGGTGAAGCCGTTTTTTCCAAGCCAGAGCAACGACATCGACGAGGCGGTCGGGCCGCAATAGTCCTCACCGTTTCCCGGCAGGTAGCTCCCGTACGGTCCGAAATCAATCTGCACCAGCGACGGGGTCGATGTTACCTTATCGGTCCACGCCAACAGCGGTGCAACCAGAGCCCCGGCCACGAAGCATCGCATCAGGAAGCGCCTCATGCGGGGAAAATGCTCCGCCGGTCGCCAACGCACAAGCGCAATGAAGCCGTCTCAAACCGCCCGCTGAATGATCTGGGAAGTTGAAGGACGCTTCATCGCATTATAGGTTTCCGCCTTAAGTTTGCTCGCCGGACTCCTTCCCATGACGAAAAAACACGCTGTGCTGTCAGCACTCCTGCTCACACTCGCGGTGGGTGTGGCGTACGGGACGGATGCCGACGTGATCGGTTTGTCAACGCTCCGCGCGAGAGAACCGCTCCTCAATGGAAGCGGCGTGACCGTAGCTCAGGTTGAAGCAACGGCGGTGAGTGGCTCCAGCGTTTACCAGCCGAACCCCGCCGGCGTATCGCTGGATCCGGTGACGTTTTCGTTCTACGACACGGATTCCCCGTTTCCGGTGGCGGCCGGGTTTTCTGCTGCGAAGGAATCCGGACATGCCAATTCGGTCGCCGCGAATCTCTATGGCCCGACGGCGCCTGCGCCGGGGGTCGGCGCGATCCGGGTCTTCGACGCGAACTACTTTTTCAATAGCATCATCAATTCCTTTTCTCCGGTCAGTATCGGTGCGGCGATTGTCAATCAGAGCTACATTTTCGGCGTTCAGGACACCGGAATCGACCAGCTCTATGACAACTATGCGGATCGCTTCAAAATCCTCTTCATCAACGGCGTGAACAACGGCCCGGGCACGACGCCCCCGTCACCGGCCACGATGTACAACGGGATCGCAGTCGGTCTCGTCAACGGCGGCGGGAGCACCGGTCCGACGGCGACGGGTGGCCGTGCCAAGCCGGACCTCGTGGCACCATCCTCTTTCACCAGCTTTGCGACGCCGTATGTCTCCGGAGCAGCTGCGATTCTCATCCAGGCCGGCAACCGCGCGGACGGCGGAAATGGAACCGAGTCGGCAGCGGTCGATCCGAGGACGGTGAAAGCCCTCCTTCTCAACGGCGCGACGAAACCGGTGGGCTGGACGCGGGTCGGCCGCGAGCCGCTGGATCGCAATTCCGGCGCCGGGATTTTGAACGTCGACAGCTCTCACCGGCAGCTGGCCGGGGGGCGTCAGGCCGTTATGGCGACGGCAAATTTCACAACTTCGACACTCCCGCCATCGGGCGTCACCGGCAATGCCACTTCCTTGCTGGGCTGGAACCTCGCCACCATCCAGAATGTGCGCATCACAGGGTCCTTCCGCGATGCGGGGCAGCATTATTACTTCGATCTGCCATCGTCGCAGAGCGGGGCGTTCAGTGCCACGTGCACGCTCGTTTGGAACCGGCAGGATGGCCAGTCCGGCATTAACAACCTCGACCTCCGTCTCTTTGCCGCGGGCAATAATACGCTCGTCGCCACCAGCAACAGCACGGTTGATAATGTCGAGCATTTCTCGATCACCAATCTCCCGCCCGGGCGCTATGCGCTTCAGGTTCTGAAGCCGGCCTCGGCCCTCACGACGGAGACATACGCCCTCGCCTTCCAATTCTCCGCGTTACCGCCGCCTGTGGCACCGTCCGGCCTCACCGCCTCGTCCACGGCGGCTGGCGTTGTTCTGGGCTGGACGGATAATGCGTCGGACGAATCCGGTTACCGTATTCTCCGCAGCACTTCGGCGGACTCCGGCTTTATCGAGCTCGCTATGACGGCGGCAAGTGCGGTGACGTTCACCGATTCCACCGCCGCGGCCGGTACGCGCTACTACTACCGCGTCTCCGCTTTTTCGCAGGCGGGTGAGTCGTCCTTCGCCGCTGCCAATGTGATGACCCGCACCGAACTCGAAGCCTGGAGGGAACAGTATTTCTCCACGACGGAGAACGCTGGTTCGGCTGCTGATGCCTTTGATGCCGACGGTGATGGGCTGCCGAACCTCGTCGAGTATGCTCTCGGCTCGCTGCCTCTCAGTCCGGCCTCGGCCCCGATGCCGGCGGCATCACTCGAAACCAGCGGCGGCTCGACCTACCTCACTCTCACCGTTGACCGGACCGCCCTTCGTCCGGATGTCTCCTACGTCGTGCAGGTCGGAGATGATCTGGTTGGCTGGTCGTCGGATGTCACCGTTCTGGAGAACACGGCGACCCGTCTGAAGGTGCGCGACAATGTTCCTCTCACCTCCGGCGGGAAACGCTTTATCCGCCTGCAGGTAACGACGCCTTGAGGCGGCAGGCGGCGGCCAGCTGGCGGCCGACAAGGGTCGTCCTCCGGGCATCGCGCTTGACGGCGCTGCGGATGGTTTCCAGATCGCCTGATATATGAACGGTCATCCGCGCGCGGGTGATTGCCGTGTAGATCAGCTCACGGGTTGCGAGCGGACTTTCGTGTTGCGGCAGGGCGACAAAGACTTCGTCAAACTCGCTGCCCTGGGAGCGATGGATCGTCAGGGCCCATGCAGGCGAGTGCTCCGGCAACTGTGCGACCGGGAACACCCGGAGGGAATCGCCCGCCTTGAGGGGAGGGAAGAAGGCGGCGCGCGAACCGTCCGTCCGGCGGCAGATGACGCCAACCGACCCGTTCCTGAGGCCGGTTTCCGGATCGTTGCGATCGATGATCACGGGGTGATTAAAGCCCTCGCGGCAGGTTGTGAGGAGGTGCTCCTCGATCATCCGGCTCAGGGCCTTCGCGCCGGACGGATACTCGCGGTGCGCGGTCAGAATGCAGACGCGGCTCAGGGTGGCTAGCGCTTCTTCCGGCGAGGCGGCGCGGGCGATGGACTTCAAGGCCGCGCGGACCGTCTCGGGAAACGCGTGCCAGGAAGGCGGATCTTTTCGGCCGGGAATCCAGGAGATTCCGGTCGAGGCATCGGTGAGGCCTTTGAGCAGATTCACTGCTGCATCCGGATCCCGGGCTTCGAGCGCGCGGGCGAGCAAGAGAATGCCCGGCCGCTCCTTGAACCGCCGCGCCTCGGTCAGGTGAACCCACGAGCCGGCAAGCCCCGGCGCCGAGCGGGCTGTTTCGACGAGCTCCGCCAGAACATTTCCCACGCCGATACTCTCGAGCTGGTTGGGATCGCCGAGAAGCACAAGCCGCGTCCCGGGCGAGGCTGCCCGCAGGACGGCGCGCCAGAGGAGGACATCGATCATCGAGCACTCGTCGAGGATCAGCACGTCACACGGCAGCGGATCGCGGACGCCGAACCGGCAGCGGCCGGTGGACGGATTGTAGCCGAGAAGGGTGTGCAGCGTCGTGCTGGAATCCGCGACCGATCGCAGCCCGTCGAGCGTGTGCGAAAATGCCGGTGGAAGCGTCGCGAGAGATTCGCCGACGGCACGCCTCATGCGGTCCGCCGCCTTGCCGGTGGGTGCGGCCAGACGGATCCGTGAAGCGGTCACTCCGCCCTCAACGAGGAGGGCAAGGATCCTTGCGAGGGTGTAGGTTTTTCCGGTGCCGGGTCCCCCGGTGATGATCGCCAGCTGGCGCGCGAGCGCCGTTCGGGTTGCCCGGACCTGGAGATCGTCCGCCGCCGTGCCGGGGAAGAGCTGGGCAAGTCGCTCCGCGCTCGTGCTGGCGGCCGGCGCGTCGACGAGGCACCGGTGCAAGCGGGCGGCGATCTCATATTCGGCGTAAAAGTGAAGCCACGATTGCAGGAATGTATGGCCGCCGTCCTTCACGATCACAAGCGGCCGCGGTTCCGCCGGGACAGCGGTTCCGGTTTCCATCTCAGCGACGGCCTTGCCCCACGCACCCGATGGCGTCGTGACAGGAACGGCGGTGCTGCCCTCGCCAATCGCTGCGAGCAGGCGCGCCACAAGCCCGGAGCGGGCCTCCGGAAGATCCCACCGGCGTTGCAGCCATTCGATGTCAGACGGGGTTGTCATGGCTGGAAAAACAGGAGATCGAGGGCGTCGATCAGATCGTCGTGAGGTTCGATGGTCAGCACGCCATCGGACGTTCCGGACCGGACCGCCCGGAGAAAAACAAGCCATGCCGCCGCGACCTGTGCCGATGGGTCCACCGCGCGGAGGTAGCGGCGGAGCGCGACAAGGTAGAGGTGGGCCTGGAGGAGGTAATGGCTCCGCATCGCGCAGCCGAGCAGGCCGGGTTCGCCATAGGCGTCGGGCGTCTCGCCGAGGCGGTTCGTTTTCCAGTCGATGACGCCCCAGCGCGGTCCCACGCGGGCGAGGCGGTCGAGAAACCCCTGCAGCAATCCTTGCAGCTCCGGCGCGGTGAGAGCATCCAGCTGGGGCGCGTAGGAACGGTAGGCCGGAGGCGCATGGGCGGCGAACGCCTCCGCAAGCCGTGCCGGGCCCAACCGCGTGGCGATCGGAAGATGGAAATGCCACTCCGAACCCTCCGGCACCGTGCACGCCGTGGCGATATCGGTCCCGAGACCGGGAAGCGCGGTCCCCCGCAGGGCCTCGAGCATCGAGCAAATACCTTCGTCCCATGCAGGAGCGATGGCGGATTTCTCCAGATGTCTCCGGAGCCGCGCCCGGTCGATTTCGCCAAAGTCCCAGGTCTCGATCCAGCCATGGATGGCCGATCCCATCAGTGCCCCTCCCGGGGCATCGAAAAAGCCGTTCGGAGTCTCGAACGATTCCCTCTCGGGAGCGACCTCTAGAGGCGTGGCCGGCTCCTCGCTTCCATGCGCGTGTTTCTCGCGCGTCAGCGACGAGAAGGAGGTGACGCTCCACGCGGCTGGGATGGCCGGCACGGGCAGGGCGTGAACGGCCTCGCGTCTCTCTGCGGGGGCGGCCGTCATCAGGCGGGTTCCGGTGACAGGCGGCGGCTCGCAGGCGATGAGCTCCGCACCGGACGTCCTTCTCAGGCGGTAGAGGGCTTCCGTATGCCGGCCGCCGCGCCCGGGTGCCTTCGCCGCGTTGCGCCACGAAACAAAGGCGTCGTCGTCCATTCCGGGCAGAGGATTTTCGCGCAGGAGCCAGTCGATCGCCGAGGCGGGAACGGAGCTTCTCGGGGCGCTGATTTCCCCCGCATAAATCCAGAGCTTCACCTTGGCGCGTGTCATTGCCACGTAGGCGAGGCGCAGCCGGTCTTCCAGAGCGGATCTGGCGAGCGCCGCGCGGATGCGGTCGTCGTCGATCCGGTCCGCATCGATGAGAAGGTCGGGCTTTTCCGGGTCCGTCAGGCGGAGGATTCCCGTGGGCTCGCGCGAGCTCCACAAAAACGGGGCAAAGACGAACGGATATTCGAGCCCTTTGGCGCGGTGCATCGTCACGATCTGGACGGCGTCTTTGTCGCTTTCCAGACGGAGCAGGCGCTCCTCCGGCGACGCGCGGCGGCCTGCGGCGGAGACCTCCGTGGCGAACCATCTCAGAAGATGGCCCGGCAGGCCGGCGTGATCCCGGGAGGCCTGCTGGAGGAGGTCGGTCAGGTGGCGGAAATTTGTCACGCGGCGCTCGCCATGCTCCGAAGTGGCGAGGCGGACGGAGGTGTCGCAGGCGGCATCGATCGCTCCAAGTGCGGCCGCGATTCCCCGTTCGTTCCAAAGAGACTGCCATTTCAGGAAATCCTGCAGGGTGAGGTCTTCCTCTGACGCATCCGCCCGGAGCGCCCGCAGCGCGTCGACATCCCGGCCCATGAGCCGGGTTGCGAGCGCGGCATACCTCAACGGGGTGCGGCGGGGATCGTCAAGTGCGCGGAGGATCGTGAGCAGCTCCGAAGCCTCTTCTCCGGCCATTACGTCATCGCCGGTCGCGACGATGGCCGGCACGCCGCGACGCCGCAAGGCGTCGGCGACGGTGGCGGCTTCGTGGTTCGAATTCGCCAGAACCGCAAAGTCGCCCGCCAGCGCCGGAACCTCGGTGGGTGGGCTGCCGTCCTTCGTTGTGACGATGGCCGCACCGGCAGAGAGCAGCCGTGTGATTTCCGAAGCCACCGTCTCCGTGATCGTTGCGATGCGTTCGGGAGCGGTTTTGTAGTCTTCCGCATTTTCGTCGGGCACGACCCACGCCTCGACGCGTGCGGGATCGGGAGTTCCCCCGACGCTGAGTCGGCGGTCGCCTTCCAACCCGGATGTCGCCGGGGCGAACGCGATCCGTTCATTGAGCAGCGAGCCGGGAGGGTTGAAGAAGGCGTTGATCGCGTCCACGAGCGGGCCCGGCGAGCGGAATGTCTCGTTGAGCGAGAAAATCTCGCGGGCTTCGGATCTCGCGCGCAGGTAGGTGTTCACATCCGCCCCGCGGAACGCGTAGATCGCCTGTTTCGGATCGCCGATCATGACGAGCCGGTGCGTTTCGAGTTCCGGCTCTTCCGGAAACCCGACGAAGACGCGTCGGAAAATCTCGTATTGGCGCTCGTCGGTATCCTGCGACTCGTCGATGAGGGCGATGCGATGACGTTCGCGCAGGCGTGCGGCGAGCTCTCCGGCCTTGGTCGAACGGAGCGCATCGCGGAGGGTGGTGATGATGCCGTCCTGCGTGATGAGGCGCTTCCCTGCAAGGGCTTTGCGGACCTGCGGCGCTGCCGCTTTGGCGCAGGCGTTCTGCCAGGCCCATTGAAGGGCATCGACGCATTCGAGGATCTCGCCGCAGATTTTCACGGCAGGCATCTCGATGGCCAGAGCGTGGAGGGCTTTGGCCTCCTTGGAGCCGATGCCGATCACGTTGCCCGCATGGGCGGTCCACCGGATGGCCTCGCGCAGCCCGGCATCAGAGAAATCCGCTCCGCTGGAGAGGCTGGCGAGGAGCCCGGCCCGGAACGCTTCGTCACCGGAGCCCTTCTTCCATTTCGTGACGCGGCCGAGGACGGCAGCGAACCCGTCAACGACCTCCGGGGTCAGGCGGGCAAGCGCCGTGCGCAGCCGCGCCAGAACGAGGCCGTCGTCTCCCGGCTCCGGGACACGTCCGGCGCTCTCGAGCGCGAGCGCCTTTGCGACGAACGCCATATCACCCCCGGGCGTCCACTTTCCCTCGGTCGCGATGGAGGCAAGGATCGGATCTCCCGCCATCCGCTCGTGCCAGTGATCGAGGACAAATTCCGAGATGAAATCCGTAGCGTCGGTGATCAGTTCGGGCATCGCGGGCAGCCCGCAGAGAGTGCCCTCGCGCTGGATTACCTGCTGACAGAAGGAGTGGATCGTCGAGATGCCCAGCCGGTCGATCTCCAGAAGCGCCAGCCCGATCTGCCGGCGCGCCTCCTCGCCAGGGAATCGCATCCGCAGCGCGGCGATGCCGGGATCCGTGGATTCCTCCGCGCTGGCGAAGCCGGTCAGCACGCGGCGGACGCGTTCGGAGAGTTCTCTCGCGGCGTCGTTGGTGAAGGTGACGACCGCGATCTCGCTCAACGACTTCACGGTTCCCTCAAGAAGAAGTCTCGGAACGAGGTGGCTGATCGCAAACGTCTTTCCCGTCCCGGCACTGGCCTCGATGACCGAAAGGCCTGGCGGAAGCGGTGTCGAGGAAAAGTCGAAACGGCCGTTCACAGGGTCCTCCAGTTCTCCAATGGGAGGGCGATTTCCCGTGCCCAGCGCAGCCATTCGTCGGAAAAAGCAAACGGATCGAGGTCGCGCCAGGCCAGGGCCGCCGCGGCCTCGTGGCCTTCGCCGGTTGCATGGCTGGACTTTTCTTCCCAGTCCGCGCGGCCGGCAGCGACGGCGGCCGGGGTGTCTTGCTCATCGCCGTTCAGGGCCTTGGCGATGGCGGAGCTGGCAGCGGGCGCGAAGCAGAGCGGACGCGTCCGGCCGGCGAGGAATCCCCGCAAGAGGGACGCAAGGTGCCGGCCGGCTGCCTCCTGATCGATCGCCTCGCGGATGCGGGGCTGGCCGCCGCTCTCGTCGTCGATCAGAAATGTCTCGAGCGGCGTTCCGGCGGCGGCTGCGATGACGGCGTGGATCCAAGGGGTTATCACGTCACTGGCATCCGAGAACTTTCCGGCGCGGTAGCTGAGAAGTCCTCGCCCGTCCGAGGTGCGCGGCAGGCGGCCCGTGAGGCGGATGCCGTCGCACGTGAGGTCGACCGGCAGGCCGTCGCCGGAAAGTTTGCGCGCCGCCTCGCCAACCGGGATCGCCACCTTCGCAACGAGCGTCCACCGCTGCTCGCCGAGCGCTCCCGGCGGAAGCACCCGATCGGCGGCGAGGCGCGCTTTAGTGCACCCGGGCGACGGTGTGCCGCTGACGATGCTGTTGAGGAGGGCATTCTTTGCGGACCAGAGCCCGAGGCCTTCGAGGGTCAGTGGGCTCCGGTCGAGTGCCTCGGGGTCCTCGTCCCGCCGCAGCAGGAAAATCGATTCCTCCCGCAGGAAGGAGCGCGCCGGGTTTTTCCAGAACTCCACAAGTTGGGAGACCGTGATCATGCCGCCATCCGGTGGAGCATCGGCTGCGGAGCTATCCGGCGACCAGAAGGGCATTCCTGAAGCATTTTCCGCCCCGCAGCGGAGCGAAGCGCAGACGCCCGCCGCCGCGGCGTCGAACGACGGCGGCAGCGAGGCGGCGCCTCCGGGTGAGGGGAAGTAGTCCGCTGAAAACGGCTGGAGCGGATGCTCGATCACGGGCAGATGGCCGCCGGTCATCGCGCCGGCCACACGGAGGAGCTCATCGACGCAGAGCGAAAAGGGCTCGGATTTTCCAGTGCGAACGTTCCGGTTCGGTGCGGTGATGATGAGGCGGTCGGATGGCGTCAACAGGGCATCGAGAAAGAGCTGGCGGTCGTCCACGCGAGGATTGCGATCCCATGGCCGCGGATCGCAACGGAGGAGATCCCATGCGGGCGAACGATTCTGCCGGGGGAACGTGCCTTCGTTCATTCCGACGAAAGCGAGCACGCGGCAGGGGATGTTCTGCATCTGCTTGAAGGTGCCGAAGGTGATGCGGCCGGAGACCGGGGATCGCCGGAGGGCTTCGCTCCACTCGTTTTCGAGCCAATCCTTCAGAGCCCCCGCATCGATTTTTTCCCCGCAGGCGAGGCCGGTCAGAAATCCCAGCGTCGATTGGACTCCCATCCGGAAGTCGGCGTCATCCGCCGGGCCGAGAAGCTCGTCGCAGGCGAGACTCAGGCGATCGCCCCAGATGGCGGGCACCGCCTCTGTCTGCCAGGCAGCCATGGTGCGCGCGACGGCTGCGTGCCACTCGACAAAGCGGGCGCGAAGCCCGTCATGGCCGCCAAGCTCGTCGGCGACGGGAAGGGCGAAGTCCGAGTCAGGATACGCGGCTTCGTCTTCTCCTCCGAACCAGCGTCCTGAGATCACACGGTCGCGTGAGCACGACCAGGTGCCCGGGGTTTCCGGTCCATCGAGCCCGCGCGTCTGTCCGCTCTGCCGTAGCAGGTCGCGCAGCCGTTCCTGCTCTTCGCTGCCGGGTTCCACCCCCAGCCGCTGGCAGACCGCATCGAGCTGCAAGAGCTCCATCAGGCGGCTGGTTTCGAAGGCTGTTCCAGCCAGGTCGAGGAGCGCAAGAAGCGCGGTGGCGGCCGGGTTCTGCTCGGCCGCCGGGATCTGGGTGAGCCGGATCGGGAGCTGGCCACCCTGCTCCAGAATGCCTGCGGCCAGAGGCGCGTAGAGCTCCAGCGAGGGCGCAAGGATGACGATCTCTTCGGGCCTGAGATCCGGCAGATCGCGGAAAGCCCGGAAAATCTCATCGCGAAGCACCTCCATCTCGCGGCGGGGACCGAAGCAGGAGTGCACTCTAAGGCTTTTGTCCGAGACGGCCGGCGACGGCGCGCGCAGGTTGCGGATGTCCGCCTGCAGCGTGCCGAGCAGGGTGCCGCCGGTCTCTGATTCGGGATCCTCGTCCGGCCAGTGGGCGTAGTTTTCGTCCAGCTCTCCGAGCAGCAGGAATGATCCGACGGCGTGGCGGCCCATGGATTCCAGAAGCGGATGTCCGGCCGGCATCTCGATCGCATCGACATCCTGCTCGATCAGGCGCGTCCGGTGCCGGAGGTGTCCGAGGTAACCGAGCGAGGGAAGAACAACATCCACGCGCACCCCGCAGCCGGCATCCGACAGGAGCCGGAGGACCCGGACGAGGAGGGGGTCGAGAGTGCCGGTCCCGACGATAAAAATCTTCGGAAAGGCGCGGGCGAGCTTTTGGCGGAAGGCCGTATCCTCGTACAGGCGTGCGGATTGCTGGGCCGGATGCTCCGCGCCGAGCGCGGAGAGCTCGCTGTCGAGCTCACGCCAGAGGTCGCGCTGCCAGTGTTCGGTCGCCCGCTCCGCCGCTGAAGGGGCGCCGCGGAGGACGCTTTTGCCCGCCTGCCATTTGGCGATCCATTCCGGCCGGTAGTGGCCATATTGGTCGAGTTGGTCGGCAAGCAGCGTGGCGACCGCGAGGCGGTCACGCGGGGTGGGATCCTCGATTCCGAGAAAGCCGGCGAAGCGGTCGACGCGGGGAAGAATCCTCCAGAGAAGCTCATCCTTCGACCAGACGCTCTGCGAGGGCGCCGGGGCGAGGCGGGCCACGCGGGAGATCAGGTCGCCTGCCATCAGAAACTCAAGACCCATGCAGATCCCGCGCCGCCGTGCGATGGCGACCTGAAGCCAGTCGCGGAACTGGACCGACGGTGTGACGAGTGGCAGCGGCCGCAACGGATAGGCCGATGGGTCCGGCGTAAGCTCACCGAGCAATTGGTCCACCAGACCCCCCAACCCTGCGTGCGGACAGACGATCAGACTCATCGCGAAGGCAGGATGTTAAGCGGATTTTCTCTCCGTGGCGAACGGATTTGATGATGAGAAAATAATCATCCGGTTCAGCCGGCCTGCGACCTTCTGGCGGCAGACTTTGAGGGAGTGCTCACTCTCAGGTAGCGGGCTGCGAGCCGTGCGGAGCGACTGCCGGGTGTATCGGAACAGGCGCCGGGGAGGGATTTCTTAACTCGTCGCATTCCCGAAATTTAACGGGCATCCGCAAAAAGACCGGTGCAAAGCTCACCGAGCGGCAGGACTTTTTAAAAACGGGCAGGGGCAACGTTGGCGGCGAGCCGGTTGTCAGTGCCCGTCGCTGAAAATGTAATTCGTCCACGACTTCATCCGGAGCAGAATCTTTCGAAGGATGGACAGGTGGGGCATGTGGTCGGTGTAGATCGCCACGTTGCCGACGCTGCCGGGGACAATGTGGAATTTTGAGAGATCCTCCTCAAACTGAATGTGCACCATCACGCGGCCGTCGCCTTTGATCTGCTCAGGATCGACCAGCGTGCCGCTTGGCAGAAGCTGGCCCTGGGGGATGTAGGCACCGGCGCTGGTCACTCTGCCCTTGAAAAAGCGGCCCGGTACGGCCGGCAGAATGACCTCGGCTTTCGACCCCTCACTGATGCGCTGGGAGCTGTTCTGCAGGAAGGCACCGGCGAAGTTTGATTGCTCGGCATGCATGAAAACCATCACCGGCCGCATAGGCAAGGGGGTCGCGTACATGCCAGGTCGCAGGAAGAGCTGGACGACGACGCCGTCGGTGGGAGCGCGAACGACGGTTTGCTCGAGGTCGTAGCGTGCGCTGTCGAGCTCAGCCTGGAGGCGTGCGACGTCGGTGTTGACTCCCTGGATCGCCGCGGCGGCATCGAGCGCGGCGCGGTCGGCTTCCGCCTGGGCGGCCTGAGCCTGGCTTTCAGCCGCGGCGTAGCGTTCCTCGGTCTGCTTGAACTGCATCTGAGAGATCACGCCCTTTTCGACGAGAGGCTTTGAGCGTTCGAAGACATCCTTTGCGGCCTCCCGCGCGGAGGCGGCAGCATCGGCGGTTTTCTTCGCGGTTTCGGCGGCCGCCTGCAGCTGTTTGGTCGTTTGTTCGGCATCCGCGAGCTGGGCTTCCTTGGCCTTCACCGCATTCTCGTAGCGTTCCGGTTCGATCCGGAAAAGAACGTCGCCCGCCTTGAGGGGAGTGTTCGGTTGGACCGGTACTTCGATGACGCGTCCGCTCACCGTTGGCGTGATCGGCGTGGTTGCGAAGTAGAAGCGTCCTTCAGAGCTGAAGGGGTGGTTGTAGTTCATCCCGAGCACGAGGGCGGCTAGCATGCCGATGCCGCCGAGCGCCGCAGTCAGGAGCGAGAAGGCGTTGACGGGGATCTTGAAGAGTTTGAAAACGCCGATCGCAATCGCCGTGTAGGTCAGGATGAGGAGGAGTTCCATGGATCAGGCTTTGGGGGCTTTTTCGAGTTCGGCGATGCGGGCTTCGAGCTTCGCAATGCGGTCGTCGGCGTTGGCTGTTTCGCTGTCTTTGGCAGGCTTGGAGGTGGGACGTCCGGCATAGCCGCCCTCGGGATGGTAGGACGTAGCCCAGATCCACAGAAACGGCCAGATCGCATGCAGAGTGAAAAGACTCACCCATCCCGCGGTGTGGATCGCGTCCTGGTGCGGATGGTTGCGTTTCTGCGCGATGTGGTAGGGGATGTCGTGAATGGCGATCATCCCGTAGGCAAGGATGAGGACCACAAGAATGAGCAGTCCGAGAGCGAAGAAGCTAAGAAAATCCATGGGCGGGCGTAGGGTAAAACTTAGATTTATGATGAGAAGCAGGGGAGGCTTTGTCCATGCGTTTTATGGATATCCTCCTGCCCGCCCGTTGTAGGGGACTATTCCTTTACGGTGCGGAGGATTCCCGCTTGAATCGCGGGATGCAGAAGATCCTCCCGGCGTTCCTCTCAACCGCTCTTGAGATCCGCCGGCAGCGCCCGGGTGCCGCTGTTTTTTTAACGGACTCCTCGCCCCGTTCTGCACCTCTTTCACAAAAGACAACCTTATGAAACGTCCCTCCATCCTTCTGCTCGTGCTCCTCTCGGGAGCGCTCTCCATTTCTGGTTTCACCGGCTGCGCGACGCAGGCCGTTGGTGATGCCCGTTCCTCCGCGTTGCAGAACCGGCAGGAGCGCATGAACTCCCGTGCGGACTCTGCCGCCGAGCGCAGGGCCATCCGCAGCGAGAATGCCGACGCCCGCTCGCAGGCACTTTTCGACGCGATGTGATCGCTCTTTGGCAAGAGTGGGAAGCGCCGTGCGAGCCTGATGGAAAGCGGGGCGGGTTGGTTTGGCCGGGCGCGAAGGCTCCCGCTCTCTGCCGTCCGGGCAAGAGAGGTGAAGTCCTCCTCGACATGCCTCTCCTGCCGATCCATGTGAGGAGGGAATCCCCTCAACGATGATTGCCCTCTTTCTGGCTGGGGCCGCACTGGTTGCCGTAACCGTCCTGATCCACGCAGGCGGCATGGCGCTTGTTTTGCAGAAGTTTTTCCGGACGGACAGCCGGTTTCCGGCACGGCCATGGCCGACAGCGTGGCTACTGATCCGTCTGACGTGGTTTCTCCTGTTCGTTCATGCGGTGGAGATTTGTGTCTGGGCCCTCTTCTATCTCTGGTGGGGATGCTTTCCCGATGCCGAAACGGCCTTCTATTTCTCGGGAGTGTCTTACGCGACGATCGGCTACGGAGATGTCGTCCTGCCCGAGCGCTGGCGGATGCTGGGGCCGGTGCAGGGTCTGACCGGCATCTTGATGTGCGGTCTCTCGACGAGCGTTTTTGTGGCGATCCTTTCGAGAAAGTTTTTCCCCCGCCTGACGTCCGGAACGCCATGGCGAGCGGGCGCACAAACGCGGGACGCCTCTCTCCCGGTTCTTCCGGATCCGTCCGGGCGATTGCGCCGGTGCCGCGCTCGGCCTCCTTATGAAACCGCTTTTTGCCGAAATCCGAAAAAACCCGCTCCTCTGGCTGCTGGTTTTTGTTCCCGTTGTTCTCGCCGCGCAGCGGTTCAAGCCCGATGCGCACACCCTTCTCTTCGTGCTGTCCGTCCTGACGATTGTCCCCCTGGCGGCACTTTTGAGTCATGCCACGGAATCCGTTGCGGCGAAAACCGGCGATGCGGTGGGCGGGCTTCTCAATGCCACGCTGGGAAACCTTACCGAGCTGGTGATCGCAATTGCCGCCCTGAAGGCCGGCGAGCACATGCTCGTGAAGGCCTCGATCGCCGGAGCGGTGGTCACAAACACGCTCTTCATGCTCGGGGCGTCGTTTTTTCTCGGCGGGCTCAAGCACCACCTGCAGGAGTTCAACCGTCCGGGTGCGAGGCTTCAGTCCGGACTTCTCTTTCTCGCCACCGTCGCGCTTCTTGTGCCATCGGCCATCTCGGCGGCGGACGCTACGCACGGGGCGATGGAGATCGGAACGCTGAGCATCGGCCTCGCCGTGCTGCTCATCTGTGCCTACGGGCTCGGTCTCCTCTTTACGCTGAAAACCCACCGCGAGATTTTCGGCGGCGCGGCGCATGAGGAAGACGGGGAGGCGTCCCCGTGGCCGATCGGCCTGGCCCTCGGCACGCTGGCGGGTGTGACGCTTCTGGTGGCGCTTGTCAGTGAGATTTTCGTCGAGTCCGTGCAGGAGGCGGCTGTCACGTTCGGCATGTCGGCAGCCTTCGTAGGCTTTATCGTCGTGGCGCTCGTTGGTGCGGCCGCGGAGATGGCGTCGGCGTTTTCCGCCGCACGGAAAAACCGGCTTGATCTGAGCGTCGGGATTGCGCTCGGAAGCGCGGCTCAGATCGCGCTCTTCGTGGCGCCGGTGCTGGTGCTGCTGAGCTATTTTGTCGGGCCGGCGCCGATGGATCTCTCCTTCTGGCCGGGCGCGGTCGTGATGATGCTCATTGCCGCCCTGACGGCGTCCCTCGTCACGAGCGGCGGCAAATCCGCATGGTTTGTCGGCGTGCTCCTTCTGATGGTTTACCTGATTTTCGCCATGACCCTCTATCTTCTGCCGCCGGTCCCCCGCTGAGTCCCGGGTCTCCCTCGCCAGACGGCGCCAGCGTTTTGAAATCCTCCTCAGGATGAGTCCTCGCCAAGTGTCCCGGATGGACTTAGAGTTGCTTTCCTCAAGCGGGATGTTCGCCGGGCGACTATTCCGCACCCCTGCCTCCCTCCCGCCCTCGTTTCTATGAAAACGCCCCTCTGCAACTCCCTCACGATCCTTACTGCCTGCCTTGCCATTGTGGCGATATCGGACCTGCCGGCGCAGGCGGCACCGGCCCGGCCGCGGATCGATCCGCAGGCGATGGAGCTTCTCCAACGTATGAGCAATACGCTGGCCGGTGCGAAGGCGCTCACCTACACGGCCGCCGGCGTGCAGGAAGTGCCTGCGAGCACGGGGCAGTTCGTTACGTTCTTTCCCACAGCCAAGGTTGCGCTGAGGCGTCCGGACAAACTCCGCGCGGAGATCGGCGGCGAGGTGCCGGCGTTTGATTTCTTCTACAACGGGCGGACGGCCATCGCGTTTGCACCCGCCACCCGGCTCTATTCCGAGAAAAAGGCCCCGCCGACGATCGATGCGATGCTCAGCGGGCTGGAGGCCGAGACCGGTATCCGCCTTGCCTCGGCTCCGCTGCTTTTCAGCAATCCCTACCAGGTTCTGTCCAAGGGCGTGACCAGCGCGGTTGTGGTGGGGCCGGTTACCGTGCGCGGCATTGCCTGTGTGCACCTGGCATTCCAATCGCCCGGCGTGCACTGGGAGCTCTGGGTCGCGTCCGGCGCTCGGGCTCTTCCGATGCGATTGGCCGCGACGTGGACCGACCGGCCGCGTTTTCCCCGGACGCTGGTCGACTTTTCCCGGTGGAATCTCAACCCGTGGCTGCCCGTGTCGGGCTTCGAGTTCCGTCCGCCGTCCGGTTCGAAGGCGATCCCGTTTGAAGAGATTAGAAAAACCTCCCTGCGTTGATTTGCCCCCACTCCCGATGAAAACGAATCGCACTTTCTTCACGGCCGCCCTGATGATTGCGGCCACTGCGCTCCTGCAGGTTGGCTGCACGACCTATACGACGCCCGGCTATGGCGGATCGGTCGTTGTTTCCTCCCGGCCAGCATATTATGGGCCGGCGTATTATGGACCGTCCCCCGTCGTTTATGGATCGTCCGGCGTCTACCGCGGGGCCTACGTGGCGGGAGGTCCCAATGTCGCCTACGGCCGTACGGCCGCCGGAGGTGCCGCCTACCGTGTCGGAGACTCCGGACGTGCCTACTCCGCCCGCGGCGGCTCGGCGCAATGGAACAATGGCAGCGGCAGCGCCTCGGGTGCCCGCGGCGGGTCGGCCAACTGGGATAATGGCAGCGGCAGCGCATCCGGCTGGCGTGGAAGCTCGGCCAACTGGGACAACGGGAGCGGGAGTGCCTCCGGCTGGCGCGGCGGCTCGGCGACCTGGGGTGGCGGCGGCGGTTCCTGGGACTCCGCGCGCGGACGGTCGGGATCGTTCCGTCGCTGACGAAGCCGCTAACCGCGGAAGGACTCCATCACGAGGGCCGGCGGCTTCCGCTGCCGGAGGAGTGACGTCATTTCTTTCATCCAGGGATCGGCATGATGGAAGAATGCCTTGTAGGCGGCGCAGAGGTAGTTGAGGCCTTCCTCGCCATCGGGGGTTTTCAGGAACCGGTGTTTCGGACACTCGCCATGGCACGCGAAGCGCACGTTGCATTCGCGGCAATACTTCGGGAGGGTGGCGGACTTCGCCTGGCCGAAGGCCACCTGCTGCGGCGAGTCAACCATGTCGCCCAGCGCGTCGCTGAGCAGGTTGCCCAGCTTGTATTTCGGATAGACGTAGTGGTCGCACGAGAAGAGGTCGCCATTGTGCTCGAGGGCAAGGGCGCGGCCGCAATTCTCCTGAAAGACGCACAGGCCGCCTCCGATTCCGGACCAGTTGCCGAGCGCCGCATCGAAGAGCTGGACAAAAATTTTCCCCACATCGCGGCGCACCCACTGGTCGAAGATCGCTATCAAAAATTGGCCATAGAGCTCCGGGTTCACGCTCCATCGTGTGA
The DNA here is from genome assembly GCA_964607615.1 of uncultured Chthoniobacterales bacterium. Lineage (GTDB taxonomy): Bacteria > Verrucomicrobiota > Verrucomicrobiia > Chthoniobacterales > Terrimicrobiaceae > CAZSMN01. Next base: position 8,205 of record CAZSMN010000005.1, on the reverse strand, counting down.
CGGGGGAATCCGACTGACCGGGCTCCGGCGGCTCCGCGTAATCAAGCCCGCCCGCGCGGGAATTGCCCGCAGGCAGCCGCTCGACAAGCGGGATAAACTGCAGGAACTGAGAGCCGGCCTCGCGCAGAAAGTCGTAGACCGCGAGCGGGTGCTTCACATTGCTGGCATTGACGACGGTGAGCGTATTGAACTCGACGCCGTGCTGTTTGAGCAGGCCGAGCGCGCGCAGGACGCGGTCGAACGTGGGCTTCTGCCCCTTGTCCACGCGGTAGGTGTCGTGGAGCCTGCGTGGACCGTCGACGCTGAGGCCGATGAGAAATTTGTTGTCCGCGAAAAAACGGCACCACTCGGGATCGAGCTTTGTCCCGTTGGTCTGGAGGGCGTTGTGAACCGGCCGCCCGTCGCTGTAGGTTTTCTGGAGCTCGACGACCTTGCGGAAATAGTTCACCCCAAGGAGCGTCGGCTCGCCGCCCTGCCATGCAAACGTGATCTCGGGCGTGTTCTGCAGGGCGATATAGCTCCGGATGTATTTCTCCAGAACCTCCGGCGTCATTCGGAAATTCTCTCCCCTCGGGTAGAGCTTTTCCTTCTCCAGATAGTAGCAATACGTGCAGTCCAGATTGCAGACCGGCCCGATCGGCTTCGCCATCACATGGAAGGCGCCGGACAGGTGGTCGTGCGGCTTCATGAACGTCTGGCCCGACGGCGCGCTATTGCCCGAGGTGGGCCATCGCGAGCCGGATCGATGTTTCGGAGATATGGATAAGCCCGTCGAAAGGCTGGTCCAGCTCCAGGATGAGGAAGATCGCGCCCGAAACGGACAGTGCGGAGACAAGGAGCGAGGAGAGCGCCGTGGAGTTCGGCGGCGCAAAGAGGCCGAAGCTGAAGAAGAGAATCGAGAGCCAGCAGACCACGACGGTAAGAAGCGGTCCGGAAATCGAGCCGCCGGATTGCTCGAACATGAGCCAGCGCATCTGGCCGAGATCGAACGCGATCTGCAGGGCCTGGGCCTTGAGCACCTTCTGGGCGTCGTCGCCGGGCTTGAGGGACTCCAGCGCGTCGTAAAGCGCCTCGCCGGAGGACTTGGACGGATCGAGTTGGGATGGCCTGGACTTGTCCGGCCACAGCTCGGCACGCATTTGCCCGACGATGTTCCCCAGCAGATCGCGCGGTGGCTTTGCCTCGGGGCCGTAGTGTGCCAGCACGCGATCCAGCACCACGAACTTCGCTGACATGGAAACCACACCGGCCTTTTCGGCGTCGTAGGTGCCTTTTGCCGATGCGACCAGCAGGCCGAGGACAAGAGCCGTCATGGTTGCCACGAGGCCCATCGCCAGCTTGACGGTATCCTTTGTGTCCGCGCTCAGGTGGTGGTCCGGAAGAAGAGACCGGATGCGGTTGGAGATATATCCGGCACCGAACAGCCAGATGAAGACGATGCAGGCGATGAGAAACGGGCTCATAACGGTTTTGGCAAAGAAGCGGTCCGGGCTGCCCGCGCGGTGTGACGGGCTTCAACGGAAGCGGGAACGGTCGCCCCATGGCCGGCGGGATGCGGGACGCGGTTTGTTTTCATTTCTTTTCAAGATCCGTCCGGCTGAGGACCGTGGCGGAGTGGATCGAGACGAGGCGCGCGACGATGACGGCCACGTAGAACATCCCGGTGATCGCCTCCATCACGGCGCACATCCTGGCCACCCGGCTGACGGGCGTGATGTCGCCAAAGCCGATCGTGCTGAGAACGACGAAGCTGAAGTAGAAGGCATTGAACCCGTCCATCACCTGGCCGGGCACGGAAAAGCTGAAGGCATCTCCGGTCAGCCGGCCCATAAGCGTATAGATCATCGCCCAAAGAAGCCCGATCATCAAAAATCCGGCGATACAGGTGCAGAGGGTTTCGAAGCCAACCTCGGTTGTCGTTAGGATAACGCGCAGCAGCCTGGCAATGACGAGGGAGATAAAGGCTATTGCCGGCACGAGGTAGAGCCATCTGAGGATGCCGTCGGAGCCGGCGATGGAGATCCACTGCCCCGCGAGCGTGATGACCGCGAGGCCGGCTCCGGCGAGAAGAGACCGCCGGCCGGGAGCCGCGAGCAGCCCGACAACCAGAACTATCGTGACGAGGGCACCTTCGATCAGACGGCCCTCCGGCAGGTCGTGAACAAACGCGGAAGTGATAAAAAGCAGCAGCAGGGCGGCGAGAAGCGCGACGGACGAGAATCGGGGAAGCGAGTAGGAGGGTTTCATTTCCAGAAGAGATAGAGCGCCGTCGTCGTTGCAAACATGGTCGAGGGAAAAACCCAGCGGCAGACGCGGTCGATCATCCGCGCGGGCTCGACCTTTCCGTTGGCCGCAAGACGCGCCGTGACAACCACCTCGATCAGCGAGAGAAACACCAGCACGGTGGAGAGCATGATGAAGGCATCCAGAAGGGTCAGGTAGGGTAGCCTCGGCACCTCGTTTCCGATCGCGAACCGGTAGGCGATAAGTGTCAGCATCGACGTGACCGCCACGCTGATCTGCGAGGCGCCGAGCGTGGGGTCGATCCAGAAGACCGACCATGACATCAGCACAATGAGGAGCAGGGGAAGGATGACCTTTGCCAGATAATGCTGGGGGAGCCGCATCGCATCGATCTCGATCGTGTATCCCGCCAGCGAGATGCCGGGCATGAGGTTGTAGGGTTCCGCTTTGGTTCGCAGGCCGAGGATCTTCCAGTCCTGCATGGTGGGCTCAGGGTTCTGCCCGACAGCGTTGGCCAGCCCCTCCCTGATCGTCTTCTCATCAGGAACGAAGGAGATGTCCTGCGGACTGTGCCCGGGCGAGAGGATGCGGATTTTGAAATCCGTCCGGTCGAAGGGAAAGCGGCTGAGGTTCAGGCGCTGGTGGAACGAGGCCAGAAGGCGCTGGCGGTAAAAGGCTTCACCGTCCGGCGCGACCATGACTTTCTCCGGCAGTGTGGAAACGAGGCGGTCGCCGGGATTCGCGATCATCCACGGCGGATGCCACACGGTATCGATGCCGAAGGCCTTGGGAGCTGCCTCGGAATGCGCAAGACCCGGATCGTTCCAGCGGAAGAGCAGGACGAGATCCGCCGAAATGGACTGAGTTGCGCTGTTGATCTCGGAGATGTCGGCGAGCCATGCGGTCACCCGGACAACGGTGGGGCCATCCGCGGCGCCGGGCCGCGGCGACGCGGGGGGCAGGGCCGCCGGAACCTCCACCGGGGTTGCGGTTGGCATGCTCCCGAACAGGAAAATCAGGAGCGCAAGGAGCGGCGGAAGCGGTTTCATACTTCGGTAAAGTGACGGTCTTGTAGCCGGAGTCCGTTCCTCCTGCGATAAACTTTTGCCCCGTGGAGAGTCAGGTGGCCGCCCCCTCGCGCTCGGGGGCGGAGGGCTTGAGTTTCGCAAGAGCTTTGACGTAGCGGCAGATGCCCGGCCGGGTGCTCAGACCGTGCGCAAAAATGCTCACCAGAATGGTCGCAATGGCAGCCAGCCGGATGGTGGATTCCCCGGCGTGGTCCGCGCCGTGCTCAAGATAGACAAGGGCGAGAACGATCGAGGCGAGTCCGCGCGGGCCGAACCAGCCCATGAAGATCACCGAGGCGCGGCTGAAGCCTGTCCCGGCCATGGCGACCGCAACCGGCAGCATGCGGATGATTGTGAGGCTGAGCAGCGCGTAGACAAAGTGCATCGGCGTGAAGAAGGGCCAGCTTTGCACGACCACCATGCCGAAGAGGAAGAAGACCGAGAGGTTGATCAGCTGGCCCCATTCCTCGGTGAACTCGACGCTGTGCTTGCCGGCCTTGCGGAATCCGGCCTGCACGGCGAGCCCTGCGACGAATGCCGCGATGAACATGCTCGCCCCCACGGCCTCGGAGCCGAACAGACAGAGCAGGGGGAGAGCGACCACTCCCAGCTGGGACCATTCGGAAGAGACCGACCGCGTGCGGTGCGCCCAGCCGAGGAGAACGCCTCCTGCGAGCCCGATGGAAAGACCGACCGCCGCGCCGTAGCCGAGTTGTTCGAGGATGTATTGGTGCAGGCTCCCGCCGCTGACCCCGCCCACTGCTCCGCCGGCCAGCGCGATGAAGAACAGCAAAAACGGGACCGACAGCCCGTCATTGAGTCCGGCTTCGACGTTGAGGGCTTCGCGGACTTTCTGCGGGACGAGCGGACTGTTTACGATCATCTGCCCCAGCCCGGCATCCGTCGGAGCGAGGATGGCCGAAAGGATGCCGGCCTCCCAGATGGTCAGGTTGCGGAAGACGACCATGGCGCCGAGTGTGCCGAGGACGAGCGTGAGAAGCATGCCGGTCGTCAGAAGGCGCGCCGGCAGGCTTCCCATGCGCCGCAGTAGGGCGAGGTTCGTCCGGCTCGCGTCCGTGAAAAGGAGCAGAACAAGGCCGACCTCGGCGAGCTTGAGAAAGACTTCGAGGTGCTCTTTGTGGATGCCGAACTCCGCGGCGATCAGCGCGAAGAGCATGCCGGCCGCGGTGAAGACGATCGGGGCAGTCAGGTTGGTCCGGCCGATCTTTCCGGAGAGAAGGCTGTAGGCGAAGACGAGGACGATGAAAGCCGCTGGCAGCATGGCAAGGGCTCCAGACAAGGACGATCCACGCGGTGCGTCAACCCCGGAGGTTCACGCGTCCGCCGTGGATTGACAAGACGGGGGGCTGCTGTTACGGGCAGGACGTGTCAAATCGCCGAGAATCGAAAGCAGCGAAGACGACCGCCGTGGCATCTCAGTTCGGATCCGGCAAAGTCATCCCCTCCCCCCGCGCGACCGAATTTCTGGAGACGGTGATCCGTAGCGGGGACCGGATCGTTCACGAAGGCAACAACCAGAAGCAGGGAGACTTCCTTGCCGCTCAACTGGCTCGCATGAACCCTGCGAAGATCAATAATCTCTCGCTGTGCGCGTCGTGTCTCGGATTGCCCGAGCATCTGGACCTCGTCGAGAACGGCCTCGTTTCGGAGCTCAACTTCGCCTACGCCGGCCCGCAGGGCGGTCGTTTGGCGGAGATGGCCTTTGCCGGCAAGGTCAAGATCGGCGCGATCCATACCTACGTGGAGCTCTATGCGCGGTATTTTGCCGAGCTCATTCCCGACGTTGTCTGCCTCGTCGCGCTCGAAGCCGACCGCGAAGGCAATCTTTATACCGGTCCGAATACCGAGGAGACGCCGGCGCTCATCGAAGCCGCCACGTTCCGCGATGCGGTGGTCGTTGTTCAGGTGAACAAGATCGTCGACAGCGTCCGCCGCGTGGACATCCCGGGCTCGTGGGTCGACTACGTCATCGAGTCGCCGAAGCCGTTCCATCTCGAAGCGCTTTTCACCAAAGACCCGGCGCTGGTTGACGACACGAAGGTCCTGATGGGCATGATGGCCATGAAGGCGATCTATGCAAAATACCATCCCCGCGTGCTGAACCACGGCGTGGGCTTCAACACGGCCGCCATCGAGCTCCTTCTTCCCACCTACGGCGAGGAGCTCGGGCTCAAGGGCAAAGCCTGCACGCACTGGGCGCTGAATCCCCACCCGACAATGATCCCTGCGATCGAGAGCGGGTTTGTCGAGGCCATCGCCTGCATCGGCGGCGAGGTCGGAATGGACGACTACGTGGCTGCCCACCCGGATATCTTTCCTGTAGGCAGCGACGGAAGCCTGCGCTCGAACCGCTTTTTTGCGCAGATGACCGGGCATTTTGCGGACATGTTCATCGGTGCGACGCTTCAGCTCGATCCGATGGGGAACAGCTCGACCGTCACCGCCAGCCGGCTCGTGGGCTTCGGTGGCGCGCCGAACTTCGGCGCCGACAACCGCGGCCGCCGGCACCTCTCCGAACCCTTCCTCGCCGCGGGCAAAGAGGCGTCGGCCGACAGCGGGATGCCTAAAGGCCGCAAGCTGATCGTTCAGATTGTCGAGACCTTCCAGGCGGCAAATCAGCCCACGTTTCTTGAGAAGCTCGAAGCATGGGAGGCGATGGAGAAGGCGGGATTCGAGATCCCGCCGGTGATGATCTACGGCGACGACGTGAGCCACATCGTGACGGAGGAAGGCGTTGCCAATCTCCTCCTCTGCCGCACGACGGAAGAGCGCGAGCAGGCGGTCCGCGGCGTGGCGGGCTTCACGCCCGTCGGCCTCAAGCGGGATCACAAAGCCGTCGAGAACCTCCGCGACCGCGGTATCATCCAGCGCGCGGAGGATCTCGGGATCCGCAAGAGCGACGCCACGCGCGACCGGCTCGCCGCGCGCAGCATTCACGATCTGGTCCGCTGGTCCGGCGGACTCTACAACCCCCCGAGCCGTTATCGGAACTGGTAGCCCTATGGAAAATCTGAGCTGGGAATTGGAAGGCGGCGGCAAGGCGCCGAAAGCGGGAGCGAAGCCTGTCCTCGTAGGCGTCGTCGCGTCGAGCAATCTGGAAGTCATGGCCGAGCCGGCCGACCTCGGCGGCAAGTGCCGGTTCCAGGTCGCGACCACCGTGCCGGGATTCGGCGATGCATGGAAAGCCGTCATCGAGGATTTCATGGACCGCAACAAGCCGCGCGATGTCGCTTTTTCGATCAACGATTTTGCCGCCGTCCCGCCGGTCGTGAGCTTCCGCCTCGACCAGGCGTGGGAAAGCCTTCAGGAATCATGAAACTCCCCGCCCGCATCAGCTTTTTTGAAACCACCGCCCGCAAGCGGCTCGCCGGACTGATCGATCCCGGCACATTCCGCGAGATTCTGCCGCCGGAGGCCCGGCGGATCAGTCCGCACCTCGGGCATTTCAATGCGCCGGTTTCCTTCGACGATGGCGTGGTCATTGGTGAGGCGGAGATCGAGGGGAAAAAGGTTTTCGTTTTTGCCCAGGAGGGGAAATTCCGCGGCGGCTCGCTCGGAGAGGTCCATGCCTCGAAGATCGTCGGCCTCCTCAAGCGTGCGCAGCGGGACAAGCCGGTCGCGGTGATCGGGCTGTTTGATTCCGGTGGCGTCCGTCTCGAAGAGGCCAATGCCGGCGAGATCGGCGCGACGGAGATTATCCGTGCGATTCTTGATGTCCGCGATGCCGGCGTGCCGGTGATCGGGCTCATCGGCGGAAGCTGCGGATGTTTCGGCGGGGCCAGCATTATCAGCTCCTGCTGCGACGTGCTCATCGGCTCCGAGGAAGGGCGCCTCAGCGTGTCCGGCCCGGAGGTCATCGAGACCATCATGGGCGTGGAGGCTTTTGACTCCCGCGACCGCGCGCTCGTCTGGCGCACGACCGGTGGCAAGAACCGCTTTCTTTTCGGAAAGTTCGCCCGCCTCGTCGAGGACCACATCCCGGACTTCCGCGCCGCGGTGATCGAATATCTCAAGCCGGTGGCATCCGATAGTGCGGCTTCGCTCCGCGGGGAGCTGAAAAGCCTCCAGACCCGTCTGGCCCTTTATGGCAAGGACTCGGATGCCCGCGATATCTGGACAAAGATGGGCCTCGATGCCGCCAAAGTGCCGGAAATGACGGCCGAAGAACTCACGAAAGCCGCCGGAAAGGCCTGACCATGGAACTCGAAGATCTTCTGAATCAATTTTTCCCCGACGGCCATTCCGCCAAGCGTCAGGGTTCACTCGTCGTCGGCGAAGCCACGCTGGAGGGCGAGACCGTCGCAGTCCTTGGCTCGACCGATCACGCCTACATCGGGGGCGCCGAGGCGCTTGCCCTCTCCGACGCACTTCTCTCGATCGTCGAAAACCATCCCGGCCGCCCGGTCATCATGCTCGTCGACAACAGCGGCCAGCGCATGGCGCTGGGCGAGGAACTCCTCGTCCTGCCCGAATATGTTGCCCATCTCCTGAAGGCGCAGCAGCTGGCCCGCTCGACCGGCAGCAAGCTCATCGCGCTTCTTTATGGACCAGCCATTGCGGGCGGCTTCATCGCGTTCGGCATGCTGGCCGACCGCATCATTGCCGTGCCCGGTGCCGAGCCGTCAGTGATGAAGCTCGAAGCCATCTCACGAGTCACCAAGATGCCGCTGGAGACGCTGGAGGAGCTTGCCAAAACCGTTCCGGTCTTTGCCCCGGGCCGCGACAACTTTTTCAAGATGGGCGGCGTGAACGAAATCTGGGAGGACAATTTCTGCCAGCGTCTTGCCGTCCTCGTCGCCGGCGACGTCAGCGGCGACCTCCGCGCGCAGCTCGGCAAGGAACGCGGCGGACGCCCCGCCGCTCAGGATGTCAT
>CAZSMN010000004.1:28599-33812 GCA_964607615.1 uncultured Chthoniobacterales bacterium | reverse complement strand
GTTCTTGGTTCTTGGTTCTTGGTTCTTGGTTCTTGGTTCTTGGTTCTTGGTTCTTGGTTCTTGGTTCTTGGTTCTTGGTGTATGAAAATCGAGCGTTTTGAGGATATCGAGGGATGGCAGCTTGGCCGGGAACTTGCGGCTCGAATCTATAACGCAACAAATCAGATGCCCTTCGCGCAGGACTTTGGTTTGCGGGACCAAATCCGGCGGGCGTCAGGATCCATCATGCATAATATCGCGGAGGGCTTTGATGGAGGCAGCAACGCGGAGTTCATCAAATTTCTCCGCTACGCCCAGCGTTCAGCCTCGGAAGTTCAAAGCGAACTCTACGTTGCATTGGATCAAAATTTCGTCTCGGAACACGAGTTTGAAGATCTCTACAACCTGGCCGCCCGCGCCAAGGCCAGGATCGGCGGTTTCATTGCTTACCTCCAACGCTCCGAACGATGACCACAATCGTCAGCCGGGAACCAAGAGCCGCCCGAGCACCTCGGCCACGTAACTGCCTTTCATTATCCCGCCTCGTCCCAGCGCTAACGGTCTACCCTTCATCGGCACCACAAAAATGGACAACCAAGAACTAAGAACCAAGAACCAAGAACCTTTCCACGGTCTCTACCGTGGAAAGCGCATTTTACTCACCGGCCATACCGGGTTCAAAGGGGCATGGCTTGCAGAGTGGCTGCTTCAACTGGGAGCCAAGGTCACGGGGCTGGCCCTGCCGCCATCGACTTCGCCGTCGTTGTTTGACCAGCTTGGTCTGGCCACGCGGTTCGATCACCGGATCGGCGACATCCGCGACCTGTCGACCGTGCGGGAGATCGTCGACACGGTCAAACCGGACTTTGTTTTTCATCTCGCAGCGCAACCCCTGGTGAGGCTGTCCTACGAGCAGCCCGTCGAGACCTACGCCACCAACGTGCTCGGCACGGCTCATGTTTTGGAAGCCCTTCGTCTGGCCAACAGGCCCTGCACGATCGTCGCCGTCACCACCGACAAGTGCTACGAGAACCGGGAATGGGTCCACAGCTACCGGGAAGAGGACCCCATGGGCGGCTACGATCCCTACAGCTCCTCCAAGGGGGCGGCAGAGCTCGTCATCAACGCCTATCGCCGTTCCTACTTCGGCCCGGCCTCCGGCATTCGTCTGGCCTCGGCCCGTGCCGGAAATGTGATCGGTGGCGGCGACTGGGCGGCGGACCGGATCGTGCCGGATTGCATCCGCGCGCTGCAAGCGGATCAGGCCATTCCTGTTCGCAACAAGGTGGCCACACGGCCATGGCAGCATGTCCTCGAACCGTTGAGCGGCTACCTCTGGCTCGCCGCCAGCCTGGCCTCTGACCCCGGATCCCCGGCCACTGCTCCGCTGGCATCGGCCTTCAATTTCGGCCCCGCGCTCACGTCCAACCGCAGCGTGGCGGCACTGGTGCAGGAAGTCCTCAAGCACTGGCCCGGACGCTGGGAAGACCGCAGCGATCCCCACGCCGTACACGAGGCGAAGCTGCTGAATCTTGCCACGGACAAAGCCTACCACTTCCTCCAGTGGCAGCCTGTCTGGAGTTTTGAAGAGACCATTGCCCACACCGTCTCATGGTATCGGGACGTGAGTGAAACCTCCGCTCAAGCCCATGGCCTGACGCTGCAGCACATTGAGGACTACACCACCGCCGCCCGGGCCCAAAACCTCCCCTGGGCCGGGTGATTTCATTCACAGGGATTAAAGCGATGAAAGGGATAGAAAATCAAAGAGGGGAAACGCAGCGATCCGTTATCCCTTTCATCCTCTTTATCCCTGTAAGAAAATCCGCTCTGTAAATGCCCGCGTTGCCCCACGAGGAACTCACCCAAAAGATTCTCGGGTGTGCTTTTGCGGTCTCCAATGAACTCGGCATCGGATTTCTGGAAAGCGTCTACGAGAACTCCCTCAGAATTGCCTTGGCGCAAGCTGGCCTACGCACTCAACAGCAAGCTTCCCTGCCCGTGTACTTTCGCGGGGAAAGCGTCGGTCAATTCTTCATCGACCTTGTCGTCGAGGACATCATCATTATTGAGTTAAAGGCAGCCAAAGCCATCGCTCCCGAGCACGAGATGCAGCTTCTCAACTACCTTCGCGGGTCGGGAAAACCCGTTGGCCTGCTGATAAATTTCGGCAACCCCAAGCTGGAATACCGCCGCTACGCCAACCGCTTCCGCAAAGCATCCCTGTAAATCATCCTTCCCAGCTCCTGCCCCTAGCCCCATCCCTTTCATCCCCTTCATCCCTGTGAATTCATGAACCCATCCGACCTCAAATCCGAGATCCTCCGCCTCACCCGCGATTACTCCGCTCTCATGCACGCCGCGAACCGTCCCGGAGACGACGCGTACCATACCCCGTGGCAGAGCGGCCAGACGATTCCCTACGCCGGCCGCGTTTTTGACGAAGACGAGGTCGAGGCCGCCGTCGGCGCAACGCTCGACTTCTGGCTCACGCTCGGACCCGAGGGCGAGGCCTTCGAGAAGGAGCTGGCACAGCTCCTCGGCGTCAAGCACAGCCTGCTCGTCAACTCCGGCTCGTCCGCCAACCTGGTCGCTTTCGCCGCGCTCACGACCCACAAACTTCCGGATCACAAGCGCATCCGCCCGGGCGACGAGGTCATCACCGTCGCGGCCGGCTTCCCCACCACCGTCGCCCCGATCATCCAATCCGGAGCCGTCGCCGTCTTCCTCGACAACGACCCCGCCACCGGCAACATTTGCGCAGCACAGTTGGAGGCCGCCTACGTCCCCGGCAAAACCAAAGCCGTCATGCTCGCCCATGCGCTCGGCAATCCCTTCGACATCGGCGCCGTCCTCGCGTTCTGCCAGAAGCACGACCTCTGGCTTATCGAAGACAACTGCGACGCCCTCGGCTGCACCTACTCGCTCCCCGTCGAACGAGCCAAAGCCCTCGGCCTCGACCACCTGATCAAATTGGCCGAAGCCAATTTGTTGAGTGGAAGAGAGGATGAATCGATGAAAGGAAAACTCCCCTCAACCTCTCATCCCCTCAACCCTTCTTCCTCTTCGTCATCCCCTCAACCTCTCATCCCCTCACCCAAAATCCCCTTTATCCGGGACGGGATTTTGACCGCCTACACCGGCAGCTTCGGCGACTTCTCCACCCAATCCTTCTACCCTCCCCACCACCTCACCATGGGCGAAGGCGGAGCGGTGAACATCATCCGCCGCGCCTCGCTGAAAACCTACGCCGAGAGCTTCCGCGACTGGGGTCGCGACTGCTGGTGCGCCTCCGGCAAGGACGATACCTGCGGCAAACGCTTCGGCTGGCAGCTCGGCGAGCTCCCCAAGGGCTACGACCACAAATACATCTACAGCCACCTCGGGTACAATCTCAAACCCCTCGACCCACAGGCCGCCATCGGCCGCAAGCAACTCAAAAAACTCCCCGCCTTCATCGAGGCCCGCAAGCGCAACTGGGAAACCCTCCGCGCCGGACTCGACTGCGTCTCCGACGTCCTCGACTTCACCCTCCCCACCCACGCCATCCGTTGGATTCCCCCCTCCGAACGCCCGGCGTCGGATACGTTCCTGTTTGAGGATTGCTTCGAATGGGACGCCAGCGGCTGCCGCGTCGACACCTCGTGGTTCGGATTCATGCTCCGCGTGAAGGATGGTGCCCCCTTCCGCCACACCGACCTGGCCCGCGTCCTCGACGAAAACAAGATCGGCAACCGCATGTTCTTCGGAGGCAACCTCCTCCGCCAACCCGTCTTCGTACAGATCCGCAAGGACCGCCCCGACGCCATCCGGCTCGTCGGCGCCCACGGTCAGACCCTCGACCCCGTCACCAGCGACTCCATCGCCGAAGCCTTCCCCGGCGCCGACGCCATCATGAACGAGGCCATCTTCCTCGGCACCTACCCAGGCCTCACCCGGGAAATGCTCGCCTTCGAGATCGAGACGATCAAAACCTTCGTACGAAGTAGTCGATGAAAAGTTGAAAGGGTGAGAGGTTGAATCGTTGAGGAGACACAAAAGACGCCTCCCTTCCCCCTCTCCACCGTTCATCCCCTCATCCCCTCATCCACTCATCCACTCATCCACTCATCCCGCTTGAATCGATGAAGGGTTGAAACGTTGAGTGGATGACACACCAACCGCGCCCCCGTCGATTGATCCGGAAATTTTGTTAATTGATTCGGCGCTGCCTCACCCCTTTGCATGCGAATTTGGAATTTGGAGTTTTTAATAAGGAATTCCCCAAAGTCCCACCCGCTCCCGCTTCGATTCTGTCTAAAAACGCAACCACGCTCCGCGCGGCCCTCTCTGCGATTGACAATTGCTCCGACAGACCGAAGATACCATTTGTAATACATTTGCTATGAAAACGCTTCAAGTTCGCCTTCCCTCTGATCTGCGTGCGGAAGCAGATGCCGTTTTGGAATCGATCGGGCTTGATATGCCTACCGCCGTTCGTCTGTTCCTTACGAAGATCATCCAGACCCGCAGCATCCCTTTCTCCCTCGAAGCCTCACCGCAGGAATCCATCCCGGTGGACGACGACACGCAGGCCCGCATGGATAAAGTCGCTGAGGCATGGAGAAGCCGTCGGCCGGCCTGATGAGCCTCATCGTCTCCCGGCGCATCAAAAGACGGGAGTTTGGCAAAGCGATCCCCGAGGACGACCTGTCCGTCCTCAGGCGCACGGCCCGGATCGTCTTGGCGACTCCCATAACCGCGCGAGGCCTGCCGCCCGGCGCACGCCTCCTGAAAGCCTACGGCACCTCATCATCCGGCCCCAAGCGCGTCGTCTACCTTCTCTCCGTTGCGGACGGCGATCTCTTTCTGCTGTTTTATCGGAGCAAAAACGATCCCCTCGGTGCGAATGTCAGCCCCCAGAATCCTCTCTTCCGAACCGAACTTCATAAATACCTCTCCTGGCTCGAGGAAGACATCCTTGCTGGAAATTTTGAAACCATTTCTCTCCCCTGACGACCCGCCAACTGCACCCCTGAAGAACTCTGAGAGCCCCTTACGCTTTGACGATCCCATCGTCAGCGAGGTTCGTGAAACCCGGCACCGTCTTACCGCGATCTTTTCCAACGACGTCACGCGCATCGCCCGCAACCTCATGGCACGCCAACGCCTTCTGGGCTCCCGCCTCCGAAACGAGAAACGTTGAATCGCACCGCGGCTCCGACCTCTCCTCGCCGCAGGCGCTCCCCCCTCCC
>CAZSMN010000004.1:27524-28499 GCA_964607615.1 uncultured Chthoniobacterales bacterium | reverse complement strand
AGATCCCAGATCCCAGATCCCAGATCCCAGATCCCAGATCCCAGATCCCAGATCCCAGATCCTCGCTCCTTTCAGCTTTCAACTTTCCGCTTTCAGCTTTTCCCTTTGACCCTTCTCTCCGAACCCCTTCCCGGCGTTAAGATCCTCAAGCCCTTTGTCTTCGAGGATGCGCGCGGCCATTTTGTGAAACCCTTCCACGAAGGCCAGCTGGCGGCGCATGGCATCGCGATGACGGTGCGGGAGGAATTCTTTTCCACCTCCGCCGCCGGCGTCCTCCGCGGCATGCACTTTCAAGTTCCTCCCCAAGCGCACCAGAAGCTCGTGTATTGCATCACCGGGCGCGTCTGGGACGTCGTCCTCGACCTCCGCCGCTCGTCGCCCACCTTCGGTCAGGCCGCCGGCTTCGAACTCTCGGCCGCCAACCGGCATGTCGTCCACATCCCGGTCGGCTTCGCCCACGGCTTCCTCGCCCTCGAAGACAACTCCTGCCTCGTTTACAAAACCGATGCCGTCCACGCCCCCGATTGCGACACCGGAATCCTCTGGAACAGCTTCGGCTACACCTGGCCAACGAGCAGGAACCAGGAACCAAGAACTACGAACCAAGAACCTCTGATCTCTCCCCGCGACGCCTTGCACCCAACCTTCGCGGACTTCGTGAGTCCGTTTTGAAGGGAGGCATTTTCTCACCATGAAGCTCATGAAGAGAATGAAGGAAAACCAAAGGCGGAGGTCAGATCCTCAGAGGTCAGAAATTCCGTAGAACTGCGATCAAGGGCTCCGGCCTGCGCCTAGCAACCAAGAACCAGGAACTACGAACCAAGAATCCCGCGCACCACGCGGTTCCCCCCTCCATGTCCCTCATGTCCTCCATGGTAAAACACTTCCCGTGCCACAGCATTTTCTCACCATGAGGGTCATGAGGAGCATGAAGGATAAAAAAAGGCGGAGGCCAGATAGGGATGAATCTATGAA
>CAZSMN010000004.1:0-27424 GCA_964607615.1 uncultured Chthoniobacterales bacterium | reverse complement strand
GGGTTGAAGGGTTGAAGGGTTGAAGGGTTGAAGGGTTGAAGGGTTGAAGGGTTGAAGGGTTGAGTAGCAAACACCCCACGCGCGACCGTTACCCGTTACGCGCGCGGAAACCGATTTTGTTAATTCTGTTAATCTTGTCGAAACTCTTCCCCGCGCACCGCGCGGTTCCCCTTCCATGTCCTCAATGTCCTCCACGGTAAAAACTTCCTTGTATTCTCTTCCCTCATCCCCTCAACCACTCATCGCCTCAACCAAAAGGCTTCGCCTTTTTGTCACTGGCGGCACGGGCTTCATCGGCTCCCATTTTCTTAATCAGGCCCTCGCGGCCGGGCATGAGGTCCTCGCCCTCCGCCGCTCCCCCACCTCCCAGCCCCGCATCCCCATTCTTGCCCCCAACCAAGAACCAGGCACCACGAACCAGGAACGCCAGCATCCCGACGATGTTGGTGACCACGAACCAAGAACTAAGAACCAGGAACGCCCACATCCACCCGCTTTGCGGTGGATAGATGGGCCCATGCCCGATGTCGCTGCGGAGGATCTCGCTGGCTGCGACGTCCTCGTCCACCTTGCGGCACATACGCCGAATGTCCCTTACGATACCTTGGAGAATTGCCTGCAATGGAATCTCATCGTCCCGCTTGGCTTGTTCCGCAGAGCGCATGAGGCCGGGATCTCGCGGTTTGTCGTGGCCGGGAGCTGCTTCGAGTATGGCCGCGCCGGCGAACGCTACGAATTCATCCCGCCCGATGCCCCCCTTGAGCCCACGCAGACCTACCCTGCTTCGAAGGCCGCGGCCTCGGTCGCGTTCTACCAACTCGCCGTTGAGCTGAATCTCACGCTCTCCATCCACCGGATCTTCCAAGTCTTTGGCGAAGGCGAAGCCGAAGCCCGCCTCTGGCCCTCCCTTCGGCGGGCCGCCCTCGCCGGGCAGGACCTCGAAATGACCCCCGCCGAGCAGATCCGCGACTTCATCCCGGTCGAAGACGTCGCCGCCCGGCTCCTCGCCGCGTGTTTGCGCACCGATGTCCGCTCGGGTTTTCCCGTCATTGAAAACCTCGGCACCGGTCACCCCCAATCCCTACGCGAGTTCGCTGAAACCTGGTGGAAACACTGGAACGCTACCGGTAAACTTAAGTTCGCCGCCAAACCCTACCGCGAGGGCGAGGTCATGCGGTTCGTGCCCGAGCTCAAGCGCAAGCCCAACTGAGCATGTCCCTAGACCGCCACATAGCTTGGGCAGTAGCATCCACATACCTCGGCCGAATCACCCAAATTCTATCGAGCTTGGTGCTGATACCGGTCCTGTTCAGGCACATGCCGCAGGAGGAACTCGGTATCTGGTTTATCATCAGCCAGTCAGCCATGTTCGTCGGTCTATTAGATTTTGGCTTCGGGCCAACTCTTACCCGGCGAATTGCGTTTGCCAAAGGCCTGTCCAGCTCCGACCCAAATACCCCGCTTTCTGATGAATCCAAATCAGAGATCTCGGCCCTTGTTGGCACTGGACGTATCCTTTACCGATGGCTGGCGCTTGCGGTGGTCGTTGTTGCAGGACTTACCGGAGCATTCTTTCTAAACTCCATCGATTTCGAGGTAGTGGATCGCAGCCATGTGCTTTTCGCATGGGGGCTATTAATTATTAGCTATGCAATCAATACGTGGGCCGGGTTCTGGAACTGCCTCCTCTCGGGGATGGGTTATGTTGCGAGCGTTGGCTTTATTGGCACCGGCTTCCAATTTGCCTCAGCCATTGCAAACATCGCCATCGTTCTTCTTGGCGGAGGTTTGCTTGAGCTAGCTGCTGCCCAATGTCTATTCAATCTCCTCTCCAGACAAGTCACACTCATTTACATCCGCAGAAATCGCCCTGAGGTGCGCGATCTTCGAGGAACTTGGAATACAGGGCTCTTCCGCAGCGTCGTTAAGCCCTCTCTTCTTTGCTGGGTGACCTCACTTGGGTCCTTCCTTATTCTCCGAACGGATCAATACTTCATAGCCTGGTTTAAAGGTGCAGCGGAACTTCCTGCATATCAAGCAGCCTATTCTTTTTTTTCCAATCTAAACATTCTTGCAATGGCTTTCTCTGGAGCAACTGTAATTTTCTATAGCCAACTCTGGCGCTCAGGAGAAAAAAACCGTCTTCATGCGCTTTTAACTCGAAATCTTAACGTTGCGATGGCAATCATGCTAACGGGCGGTGTAACTGTCATCTTCGCGTCGCCCGGCCTATTTGATTTATGGCTAGGAACAGGCCATTTCATCGGAACATCCGTTCTTATTGTCTTCTTCATTATGTTAGCACTGGAGGCCCAACACGCAGTATTCGCTCAAGCCACTCGAGCCACTGAGCATGAAATCTTTGCCCCTCTTGCAATCGCTTCGGGCCTATTGAATCTAATTCTCACTTGGCTTCTAATTAGACCACTCGGCCTCCTGGGCGTGGCGCTAGGGACGATGATCGCCCAAATGCTCACTAATAACTGGTTCTGTATCTATGCCGCCCACAAAAGACTTGGACTCTCATTTCGGCAATACGTAGGCAAATCAGTCACGCCCTTAATCACACTTCTTTTCATCTGTTCTCTTTGCTCAAGTGGAATTATTAGAATTACGCCCGAATCACCTCCGGTCATTAGACTTATCCTACTTACTTCCTGCAACGGTCTTCTCCTTTTGGTATTTCTGTTTCATTTCGCTCTCCTCAGCGAAGAGCGCGACAAGCTCCGACGGAGACTGCGACTACTGCCATGAACTCGTGCGACCACACCAAGCTATCATGTGTGAATCAAAGGTCAAGTGAGCCCGTATTGCATATTGCAATTCCAACTTACAATCGACCAACCTATCTAAAAGCGCAGGTTCAACACCTCCAAACGTTCTGTTTGAACAAGAACGTTCCCATCACCGTTAGGGTTGTTGTTTACGACAATTGCTCATCTCCCGAGAAAGCAGTCGACCGCTCATTCCTTGATAGCTGCGGGGTTGAATATGTTAGACGCTCAGAGAATCTGGGACTTATGGGAAACTACCGTGCGATTGTGGAACGGAACGAAGACCCCTACCTCTGGATACTAGGCGACGATGATCGTCTTCTTGACAGAAGCTTTCCCGCCCTCTGGGAGGCGCTTGGAAGAATGATCACATTGAATATTCCGATTAGCTTGGGCCATGCCTACGCATACGAGACATCAGAGAACGATTTATGTTTCACCAAGGAAAACTCTATCGAAGCTGCCGAAGAGTGGTCGTATACTATCCGAAATGAAATGAAGATTTCCAGCCTCATTGCACCTTCTGAATACTTTTTCTCTGCCTCACAACGCTGGGATGAAATGCGAGGCAGTCGCTTAAACTTAGCTTTTCCTTTATTCATCTCCACATTTTCTTTTATTTCGTCAAAACGCTTCTTGCGTGTCAATCAGCATGTGTTCTTTTGTCCGACGGGAAACTCAAGCTGGACGGAGCTTGCCGATAATCTCTTCGTTATAGACACTCCTGAGGTCATCCAGCGGCTAGCACAAGGCGGATGTCCAAAAGGCATAACAACTGCGCTATTTCACAACGTCTTCTCTCTTTATAGAACTAAGCCTCTTCGGGTGTTTCTAAGAAATCTAAGATTCGGCCGCTTGAACTTCTCCGCTCTAAGCGCATATTTCAATCGCGAGTTCTATGCAATTAACTTGCAGGGCTTTCTCAAAAATCTGAGATCTTTTTGAATATGCGCTCCGGTCCGACGTCCAGTCCATCGACTTTGGTAATTCTAACGGAGAGTGCCTCAATCTTTTCGCGTGAGAAGCACGTCTCTGGCGCGGATTTGCACACTCTGAATATCGCGAGTGGTTTCAAGAGTGCTGGATGGGAAGTCCATATTGTCTCGCTACGCGATGGGTCAAACTGGGATCTCCGCAAGGAGATCGACGACCAACTCTCCGGCTATTATATCACGCGACCGCCGACTGCGGTCTCCGCCCCTCGGGATGTGATCGCTCAGGCAACACAGCTTTTTGGTAGATCCCATGTGCTCCTTCGCCAGTTTACGGCACGAAGTTTGTCGGTGCTTCGCTTGGCTCGCGATGCGGGCGCCGAAAAGATTGTTCTCCAGGTAGTTGACGCCGGGCTCTTATGCGCCCGTTCAAAGCTTGTGAGGGCAACCGGCATTCGTTGCCAAGGTCCCGTTTCGCAGGAAGATTGCCTCCGCTGCTCCTTCTCGCACCGACACCCTATTGTGGACCTCGCTGCAGGCGCCGCCCTCCAGGTCGATTCCATATCTGGTTCTCTTCTTCCGCCACTTTCTCGCCGACTCGCAGGGTTCAAGGCCCGTGTAACAGACTGCTTCCGATGGCAGGAAATCGTCGACAGCTGTGATCTCTTGGCTTTCCAAAGTGCTGCCTTGCGGGACGTTTTCATAGCGAACGGGCTCAGTCCTCAGAAGACCTGCATGACCATCACCGGAGCCGAAACTGCAAAGTCCATCACTCTCGAGGAACGCCCGACGCTTACAGGACCGCTCATTGTCGGCTATGCTGGCCAAATCGAATTCGACAAGGGATTCGATCGAGCTTACCAAGCCATTGAATCGCTACGTTCGCAAATAGGAGACAAAGTTCGACTCGTCGTAGGCAGCAAGCCATCGTCCTCCGGCTATAACCGCGAGTGGATGCGCAAGATTCGACGCTGCTCTTGGGCGACATGGGCTCCATATAATGGAAAAGATTGCGAAGCCGTAAGCGCTTGGCATCGCGGAATTCACGCTCTCTGTGTACCATCTCGCTGGATCGATAATCGACCGAATGTCGCATTGGAAGCGATGGTTCGCCGAACCCCCGTTCTCTGCCCAGACGTGGGATGCTTCCGGGAAATGATCGTAGATGGAGTCAATGGATATCTGTTTCAAGCGGGAGAGCCTGATAACCTAGGCCGGTTGCTACAGAAACTCATTTTTGAGCCAGGAATGCTAAGGGAACTTTACTCGCGAAGAGAGCGCACGGTGTCGTGCCCAGAAATCCATGAAGAAGTGAATTCACTTATTTCGGCCTTTTAGGCAACCTTGTATTTTAATGAAATCTAACTTTATCAAGATTTTTTGCCCAAGTCTCGCGGCCTTTGGCGGAACGGAAACTCATATCATTCAAGTATCGAGGCTACTTGCTTCACACGGATATCGAGTCACACTTCTTGCGCTACGAAGCAATCTTCGCAGAGAGTCTTTAGCACTCTTAAAAAACTCAAAAGTGAAATACATGAATGGCCGCCAACCTCTATTTCTATTTTCTCTCTTCTCAAACCAAAACGTTCTATACACAAACAGTACAGGAAACGCATGCCCCTACCTTTGGAAACTTAAGGGGGATATGAAACAAGGCTTTCATCACGTCCACACCTCCGCCGCTCATGAAGAGACTCAGTACTGGAGCCCTGCTTATCGCCATTTTCTAATATCTCGCCGACTAATCGTCACATGCTCTGAAACAACAAAGCACAACTTGGAATCTATTGGAGCTAAAGGAACTATTAGGTTTCTTCCTTACCTAAACGGCATAATCCAGACGGCAACCAATCGTCAGACAAAAACAATCAGCAGTAGACCGATCAGATTCGGCTTCATCGGACGCATCGAACCAGCAAAAGGAATCGACATAATTATTAACGCGATCAAATCTTCAGTGTGTCAAGGAATTGAATGGCACTTCTTTGGAGACGGCGCCTCAATGACTGACCTGCGACAGTTGCAGTTAGAAAACGTAACGCTTCATGGTGCATTTAATGCGGAGACTGATCTTAAACGGATTCATAGTGAGATTGATGCAGTAGTTCTGCCATCCTACCACAGCGAAGGCATGCCCCTGTGCCTCGCTGAAGCAATGTCCTCAGGGCTTCCTTGGATTTCAACTGATCGAGGAGGCACAAAGGAGCTAGTGGGAGATCTGAAGGATTGCTTCGTAAATTCCGTTGGTGACGCCGATGCATTCATTAGGTCATGCAATATTTTGCGTAATCGGATTGCAAATGGCAAAATCGACACCATCGCTATCACTGAGCGTTACGAGACACATTTCTCATTTACCTCTGCGAGCAAGCGTTGGCTTTCCTTCTTTAATGAGCTTACAGCTATATGAAGACACTTCATGTAATAGACGGAAATTGCACATGGATTCGATCGCTGGTTGAGTCTCTTCCGAATGAGTGGAACGTCATCGAATACAAGATATATAACCCGAAATGGC
Source organism: uncultured Chthoniobacterales bacterium (assembly GCA_964607615.1). GTDB lineage: Bacteria > Verrucomicrobiota > Verrucomicrobiia > Chthoniobacterales > Terrimicrobiaceae > CAZSMN01. The sequence goes on along the minus strand of CAZSMN010000004.1, from coordinate 21,197 downwards.
TGCCGGGCGGCTTCGGTCGCAGTATTGCCGCCTTTCAAATCAAATCAATCAACGCCCGGATAAAGGAGGCCTTGTTGCTTGTTCCTGGATGGAACCGTTTCCCCAAGATTTCCTCGTTACTGATCCTTGCTTTCCTCGTTCCCCAGCTACTAAATAAAAAGTCGGAACATTTTTTGCTTTTTACATTCCCCTTCTACTCCCCTATAGCTCTATTTATTAAGAAACATTTTAGCGGGATAAAGATATTTTATCACTCCCACGACCCATTCGAGTTCTACAATTACCCGCAAGGATACATCAAAAAACATGAAGACGCGCTCATTCCTTTATGCAATCATGTTTTTGCGATCTCAAAGACATTAGCAAACGATTTCTCCCTCCGATACCCCTCTGCAAAGATATCTATTCTTCGAAATGCAACCAATCAGACGTTTCTTCAGTCTATATCAGATGAACGTCCGGAAAAGTTGAAGAATATTTTAAATCGAAATCGAAAAATCATAGGATGTATCGGTCAGATAAACAGTTCTTACGATTGGGATCTCATTGAACTAGCGGTTTCAGCTATCCAATCTGCTGATTTTGTTTTTATTGGAAATTTGTTTGAAGAGGGAACTATCACAGAACGCATCCGCCGTTTGTTCTCGCAGCCCAACGTGCACTGGCTTGGCCCCGTTGCTCATGATCAACTGCCTACTTACCTCGACGCATTTGATGTTTGCCTCAACCCGCTTGCCAAGACGCCTCACAACGAGCGCAGAGACCCACTGCGCCTTTACGACTACTTGACCACCGACAAACGAATTGCTTCGACCGCAATCGCCTCCGCATTTCCCCACAAGAACTACATCGACATTTTCCCAGACAACGAAAGTCTAGTTGCATTTCTGGATCTACCTCGCACCTCACTGGAACAGGACATGCGATCGAAAAGAAGGCAATACATCGAAACGCAAACTTGGAAAGCAAGGGCACTGGAACTCCATAGAGGCATGGTCTTTCAGAGCTCCGACTCTCCTGACGGTATGATGTGACTCCCTAACGGTTTTCGCCCGAACGCAACTACCTCCAAGAGGCCAACACTCCGCGTTTAATCCAGCGAACTCGTTCCGCTTTTTTCTCCTGCACTCCAACTACTTCTATGAACCGATTTGCCATTACTGCTCTCTTTGGTATCGCCTGCGCGGCAGGCATTGGCCTGTCCTACGGAGTTGGCGACAACAAGCAGATGATGCAGGCTTATGCTGTTGGCCTTAGCTTAGCATCACTTTTTGTGATCATTACAAAGGTTCTGAAGCAATGGGAATCAGCTCTGACCTGTCACACGATGGTGATAATGGCTCCGATCTGGTTTCTTTATCTTGAAGCTGTTTTTCCCAACGGCGATTGCTGGCTTCTTCCTGCTGATAAAGTAATACGGACTCTATCTTACTCTGCGTTTTTTCTTTTTGCATTCAGCGCCGCATACTGCTTTCGCCCGCCTCACGCCATCGGCGCTTTTCATGATCGACATTTCCTAAAAGTGGTCAATCCAACTTTCCTACCAATCATTGGTATCGGACTAACATTGTTCACTTTCGTTGTCGTTCTTGCTAGATACGACTTTGACTGGGAACACACGAAGAGCGTATATTTAGCGGGTCGTGCAGCTGGTGCAGGGCTAATTCGGAGAGGGGGAACCGGTGGTTGGGAGGTCTTCCTTCAACCCCTCGACTTCATGTGCTCTTCGGTGCCGACGATCGCTGCTTTGAGTTGGGTGCGCTTTCAACAAGAGCAGAAAACGCCAATGCCAGCAAAGATTGCAGTCACAGGCTGTGCCGCCTTTCTTATTTTCGTCATGTTTCTCGGCGGATCACGAGGATTTCTAGCCGTATATCTAGCAGGGCCTGCTGCCATCTGGTTTCTTTTTGGAAGGCAGTTGGTCGGAAAAATTCCGCATCTTGCTGTCTCGATTGCTCTTTTTTGTCTACTCATCGGTGTCTGGGAATTCCAAAAGCGAAAAAGAAGCTATCTCTTACAGGGAATTGAGAGCACTTCAGATTTTGTAAGCCAGACTTCATTTGACCCATCCGAAACCCATCGGGACAACAATCTCTATATTTTTACTCTAAAGATTATGTACATGCCCGTTCCATACCCCTATGCCGGCTACGGAGAGTTCATCGGGCTGCTGGCAAGTCCAATTCCTCGTGCACTCTGGCCGGGCAAACCAAAAGGAATCCAAGCTAGCAAAAAGTCTTTCTCCAAGCCGACTGGTCCAAGCGCTATGGGCCCTATTAGGCTTGGCACAGCAAGCCTCTCCCAAACGATCGTGGGTGATGGATTCAAGATGCATCACTATTTTGGCGTTGCACTTTATGCCATTATCTTTGGTGCCCTCGCCTCTACATGGGATTACATCGGCATGCGAAGATTTAAGGTAACTAAGCTATATTTTATCCTTCATGCGGCTTGGCTTTTTTGGCTCCTTTGGGGATTTCGAGCTGCATTTGCGTTCTTTACGGGGGTCTATCCTGTCTGGGGAGCCTACATTCTCTGCCTAATTGCCGCCCGTTTCGCCACTCCGTTCCACCGCAACGCGGAGGCCAATCGATAGGCGCAAGGCGCTCCATACGCCTTACCTAATGCCCAAGAGACGCCGATGCGTGACCGTAGGCCCGCCGTAAAGATACACTTCTCTGTTGAAAGTACATGAAACCTGACATCACAGCCTACTACCAACGCGTCCGTCTCTGGAAGCCAACCGGCGTCGGGAAGCACATCCTTCACATGACGGCCGGCCTTGAGCATACGCTGGGCGGGATTACGCACCTGCAGGAATTTGACGATCTTCGCAAGTCCCGAAAACTGGATGTTGCCCCGGTGCAGTCGCCCTCTACTCAACGCGTTCTTCCGATTCCACGTCGTGCTCTAAAAGCGACTTGGCTGCAGTGCGATTTCCCCCCTGTTGAGCTGCTCGGGGTTAAAGCCGACTGGTTCTATTGCCCGGCGGAGGACTACGTTGCCACACGTTATGCAAAGCTCGCCGTGACGATCCACGATACCCGACCCTTTGAAACCGCACTCCCTTGGTCGAATACCGCGGAGGCCGTCGCCTATCGGAAGCGCTGGCAGCCAGTGCTGAGAAAAATCGCTCAGAGAGCAGATGTGCTTTTGACGGTATCCGAATACAGCAAAGCCAGAATGATCGACGTGCTTGGACTTCAAGAGAATCGTATCGTCGTCGTCGGAAATGGCGTTGAAGACTTTTTCTACGCCACCAGGGCATCCCAACACGAAGTCGAATCCCCGTTCATTCTCATGGTAGGTGGACTGCAGCCTCGAAAAGGGCATTCGCACGTGATGCGACTTGCCGATTTGCTTCTTGGATCGAAGTCAAACATCCGGATCTGCGTCGCAGGCAAGGGCGAACCCGACTGCGAAGCCGAGGCGAGCAGCCGGTCGAATGTGGAATTGCTGGGGTATGTCTCGGACGACCAACTGTGCTCTCTCATGTCGAGGGCGACAGTCTTCATGATGCTGTCGGAATACGAGGGATTCGGCATTCCTGTCCTTGAGGCCATGGCGGCAAAGTGCCCGGTGATAGCGATCAATAAGTCCTCGCTTCCAGAAGTCGTTGGAGGATGTGGAATCCTCGTAACCAATGCAGACGATGCATTTGAGGCGACTCTGGATCTTATAGTGAACCCTACCCTTAGAGGTTCTCTTATCGAGAAGGGATCGCTGCGAGCGGAGGATTTCCGCTGGTCAAGCTGTGTCCATCGCCTCATGCGCGCTTTGCGGCTCAGCTAATACACGAGTGAGAATCACCTACACAGCCCCCGTTCGGGCGCACCACTTCAACTACGCTGCGAAGCTCGACAAGGCGGGGAGTTTGGAAGCTTTGGTCACAGGTGCCTGCCGATGGAGCCCGCGTGGGAAGCTGCCCGAAATCGGCTCGCGCTTGCTTCGCCGGGACCTCGTCCAGACCGCTCACCTCTTGAGCATTATGGCGCAGGCCCCCGATGGCGTATCGAACTTCCTGGGACGGGTTGCAAACCGTCAACTTGACCGTGCTTCGTATGCACCAGCCACGAGATCCGATGTCTTCCTCTATTACCGGACCTGCGGCTTCCAGACGACGCGCCGCCTCAAACGCGAGGACCGCGCCACGCTCTGTGTGATGGAGGAGGTAAACTCCCATGTCGAGCAATGTCACCAACTGATGAAAGACGAGTATGAAAAGCTCGGGAGAGGCCCCTATCGCGGCCGTTTCCAAGATCAGGATCTCCGGCTTCAGGCCTATGAAGAAGCGGACTTTATTCTGTGTCCGTCATCCTTTGTCCGACGCTCGTTTATTGCCAAAGGTTTTTCCGAAGACCGTCTCCTGTCGGTGAACTTCGGGTTCAGCCATCGCCCGATGGTTACTCCCGCCACTGCCGATCGTCAACCAGGCGACACCTTCCGGCTCCTTTACGTCGGCCAGCTGAACTTTCGCAAAGGTCTGCGATATGCCATCGAAGCGTTCCGTATGCTCAAGCATCCGCGAAAGGAGTTCGTCATCGTTGGGCCAGAAACGAAGGTAACCGGGCTGGAGGGACTTTCCATGCCAGAAGGGGTCAAGTTCACCGGAGCCTTGAAGGGCGGGGACTTGGACGCCGCCTACGCATCGGCTAGCGCCTTCGTGCTCCCCACACTTGAAGAGGGCCTCGCTCTTGTTCTCGGCGAAGCCATGGTCGCGGGGCTCCCGGTCATAACGACGGACCATTCCGGCGGGGACGATCTCATCAATGACGGCGTGGAGGGATTTATCCTGCCGGCTGCCAACACGGAGGCATTGGCAGAGGCCTTTGCGAAGCTGGCGGATTCACCGGCGCTCTGTGAGCAGATGGGCCGGGCTGCTCTCTCACGCTCCAAGGAGCTGGGCGACTGGGACGTTGCGGCGAACCGCCTCATCTCCGTCCTCAGCGACGCAATCTCCAAGCGGCATTGATTCGGAACAACGACTTTTCCGGCAGGAAGCACAAAGCTACCCGACACACGAAAGATTATCATGAATAGAGTCTCCTTTTTCCCGTGGGCAAAGCCATCCTCCGCGCTGGGCTACGGCACAACCAGCTTCATGTCCGCCCCGACAACTCAGGAGCGCCTCGGCTTGCTGGATGCGGCTTTCGATGCGGGAATCACCCACTTCGACACCGCCGCATACTACGGCTACGGAGAGGCCGAGCGCCTGCTGGGCAAGGCCCTTGCTGGCAAACGGGACAAGGTAACGATCACCACGAAATTCGGCATCGAGCCTTCGGGGGCCGTAAAACACCGGTGGGTAAACCTCGCAGCGCGGCGTGTGTTCGCCGTTGCCCCCTTTCTGAAAAAGCTCCTTCGCCGCAACCAGACGGCCGGTTCGACGTGGGGAGTCTTCGATCCGGAAAAGGCGGCCGCCAGCTTGGAGCGAAGTCTCACGGCCCTCCAGACCGACTATCTCGATCTCTTCCTTCTCCACGAACCCAGCCCCGAGTCTGCGGCATCTCAACCGCTCATCGAGTTCCTCGACCGGGAGGTTTACCGTGGCCGCATTCGCGCCTATGGCTGTGGAGGCCAATGGGAGCCGATCCGCCAGATCGCCGCATCCGGGCTACCGACCTCGAACTGGCTGCAGTTTGAGGACAATGCGATTAACCGATGCCTCGAAGAGGGCTCCGCGCACGGCGCGAAATGCATCACCTTCGCTCCGTTCAACAATGCACTCAAGACGCTCCAATCATGGCTGGCGCAGGAGGCCGCCCGCCGCACTTCGTGGAGCAGCGAACTCGACCTTGATTGTGGCGACCCCTCGACCCTCGCTTCTCTCCTGCAGGCCTCCTGTCACGCACGCAATGCGGAGGGCATTGTCCTCTTCTCTTCGAAACGCATCGACCGCATCCGCCATGCCGTTCGTGTGGCGAACGGCGAACTCTTCAGCACCGCGCAGGTGGAGAAATTCCTCGCGCTTTCCAAAGCCATTGATGTGCCGAACGCTTGACCGCCGACAATGTGAACCTCCGTGTATAGGGCACATCCTGTTCTCCCATTTTGAAGCTTCATGATTATCACCTCCTTTAACGAACTCGGACCCGACAATCCCAACCGCACGGTCATCGTAGGGGGAGGAACCGTCGGCATTTACCTCGGCATCCTCATGGCAAGGAGCGGACGCGAGGTGGTGCTCATCGAAGCGGGAAATGAGAACCTCGGGAATTTCGAGGCAGACACCTACGCCTCCGTCGGGTTTCCTCATCAGGGAATCAGCATTGGGCGCAGCAAAAGCCTGGGCGGAACGAGCAATCTCTGGGGTGGCCAGCTTGTGGAATTCCAGCGAGCGGACTTCGCCGGCCGCGAGTGGCTTCCGGATTCGAAGTGGCCGGTGAACTACGAGGAGGTCTCTTCCTACTATCGCCCGACCTACAAAAATCTGGGCCTCGATGAGGAGACCCTCGACGACCAAGAAGTCTTCCGACGCCTCAAGACTCCGGTTCCACAGTTTCCGGATGGCGTGGAGCTGTTTCTCACTCGGTGGCTCAAGATCCCCAGTATGGCAGGAGCTTTCCGGTCTGAATTGGTTGCGTCCGAAAAAGCGAAAACTCTCCTTAACCACGTCGTCACAGGATTCGAAGCGACAGAAGGCAGAATCACAGCGGTAACAGTATCAGACGCGGCCGGCCACAAGCATCGCCTCGAAGGCTCAAATTTTGTCCTCGCAGCTGGAACGATTGAAACTGTGCGCCTGATGCTGAATGCCGCTTCTGCTCCGGATTGGAACTGCCCATGGCGGGAGAACGACAATGTCGGACGCTACTTTCAGGATCACATCGGGGGCCGCGTTGCGGCGGTGCAGCCGCTCGATAAGGACAGGTTCTTCAACCTCTTTTCTTCAATCGTTCTTGGCGGGTCGAAGTTCCAACCGAAGCTCCGGCTGACGAACGAAACTCTCGAACGCGACCATGTGCTCAACATGCATGCGATGCTGCACTTCGAAAGCTCGGTCAGCGAGAACCTCGTCTTCCTCAAACAGTTTCTCAAAGCAGCGGTCTACAGTCGCGAGATCTCGAACGTTGGAGAGCTCATCCCGAACCTCATCGCGAGCGCCCGTCACCTGCCGCCACTCATGTGGCGTTACATCGTGCAGAACCGTGTGTTCGTGCCAACCGGATCCAAAATCTCGTTTGTTCTCCAGAGCGAACAGACGCCGCTGGCGGAAAGCCGCATCACAATCGACCCGGCACACCGCGACCGCTTCGGGCTCGCAAAAGTGGTTCTTGATTGGAGGCTCGGAGCGGAGGAACTCCCCGCCATGTGGGACTTCACCGACCGATGCAACAAGGCCCTCAAGGCCGCCGGACTCGCCGAACTGAAACTGCTAGATGGCATGGCCAAGCGCGATCCCGCCTTTATCAATACTCTCCGCGATAACTACCACCACGTCGGCGGTGCCAGAATGGGAACCAGCGCAAAGGATGGCGTGGTCGATCGCGATCTGCGTGTCTTCGGAACAGACAACCTTTATGTTCTAGGAGCTACGACCTTCCGGACGACGAGCAATGCGAATACCACGTTTGTTGCGATGAGTCTCGCCACCCGGCTCGCCGAGAAACTGACCGCAGAGTAACCCATCGTGGCAAATTACCCACTACACCATCTCGGTCCCCTGGCCCTTTGCTGGCTCGCTCGCCGGTGGCGCTACGCGTGGTGGGGACTGCTCAACCGTATCCCACCTGCCCGCTTTCGCAAAATCGGACGCGGAGTTAAGTTCAACGGTTGGGTTCGCGTCGAGAAACCTTGCGCGGACATTCAACTGGGTGATCGCGCGCTGACCGGCCTGGGGTGCTACTTTCTCGCCACTCCGACCGGAAGAATCCACATCGGCGCGGATACTCTCGTCAATGACCATTGTTACATCACCTCGAACTACGGGATTACAATAGGATCGAATGTCATGATTGCCGAGTTTGTGACGATACGGGACTATGATCACGAGTTTATTAATCCCTCGATTCCGATTAATCAACAGGGACTCCGCGGCGGGCCGATCTCGATCGGGGATGAATCATGGATCGGACGCGGCGTGATGATCACCGGCAACGTAAAAATCGGCCGTGGCTGCGTCATCGGAGCCAACTCCGTTGTCACCAGAGACATCCCCGACTTCAGCATCGCCGTCGGCGCTCCCGCAAGGGTCATCAAGCAACGGTAGAGCCGGCATTCGCCGGCGTTCTTGGTTCTTGGTTTCCTCTCAACCTCTCACCGTTTCATCCCCCTTCTTCCTGCTTTTCGCTTTTCGCTTACGTCTTCCCCCTTGGCTCCGCCCTCTGGTCTCTGATCTCTTTTCTTTCCGCTTTTCCCTTTCTACCCTCTCCCCCAGGCGCGCCCCTTGTCGCTGCCAACTTTTGCCTTTTCCACCTTTCCCTCTGAGTACAGAAAAAGATGAGAATTCCGAATGGCTCGCAGGCGTTTGTCGAATACGAAAAAGTCGCAGGCTATTGCCTGAATCCCGAACATCCGCGAGGCCGGCACAAGGCCCGGTTGTTTGCGGTCTATGGCATCACCGACGCCAGCATGCTCTCCCGGGCTTTGACAGAAGCAGCGGCCTCGGCTGAAGCCCTCCCGGGGATCTGCGATGAATACGGGGCACGCTTCCTGATAGACTTCGACCTCAACGGTGCCAGAGTCCGTAGCATCTGGATCATCCGTCGAAATGAAGACTTTCCCCGCCTTGTTTCGTGCTATATTCTCTAACCATGGAAAAGCTCGCCATTCTGGACGTCGTTGCTCTTCTCTCAGCCTGCGGGAAAGCCCCGACAGGCGCTGTTGGCACCATCGTTGAGGTGCTCGGAGCCGATGTTTTTCTCGTTGAGTTTTCCGACGACTCCGGGCGCACGCTCGCTCTGGAGAATGTTACGTCAGACAAGTTGCTGAAACTCCATTACGACTTCGCCCAAGCTGCCTGACGCCCCACGCGCGGTAGCGCTTCTCCTAACAGGGGCAATTCGAGCGCTTGGACCGGGGAGCCCGCCCTGACTCCCGAAATGCTGCGGACCAAATTTACGAAATGAAGGGAATTGGGTAGTTCAGCAGATTCATCGGACAGGGTTGACGGAATTAACGGAATGGAAGGAATTTCTTACCAAATCGGTGGGCTCCTTCAGCCATCGGCTAACTGTCTTCTGACGTCTGCCGACTGAATCCTGACTGCTAAATCCTGACTTCTGCCTCCTGACGTCCTCCCCCTTGTCCGCTCCACCGCCCAGGGATTGTTCGTTTGACGATTTTGAGGATGAGCGGGAAGAGATGCTTTTGCCCCTTTCTGCCGCCTACCTCGCGGGAGATGCCGATGGGCGTGAGCCAGCATGAAATCCCCGCTCGCGCCGGAGGCTCAAATGGTGTATTGATCCAAGTGTGAAGAGCCGTGTTGTGGCGCGTGATCCCGAAATCCTCGGAGCAACTCCAGTCTTTGTTGGCACCCGTGTCCCGGTCCGCAATCTGCTGGATTGTCTGGAAGGTGGCTACACCATCAATGAATTCCTCGAAGATTTTCCTACGGTGAAAAAGGAACAGGTTGTGGCGTTCCTTGAGGACACCAAGGCAGACTTGGAATTGGCGGTTCCGGCATAACTGTCATTCTGGACGAATGCCTCCCGAAGCGATTGATCCACGAACTGCCTGGGCATAAGGTCGTCACTGTTCCCATGGCTGGCTGGGCGGGCGTTCAAAATGGGAATCTCCTGCGCCGGATTGCCGGGAACTATAAGGCCTTCGTCACGATTGACGGCAACCTTGCCCACCAGCAGAACATCCCGAATCTCCCCTTTGGCGTTGTGGTGCTGGGGGGGCTCCTTCGAATAGGATTGAGGATATCCGACCTCTCGTTCCCCAAATTCTCACAACTCTCCGAAGCATCCGACCCGGTGAAGTTATTCGGATTGCATGAAATCGGGCGGGAATTTGGATCGGGCAGGCTGATCCCCGGGCCCGCTCCGACGAACGGTGAGTGTCCATTCTCGCGTGCCTTGTTTCGCGGCAAAGGCCGCTCAGCCCTCGAAGCCATCGGGCGGATCATGATTCGACCGGGCTTTGCCCAAACCTCGGCGGCGCGCGAAATGATCGACACCGTCCGTGCATTACCCATCCGGAATCGGTGGGCTCCTTCAGCCATCAGCTAACTGACTACTGACCGCTCTACTCCCCGCGCCACTGCGTCTCTGCGCGAGATCTTTCCGCTTTCCGCCTTCCGCTTTTCCCTTTCCGGCTCTCCCTTCTTCGAAGTCCCAACTCCTCGCTCCTGAAAACCCGCGCGATAGCGCGTCGTTGATGGGGCAAGTCGATCCTAGATCCTCGCTCGTCTCCCTTGAAAACCGCCATCCTCTTTTCCGACTTCGGTCCCTACCATGTCGCCCGGATCGAGGCGTTGGCGGCAGCTGTGCACGCCGATGGCGGAGAACTGGTCGCCTTCCGCTTCACAGAGAAGAGCGGCACCTACGGGTGGAAGCCGGTAGCGCCTGAGGGCATCGAAACCGTTACCCTTGCGAAGTCGACGCCATCCGGCGCGGCGGACGCCCTCCGCGTGGCTCTCGCATTCTTCAAGGCGCTTCGCGCGGGGAAAATCAAAGCGGTCTTTCTTCCGAGCTACTCTCCCCTTCCCAATCTGCTTTGTCTCCTCGCCACGAAACTCGCGGGGGCCAAGGCGATCATGATGAATGAGTCGTGGAAGGGAACAGAGAGGGCAGGGCTGCCCGGCCGGCTCGCAAAGCATCTCCTCCTCCGCCTTTTCGACGGGGCACTCGTCGGTGGACGCCCCCAGGCAGAGTATGCGGCGGGCTACGGGATCGCTCCCGAAAAGATCTTCACCGGCTATGACGTGGTCGATGTCGATCACTTCGCCCACGAGGCCGCGAAATGGAAGGAGGCCGCACCCGAATCGCTTCCCGTTGCCAACCTTCCCAAGCGTTACTTCCTCAACCTCGGCCGCTTCGTCGCGAAAAAGAATCTCGGCACGCTCATCGAAGCGTATGCTGCAGCGGTGAAGGCGCATCCGGATCAAGACGTCGCGCTCGTTCTTGTCGGCTCGGGAGTGGAAGAGCCGGCGCTCCTGCAAAAAGCAAAAGATCTCGGCCTGCCTGTTTTCCGTGATGGCGAACCGAACGGCTCCGGCCCGCGTGTCGTCCTCTACCCGTTCCAGCAGATCGACCTCACGCCCCTTTTCTTCGCCCGGGCGGAGGCCTTTATTCTACCGAGTTCCCATGAGGAATGGGGCCTCGTCGTCAACGAGGCCATGGCCTGCGGAACGCCGGTCATCGTCTCGCGCAACGCGGGCTGCGCGGCGGATCTCGTCGTTGAGGGGCGAAGCGGCTTTTCGTTCAATCCCTCATCAACCAGCGAGCAGGCGGACATCCTCGGGAGATTCCTTGCCGATTCCGGGCTGAAGGCGCGGATGGGCCTCGATGCCTCCCGGCATATCGCTAGGTGGAAACCGGACCGTTTCGGCCGCGAGGGCCTTGCCGTCGCAAAGCGCACCATGGGCCTGCGGGCTCAGAGCGCCCGTGTCGTCTTTCTCGTGGAGAGCCTCGCCGTGCGCTCCGGCGGGACCGCCCTCGAAGTGGCCACCATCGCGAGTGCAATCTCTGAGGCCACCGATCACGAGGTCTCCATCGTCACCTGCACGGACGATGGTCCGCATCTGCCGATTGGTGACCGGGTTCAATTGATCCGGTTGTCCGGCGCACGCCCCTCGCCGGGATGGTTACCCTCTGTCCTGGCCTTGCGCCGGATCCTTCGTGAGAGCGATGTGGTCTTTGGCACCGGCATCTGGGGCCTGCTCGACGGGTTGGGAATCCGCCTCACGCTCTCAGGACACACTGCACTCTTCCTCCGCATCTGCGGCATGCTCCAGCCCTACATTCTGGAGCGCAACCGCTGGAAGAAGCAGATCGGGCTAGCCCTCTGGGCGCGGCATAATCTGCGCACTGCGAAGGGCCTCATCGTCAACAGCCGGCTCGAACGCGATCAGCTCAAAGCCCTCGGCTGCGACGAGGAGCGGATTCTCCTCATCCGCAACGGCATCACGCCACCGCTCAAGTCCCCTGCCCGCTCCGAAGCCCGGAGGACGTTGGGACTGGCCGATACCGAGCGGGTTCTCCTCTACCTCGGTCGCATTCATCCCAAGAAGGGTCTGCATCTTTTCCTCGAGGCCATGCAGCAGGTCCATTCCAACGGGTCCTCTTTGCCGAAGCTTCTCATCGGAGGAACCTTTGCGGATCCGGATTTCGAAGAGATCGTTCGACAAAAGGCCGGCGCCCTGCCCGGCGGAACCGTCTTTTTCACCGGCGAGGTCACTGGTGAGCGGAAAGAGAATCTCTTCGCAGCGGCCGACCTTTTCATCCTGCCCTCCGAGAGCGAGGGCCTTCCGAATGCCGTCCTTGAGGCCATGGTGCGCGGAATTCCCGCAATCGTGACTCCCGGCTGCAACCTGCCGGAGATCGCAGACTACAAGGCCGGACGGGTTGTGGACTTCTCGATCGACGCGTTCCGTGAAGTCTGCCTCTGGGCTTCAACGGCGAGCCCTGAGGATCTCGCATGCGCCGGAGCCAATGCGCGGAGACTCATCGCCGGGGAGTTCAGCCTCGAGAAGACGGTGACCGCTTACGATGAGCTAGTGCGGGAACACTTGCGCTCGAGATCGTGAACCTGCGTACGACAACAAAACGCCAGCTCGCAGGGTGGCTTGGACTTTCCGTGATGGCGGCAGCATTCCTCTACCTGTCCCTTCGTCATTCGACCGAATTGAAGACCGTTCCCTGGGTTCCCAAACCTCTCGGAAACGCCTTGGACGACATCATCTCCACGCGCAACCTCTGGGGCTTCGCACTCATCGGTGCCTATTGCGCTTTCTTCCTCGATGCCCGCCTCGGCAAACCACGCAGCCGTGGCGATGGCATTCTCCTGACCATTCTGCTCCTTCTTCCCATCGGCAAGGAACTCTCCCAACTCTTCATCGAAGGCCGCCACTGCGGCACCTCCGCCATGGCCCAAGGCGTCGCCGGCATCATCCTCGGTCTGCTCGCAGGGAGTGCGCCGGGTCTGCTCCGCAAAGGGGCGGAGAAGAAAAGCGAAAAGTCGAAAGCGATAAGTTAAGGAAAAAACGATGCCGGGCTTTGAAGACCTCGATGTTTGGAAACGTGCAGTGGAACTGAGCGCGGATGTTTACCTTCAACTCCGCGACTGCCGAGACTTCGGATTCAAAGACCAGATCACACGGTCTGCATTATCGATCGCCTCAAATCTGGCTGAGGGGATGGAGCGACGTAGCGGCGCCGATCGAGCCAGATTCCTCGACTACGCGCGCGGATCCTCGGGCGAGTTCCGCACACAGGCGATTGTTGGAACCAAGGCGGGGCTTATCTCCAGCAAGGCGTCTGACCCATGGATTAACGAAAGCCGTGAGCTTTCCGCTATGATCTACGCTCTCATCCGCCGCTTCTCGGAATAGGTCGGCTCCGGTTTCGCTTTCGATTTCCCGTTTCCGACTTGTCGACTTCTCTTTTTACTTTTCGCTTTTCCCTTTACTACACGCCTCCCCGCGTTGCCCTCCCATGCCCATCAATACCGATACCCACAAAGGACCGAGCTTTTCACTCGCCAACCGCATCGCCCGCGTCGTCTGGGGGCTCGTACAGGCAACCGTCTTCCGGCTCACGCCAGCACCGCTGCATGAGGTTCGCTCGATGATTCTGCGCGCTTTCGGTGCAAAGATCGGGCGCGGAGTTCATGTGTACCCGGGAGCGAAGATCTGGGGGCCCTGGAACCTGGAAATCGCCGACGAGGCCGGAGTCGCGAACGGCGTCATTCTCTACACGCAGGGCAAGATCACGATCGGCAAGCGCGCCGTCATTTCCCAAGGTGCCCACCTCTGCGCCGGAACCCATGACTTCGAGCAGCCGGGATTCCCGCTCATCACCAAGCCGATCACCATCGGCGACCACGCATGGATCGCCGCCGAGGCCTTCCTCCACCCCGGCGTGACCATTGGAGAAGGAACCGTCATCGGCGCTCGCTCCGTCGTCGCGAAGGACATGCCCGCCTGGACCGTCTGCGCCGGCCATCCGTGTGTGCCGATCAAGCCGCGGGTTCTGAGGAGCTGAGAGCACAAAGAGAACAAGCGAAAAGTCGAAAAAAGCAAGCGATGGCAGGTTTTGAAGATCTCGATGTTTGGAAACGCGCAGTCGAGCTCAGCGCGGATGTTTACGTTCAACTCCGCAACTGCCGAGACTTCGGATTCAAAGACCAGATCACACGATCTGCATTATCGATCGCCTCAAATCTTGCTGAGGGTATGGAGCGACGTGGCGCCGCGGACCGAGCCAGATTTCTCGACTATTCACGAGGATCCTCTGGCGAGTTCCGCACACAGGCAATCGTCGGAGCCAAGGCGGGGCTTGTCTCCAAAGAGACCTCAGACCGGTGGATCGTCGAAAGTCGTGAGCTATCCGCAATGACCTACGCCCTTATCCGCCGCAACTCCCAATAGCCGTTTGCTTTTCCCTTTTCGCTTTTCCCTTTTAACTTTCCCCCGCGCCTTGCGCGTTCCCATGCTCAACCTGACCATTGCCCTGCCGACGAAGAATGAAGAGCGGAATTTGCCGGATTGCCTCCGTGCGATCGGGAGGGATTTTGCAAGGCGGGTGGTTTTGCTGGACTCGGGTAGCACGGACCGGACGCGCGAGATTGCCGGGGAGTTCGGTGCGGAGGTTTTGGATTTCCGGTGGAACGGGAGATTCCCGAAGAAGCGGAATTGGTTTTTGCGCGAGCACACGCCGGAGACAGAGTGGGTGCTCTTTCTGGATGCGGATGAATTTTTGACGCCGGACTTCAAGGCGGCACTCGGGCGGGCGCTCGAGGATGCGACGAAGGCGGGGTATTGGCTCAGCTACACGCGGTATTTTCTTGGGCGGCAGCTCAAGGGGGGGTATCCGCTCCGCAAGCTGGCGCTCTTCCGCGTGGGGGCCGGCGAGTATGAACGGATTGATGAGCAGCAGTGGAGCCACCTCGACATGGAGGTGCATGAGCATCCCGTGCTCGAGGGGGAGATCGGCACGATCCGCGAGCCGATCGACCACCAGGACTTCCGCGGCGTCGGGCATTATGTGGCGAAGCACAATGAATACTCGTCGTGGGAAGCCGCACGTTTGCTCAAGGCGCTTGGCGATCCGGACGCGGCCGCCAAGTGGACGTGGAAGCAAAGACTCAAATACCGCCTCGTCCGCTCCCCGCTTATTGGTCCGGTCTATTTCCTCGGCAACTACGTGGCCATGGGAGGATTCCGCGATGGTGCCGCCGGTCTGGCCTTCTCGATCCTCAAAGCGGCGTATTTTACGCAGGTGTATTGCAAGCTCGAGGAACAGCGCAAAGCGCGGCAGGAACCGTGAGGGTATTTTACCGTGGAGGACATGAAGACCATGGAGGCTCTGAGGATTTTTAGACAGAACCGGAGTGCGAGCGGGTGGGACTTTGGGGGAATTCCTCATTAAAAACTCCAAATTCCAAATTCGCATGCAAAGGGGTGAGGCAACGCCGAATCAATTAACAAGATTAACAATACCCGCGCGATAGCGCTTCGTAAAAGGGATAAGTCGAAAGTATGGCGCCGGGAGCGCAACATCAGCGCGATAGCGCTTCGTAAAAGGGATAAGTCGAAAGTTTGGGCTGGGAAGCCAAAATTTCCGAATCCTGACCGTCTGACTCCTGAATCCTAGATCCTTGCTTCTGGTTCCTAGTTCTTGGTTACCCGGCATCCGCCACGCTTTACCCGCTCCCAGATCCTCGCTCCTGATTTCGTTCTCCTCCTCCATGTTCCTCCATGTGCCCCATGGTGAAAACCTCCCCCAGCCGCCTCCGGGCGGCTTTTTTGTTTCCAGCGACCGAACACGGCCCGAAGGGGTCAGTCATTTCAAATTGATATTTTTACCATGAGGCTTTTTTCACCATGAGGAGCATGGAGAGCATGGAGGGGTAGAAAAAGCGGAAAGGAGGAGAGAAAATTTCAAGGTTCGATGAGGGTGAGATTAGCAAAATAGTCGCGGTAGTAGCCGCGGTCCCGGGCCAAGAGGCGACCGGCATGGTATTGTGCGTGCGCACCGATGAGAAAATCCGGGAGCACCCTGGCCTTCTTGGGTGTCCGCAGCAGGTAGCGACGATACATATCTCCGGCTTCGCGGGCCGACTCCTGAGTGGACGGCAGGAAGAGAATCTTCCAGTCCTTGAGGAATTGGTCCAGTTCCTCAGCCTCCAGCGCCGGGGCAATCTCTGCCAGAACACACTCCCCGATGATAAGCGGACCCTGAAGCAGGGCCGCCTTGAGAGCGGATTCCGAGGCATCTGCCCACGAGGCGTCGGCGGTCAGCACATCGAGAATGACGCTGGTATCCAAGGCAGTTTTCATTCTCCGCCTCGAACAATCTGCAAGTATTCGCTGACGGATTTCCCAACCGGGAGCCGACCTCTTCCGCGCCACCCGGAAATCGGATTCTCGGAAATGACCTTGCGAACCACAATTCTTCCATCCTCCTCTTCAAAGTTCAAGACGGAGCCTGGCACAAGCCCGAGCCCGTCACGGATTGTTTTCGGAATGGTAACCTGACCTTTCTCAGAAAGTACTGCATTCATACCTAAACAGTAGGAATTCCTACCCGAGTGTCAAATATCATCATTTAAAAAAGAATGGAGCAGTCGCGGGAAAGGGTCCGCGTAATGCTGCCTTTCAGCCCGCGACGGAGCCGCCGAATGGCGTGGTATGAAGAGCAGCGCGGGGCACTGCGTTCCTGGTTCCTGGTTCCTGGTTCTCTGTTGCCTCTGCAGGAAACCGCCTGCCACAGCCGCCTCCAGCCGGCTTTTTTGTTCTTGAGACAGAATTACTGGAACTAGCAGTAAGCCGAGCCATAGGGGTCAGTCATTGCATATTGATATTTTTGCCGTGAGTTTACCGTAGAGGACATGAAGACGGAGATCGTAGTTACGGGTTATGGGAATGGAGGCGCTGAGGATTTTTAGACAGAACCGGAGCTTCAGCGTAGGACGAGTGCCGTAGGCAGCCCCGAAGGGGTGAGGCAACGCCGAATCAATTAACAAGATTAACAAAATTCAGGGAGGCTGCGCCGCGGGGCGCGGCTTTTTTGTTTTCAGGGCCCTGTGGTTGATCACCTGTGGTCAGGCCATCAGACGTCTGGAGGGTATTGAGCCGCTCCGGACAGCTACTCAAATCCCATGTCGTCGATGTAAACGTATTCGCCGTTCCATTCGACGGGATGGATTTCCATCTCGATCTCCTGAGATCCCAGGGCGAGATCCGTTGCGGGAATCCGGAACGTCTCCCATTTCCTATCGAACCTCTCCTCTGCCAGGAGTTTGTTATTCTGGTAGAACTTGACCGAGACCCCCGGCTCGATGTTGCTGCCGCGGGCCTTGAAGAAGAATCCCTTCCCGCGCGCCTCCAAGGCAGAAAACCGATACGTGATCCGGGCCGGTTTCTCCGGCGAGACGGGATGCAGGACGAGAACGCCCGGTGCACCATCGACCAGGGGTGACCATGGCAGCTTTTTGATTCGAAGAAGCTTTATTCCGCCGGCAAGCGCGCGCGCATCGGCCTCGATGAAATACCTGCCCTCATCCTGCTTGATGGTGCACTGCTGCGCCCACGGTTCCAAGCCGGCACCGTCGTCGGACAACGCCCGATCTGTTCCTGTCAAAAGCAGCACCGCCGCAACCGAGCAAACAATAGCCTTCATAGAAAGAGGATGCGTCCTAACGTGTGGCGATGAATAACAATCGCTCTCCTTTGAAGCAAGGGTTCATTGGCCGCGCCCGCAATCGTGGTGCCTCTCGATCAAGCGCCGACCGGTGCCCTTACGACGTCACCCGGTAAATTGCGACGTCCCGGTCATGTTCCTCCGGTCTCCCCTTCGTCAGGCCGGATCCTCCCGGTGAGACATGGCGCCCAACCCGTTTTGAACCCAACGATTCCCTGCCCAAAGGTCATGACACCCTCCAAGAGAGTTTACAACTTCAGGCGAAGGTCACGGTCCGGAATCCTCTGGAAAAATGGACACACCTTCACGGGCAATCTTTTCGAGGAGACGCGGGTTGTGCGCACGCTCGGTGCGAACCAGATCAAACTCGTAAATAATCGGCGCTTCTTCGAGTGCTTCGGCAAGTTCCAGCCATTGCTCGGGAGTCGCGTCAGGAGCGGAAATAGCAAGGTCGATATCGGACGCGCGGCGGGCCGTGCCAATGGCGCGGGAGCCAAAGAGCCGCACCTCGCGGATGCACGGAAAATGGCGAAAAGTGCTGCGCAGCACAGCAAGGTCACGATCGCGGAGGGAAACGCCTCTCATGCGGTCAATTCCATTCCAGGGTCTGGATCTTCTCCGCCATGCCGACGAGCAAAGGAGCATAGTCGCAAACGATATGGCTGTAGATTTGGGAGGCAAGAGCCTCGTCGTATGCGTGGCTGGTGAGGTTGCGATCCTCAAGCATACGAAGCCACACATCAGCCTCCTCGGCCGTCGGGATGAGATTCTCCGCGAATGCCTTTCGCAGCGTCGGCCGCGGCCCGCCGCATTCATATCCCTGTCGCTCAAGGAAAAGCTTAAGGGTCTTCCACACGATCTCAAACGTGAATTCAAAGCGCTGGATCGTAGCGTCGCGGACGAGATCGCTTTCTGGATGCGCTACGGCCTCGGCAAGGCGGGAAGCACTTTCGCGCACATCCGCCTGTCGCTCGTTGAATCGCTCTTCGCTCATAGGTTATGCGGACAGAATCTCCGGTTTGTGCCTCTTTCGCCAGAAGATTGCATGCGCCGGAAAAAACACCAACCCATCGTCCTGACGACGGGAAATGCTCCCATCCTGTAGATCTTGTTCATCCTGTCAAAAATCCCTCCGGGCGGACGGACGGGCCTTCCATAGGTCGCATTTTCCGATGCCTGTCGCCCTCGGACAGAAAGTTTGGACCTGCCGCAGCAGAGGCGTTACTTTTCCCGCCGATGCCCGCACCTGATCCGAATGCCGAGAGAGACAAAGCTGCCCGCCAGGCGGTTCATGCGGTTTATCGCGAACTGGCCGAACGGCCGGTCGAGCGGGCGTGCACTTTGCGGACGGAGTGTTGCCGCTTCAAGCTGACCGGCGAAATGCCCTACCTGACACGTGGCGAAGCGATGGTGATCGCCCATGCTCTACGTGCTGCCGGGAGGAAATCGCTGCCGCCGCAGGTGGATGGGGCGTGCCCGCTCCTTGATCCGCGCTCGGCACGGTGCATCGTTTACAAGGACCGGCCGTTCGGATGCCGGACGCATTTTTGCGATGCCGCCGGTGGTCCCTATGCGAGGCGGGACGTGCTGGATTTGATCCGGCGGCTGGAAGTCATCGATACCGGGGTCGGCGGTGACGGGCCGAGAAAGCTCATTGGAGCTTTGAACGAAGTCATCCCATGAGGCCGGCCGGATTTCTTGCCCTGCTCCTTCTGGCGGGTGCGCCGCTGCTTCGTGCCGGCGAAGTCCGGCAGATGGTGGTCTCGGTGGCCGATGGCTGGAACTCCACCAGCGGACGGGCGCAGATGTTTGAGAAAGACGGACGTAAATGGCGGGCCGTCTCTGCACCTTGGCGCGTGCTCTACGGGGCGAACGGCCTCGCATGGGGACGCGGCGAATCGCCGCTCACGCCTCCATCGCCGGAAGTTCCGGTGAAACGCGAACGCGACAAGCGCGCTCCGGCCGGGCTTTTCCGCATCGGGAAGATCTACACCTACGATACCGCGCTGCCGGCCGGGGCGGACTATCCGTTTCACACGATCACCGAAGGGGATGCCTGGATCGATGATCCGACATTGCCGGACTACAACCGCCACGTCCGCATCGACCCGGCGTCGCCACCTCCGTGGTTCGAAAAACAGCGGATGCGCCTTAACGATCCCCCTCACCGCTGGCTGGTTGAGATCCGGCATAATTCCGACCCGATCGAGCCCCATGCCGGAAGCGCAATTTTCTTCCATATTCAACGGGGGCCCGAGCGTCGCTCCGCCGGTTGTACGGTGATGCCGCAGGCCGATATTGTTTCCATGATCCGATGGCTGAGGGCGGATGCGGACCCGCACTACGTCCTGCTTCCAAAGGCGGAGTATTTGAAGGTGTGGAAAGCCTGGGGCCTCCCCTCCCCGCAGGAAGCCGCCGCGCTTATCGGGCCTTGAGAACCTGTGAAATAATTAGGAAAAGCCGCGCGAGAGCAGAAAAGGCCGGATGGCAAGGCGCTCGCGAAGGAGCATCCCCTCAGCGGGCTGTAACTGAGCGAGCAACGCCGCCAGCCGGCCTTTTCTGCTCTCGCCCAGAGGGTTGCGTGTCTTTTTGGCTTAGCCTGCGTTGCTCAGGCGGGGCAAGACCGCTGCGGGTATTGCCGCCGCCTTCGTGCCTTGCCTAAGCCAAAAATCCTCAGCAACGCGGCGTTTTCCTAGTTGTTTCACTGGTTCTGAGGTCGGCGAGGTAGTTCCGCCAGCCGCCGAAGGCCGTGATGTCCGGTGCGGAGGCGAGTGGTTCCGGCTCGCAAACAAAACCCTTCACCCACGTTCCATCGGCGAGTTCGAGGGAGCCGATCGCGAGCGGCGGAGGAACGAGAGCGACAAACGATCCGAAGCCCTCCACCGGCAAAGACCAGACCTCGACTTCGATCGATGATCCGCCCGAGGCCACGCGCACGAGTCCGGGTTTCGGCGGAACGGTATCCAGCGCATGGAGGCGGTAGCGTGGTGATGTCGTCGTCGTTTGCTCCAGAACTCCGCCGCGCTCGACGAGTTGGCCATTCAGCGGCTGGCCCGTGAGATGGGCGCCCACCACGGCGATGTGGATCCGGCCCTTGGCCTTGACCTGTCCCGTGGCGATCCCGGCAAGACGCCGGTCGTGGAACGCCGGAGCGACCAGCGTGACGCCGAGGGGAAGTCCGTCGTTGCGGAAACCGCCCGGCACTGCCAGTGCGCAGAGATCCAGCAGGTTTACAAAGTTGGTATAGGTGCCGAGCCTTGCATTGAGAGCAACGGGGTCGTTACGGATCTGCTCAACCGTAAAAATCGTGGGCGTCGTCGGCAGCAGGAGGGCGTCGATGGCCTTCCAGAGCGGATCGCTCCGGCGCTTGAGTTCCTGCAGGCGGTA
>CAZSMN010000003.1:0-34385 GCA_964607615.1 uncultured Chthoniobacterales bacterium | reverse complement strand
TTCGAAGTTGAATAGTCGTATTACTACGATTTCAAGCTGGACCCCCTCGGTCCGAACAACACGCTGAAACTCTCGGGCAATGTATCCGTCGTGGCGGGTGCCGGCGGAACGTTCTCCGGCAACTTCACCGGCCTCTCGATCACGATCGGGAGCGACGACCTGAGCGATCCGAACAACGCCAGCTACTGGGCGTCCTCCTTCGCCTACCTTGCGCCGACGCCGGCCAATGCCAGCGGCCTCTATCCGCAGTTTGCGCTGGGCGGCAACTGGACCGACATCGCGCTCGCCACCGGCTACGGCACAGATTTGACCAATGCCGCGAATAGCTTCGGCACCAGCATGATCGGACGCGTCATGGGGGATCTCGCTGCCGGTTTGGCGTTCGGATTTGTCGATAGCGATGTGCTTAATCCGAATTACCTCTCCGGCAACGTCACTTATGGTGACAGTCCGAGCGGAAGCTGGTGGGGAGGGAATGAGTATCCCGCATCCGATGAGAATTCGCTTATGTTCGCCGATGTCCAGCCGGACCTCAGCAGCGGAAACAACACTTTCTACAGCGAATACGCGGGGATTCTTTTTGAGACCGTGCCGTTGGCCTACGGCCATCCGATCTCCGACCGGATGCAGTATTACAAAGACATCCAGATCCCGGTCTATGCCGTCGTCAACGGGAACTCGACCCAGTACATCGACGTGATCGAGATCGAGTTCTGGGACGGCATCAATATGGTTCCCGAGCCGGCAGCGTTCGGGCTTTTTGGCGTGGCCGGTTTGCTTGCCTTGCTGGCGAGGCGGAAGAAGCGGTCGGCAGATGAGGCCTGAACTGCTCAGCGGCTTCCTGCGACGGCGAGCTGGATTTGACGGATCATCGCTTCGCGCATCGCCGGGATTGACCAGATTTCGCGCCGGTGGCCGGGGATCCAGGCCGTGATATTCGGCCATCTCTTTGACACCCAGGCGGCGGGGTAGCTGCCGGAGGAGATTTTCACCTCAGCCGTCACCTCGACGTCGCCGCGGTCGCCGAGCTTGATGAACACCTCATCAATCG
Organism: uncultured Chthoniobacterales bacterium; assembly: GCA_964607615.1. Classification (GTDB taxonomy): domain Bacteria; phylum Verrucomicrobiota; class Verrucomicrobiia; order Chthoniobacterales; family Terrimicrobiaceae; genus CAZSMN01. The sequence continues at coordinate 33,334 of CAZSMN010000003.1, read as the reverse complement.
GCAGCCAGGCGGTCGCCCAGGCATTGAACGACGGGTTCGTGGCGACGAGTTCGCAGGCTTCGTAGGGGTGATCGGATTCTCCCCAGACCCAGATTTTCCCTGCCCATTCGTGAAATTCCGCCCAATCCTTGTAGGCCCCGACGGCGCAGTGGAGAAAGACGGTCGGCTTGCCGGAGGTGATCCATTTTGTGAGCACGGACTTCGTCACCTCGTCGGCTTCGGCGTGCGTGTGGTAGATGAGAAGGACGCCGGCATCGGCCAGGTCGGCTTCCGTTACACCCTTGGTGGCATCGGCCACGTGCGGGTCGCGTCCGGTCGTGTCGCGGACGGCTTCAATGATGCCCTCGCGTCCGCCGGAGCCGAAATGCTCGTCGGCAAGAAGGACGATTTTGCCCTCCGGCAGCGCCGGGCGGGCTGGGTGTTGGAGGATTTCCAACGGTGCGTAGCCGGTGGTGAACGGTGCCTCGATCCGGCGCCGCAGGCGGGCGGACTCGTGGGCGGCATAGGCCATGCGGGTGGCATTCGCGCTCCGGGCCGCGTCGCAGGTGATCGGGGTTTCGTTTTCCACGGCGGAGAAAAGTTCCGTGATGAGGGCTTCGAAGCCACCGGTGGCTTCCTCCGGCTGGTAGAAGCGGTGGCCGTCCTTGCGGTTCCAAACCTCGATGTGACCGGTGAGGGCCATCATGCCCTCGCTGCCTCGGATGAAGACCGGCGCCAGGCTCTCGTGCGGGTTGTTAGGGCCTGTGAGAAAAATGGCCTGCCGGTTTTCGGGATATTCAGCGAAGATCACGGACGCATTTTCGACCGCATGGTTGTAGCGCCGCGCGCCGGAGTGGTCGATGCCGGCCATGACGGACAGGGCGGGCGCGTCGAAGAGCCACTCGGTCAGGTCGAACCAATGGACGCTCCACGACAGGATGTCCCAACCGTCGCCCACGCGGGCTTCGAGGACCCAGCTGTCGCCGATCGCGCCTTCGTGCAGGAGTTTTTTGGCGAGGCGGAAATTGGCGTCGTAGCAGCGCTGGTGCGCGATCGCGATCTTCGTCCCGCGCTCGTTGCAGGCGCCGAGCATGGCGTCGATCTCGGATCCGCAGAGGGCGACGGGCTTCTCGCACACGATCCCTTTCACGCCGGCTTTGGCTGCCTCGATGACCTGCGGAGCGTGGAGTCCGGGCCACGTGCAGACGCTGACGTAGTCAGGCTTGACGGCAGCATACATCGCGGCGGTGGATTCAAACAAATCGCCGGGCGCGACGTTGAAGCGCTTTCCGAAGGCTTCGAGGTTCTCGCGGTTCACATCAACCCCGATCAGGCGCAGGTTGGAGTCGGCTTTCTGGTAGGAGTCGGCATGCGAGTGGCCGATGGCCCAGCCTTCCTTGCCGTCGACATAGCGTCCGCAGCCGATGACGGCTGCAATTCTTTGCGTGCTCATAAAATGAAAAAGTTCAGCGTTTGCTCCAAGCGAGCAGGCGCTCGGCGGACAGCTTCATGTTGTCGGGGCCGGCGACCTCCAGCGTGGTTGGGCCGGAGAAGCCGGTCTCGAGGAGGGCTTCAACGAGGGCCCGAATGCCCACGACGCCGTCGCCGAGCGGGATCATGCCCATGCCGCAGCCGAAGACGGTGCCGCGCTGGGATTCCCATGCGGCCTCCATGTCCTTCCAGTGAACGTGCTTGATGCGATGGCCGAACGTGCGGATGAACGCCATCGGATCGCCGCCGCCGAGCCACGAGTTGCCGGTATCGAGGTTGATGCCGACCGTCTCTTCGTTGCCGAGAGCGTCTAGGAGCTTGCCCATCCCGTCGACGGTGTCGGTCAGAATGCCGTGCGGCTCGAGGAGGAGCTCGATGCCGAGTTCCTTCGCCCATTCGATCGGAGCGTTAAGCTTTTCACGGACGGAAAAAATCCGCTCAGCCTCGCTGAGGTGATGGCCGAATGGCGTCTTCGGATCGCCCTCGGTGGTGATGACCTGCTTCACGCCAAGGAAGTGCGCGAGCTTGATTGCCTTGATGATCTCTGCCGTGCCGTAGCGGTCCGGGCTGGTGGGATCGAGGAGGTTTGCATGCGCGCAAACGCTTGTCAGCGTGAGCCGGTTGGCCTCCGTCATGCGGCGGATCTTTTGCGGATGCGCATCGAGGCTGACCGAGGCCGAGAAACCATACTCGGTGCCGAGCGTGGCGCCATCGTGGTTGTCCGTGAGATCCGCATAGTCGAATCCCATCTCGCGGATGAGCTGAAATTGCCTCTCCATGCCGGAAAAGGGCTGAACCAGGGCGAAACAACCGATGATCATCCGACGATCGTAGCCGGGCGGCGCAGGAAATCTTCCACGGTCCGCCGCCGGTATTTTTCGAACATTTCGCTCGCGCTGAGCTCCGGTCGGAATCAGGATCGCAGGGCGTGGGTAAAGTCATCCTCCAGTTCGGCCGTGGCAGTCTGCCGAGATTGCAGAGCCACCGGAATCCCGGGCTGGAGATTGTCTATGTCTCGCGCGGACACCTCCTGTGGCAGACCGAAGGACGGGTCGAAGCGGTCTCTCCCGGATCGGTATTTTTCACACTCCCGAACCAGGAGCATGGCAGCGTGGAGGAGTTCGAGCCCGGGCATAACTGGCATTTCATCATTCTCGCGCCGGCCGGCCGGGGCGGCGGCGTGCTGCCGGAGGGGCTCGGATTCACGGAGACGGAAGCGCGGGCAATCTCGAAGGCGCTCGCGGGATCCACGCGCCACGCGTTCCGCGCGTCTGCCGGATTGCAATGGATTCTGCCGGCGCTCGTCCGCGAGATGGAGGTAGCCGGGCTGCATCATGCCTCGCTGACGGCCTCGCTGGCGCGCGCCGCCATCATCGAGCTGGCCCGGAGCATTGCAGACGATCCCGGGTGCGGCGACGCCGGCGTGATCAGTGGAATCCAGCAGAGGCTCCGGGAGCTCGTCGACCGGGTTGCCCGCGAGCCGCGGCAGGAGTGGACGCTCGCGAGCATGGCTGCCGCGGTCGGCCTTGCGCGCTCGCAGTTCGCGAAGCGTTTCATCGAGGAGACGGGCGATACGCCCGTGCAGTTCGTGAGCCGCATGCGCATCCGCCGAGCCCGACAGCTCCTGCGGGAGACGGACTGGCCGGTGACCCGGATCGCGATGGAGTGTGGATTCGAGACGAGCCAGTATTTTGCCGGCGTCTTCAAAAAATTCACCGGAGGGATGACCGCGCGGGAATATCGTCGCAAGGCCGGTTAGGCACGATCGGCCTGATTTTTTAATCCCAATGTTTTTGCACCGGAGATAGCGCTTGCCTACGATCTCTGCGATGGACCTTCCGCCCCCGCTCCCGCCTCCCGCCCCCGCTGAAATGCAAACCGGCCACTGGGGCGACCAGAAGGATGGAACGTATCGGAATCCGATTCTCTCCGGCGATTACAGCGATCCGGACCCCATCCGTGTCGGCATCGATTATTATATGATCTCCTCGACCTTTGCGAACTCGCCCGGGATCCCCGTGCTGCATTCCAAAGATCTGGTGAACTGGGAAACGATCGGGTCGGTGGTGCCGGATCTCACCGTGATGGGACCGGAGTTTAACTGGGACAAGATGGGGCGCTACGGAATCGGGATTTATGCCCCGTCGCTGCGCTATCACGACGGGAAGTATTGGGTCTTTGTGAACTGTGTTTCCGGCGAGGGCTTTTTTGTCGCCACGGCGACGGATCCCAAGGGGCCGTGGGTCCTCAACCAGATCAAAGACAAGAACGGAAAGCCGCTGCGTGCCGCGCGATGGACGGATCCCTGTCCGTTCTGGGACGATGATGGCAAGGCCTACCTGGCGGCGAGCCGGCCGGGCGGGAAGTGGTTCAGCTACCTCTTTGAGATGACGCCCGACGGCCGCCAGCTCCTCGACGCGGATGTCGACCACATGAATGTCGACAACGTGATCTACGAGTATCCGGACGGCGGCACGAGGTTCAGCCCGTATTTTTCCTCGGAGGGGAACAAGATCTACAAGCGCAACGGCTACTACTACCTCGTCCACATCGAGTTCCTCGACGGCGGGCTCGGCAAGGGCACGTATGTGATGCGCGCAAAAAACCTCTACGGCACCAAGCCGGACGGCACGCCGGGAGGGCCGGGCGACCTCGGCGATTACGAGATCTACAAGATCGGCAAAGTGTATCCGAAGCCCGGCGGCCAGGAGCTGCCGGGGCAGGGTGGATTCGTCGAGACGCCGGACGGCAAGTGGTTCTGGATGGCGCAGTTCAACCATCTGACCACCGACGGGCGCACGACGCACCTTCTGCCGGTGACGTGGATCGATGACTGGCCCGTGATCGGCGTGGACATCGCCGACAACCAGGGAAAATTCGCCTCAAAGCTCCCGAAGCCGATCGAGGGCCATCCGGTCGTGTTTCCTTTTGGCGGCGACGATTTTGAGAGTCCGACGCTCCGTCCGTATTGGCAGTGGAACCACCAGCCGCGCGCGGAGAAATGGTCGCTCACCGAGCGGCCTGGATTCGTCCGTCTGCATGCGTTCCCGCCGCTCCAGAAGGATCAGTTCGCCAAGGTCGGAAATGTTTTGAACCAACGCCACTTCCGCTCCGATCAGTCCCGTACCGTTGTGAAGCTCGACCTCAGCGGCATGGTCGACGGGCAGGAGGCGGGCCTCGCGCGCTTCAATGGTGGTGCGACCTCGGCGCGATTGGGTGTCGTCCAAGCCAATGGCGTGAAGACGCTTCACTACACCGAGAACCAGAAAGAGCCTGACAACCGCACCGGACCGGTTTTGCCGGACGGCACCAAGGACCTCTGGATCGAATCGATCGTGAAGGCGGATGAGATCAACGCCTTTGCCTACAGCCTCGACGGGAAGACGTTCACGCCCTTCGGCGGGGCCTACAAACTCCGCCCCGCCGGCTACCGTGGCGACATGGTGGGCATTTATACGTTCCACGAATCGGCGGAAGCCGGGCACGTGGATGTTGATTCCTTCGAATACACCGTTCAGAACACACCGAACACCGCACCTTAGAAACTATGGAACCCGATCCTTTGGCCGAGGCCCTTTACGAGGGATTTATTGAACGAGTGCGTGCCACCGGCGTTGTCTGGGGACTCCGCATGGAACCCGGAGAGTGGGCATATTCCGACTCGGACGAATACGAAGATGTCGAAGTCGTCCTGTTCTGGTCGGAGGAAAGCCGCGCCGCCGCGCACCAGCTCGACGAGTGGGAGGTGCATGAGCCCACACCGGTGCCTCTCGAGGAATTTCTCGAACACTGGCTCCGCGGCATGCAGGAATCCGGCGCGCTCGTCGGACCGGACTGGAACGAGGACTTCATCGGCCTCGAGGTCGACCCCGCCGAACTCGCCAGCCGCCTCTTGGAGGAGGCGGACGGAGAGGAAGACGAAGAGGAGTAGAGGAGTAGAGGGGCAAATTGCGGTTTTATGCCTCAATCGCAGGCAGCTGAATAACGGTCTGGAAGGCGACGAAATCGAAGGGCCGCGGCTTTTCAGGGCGTCAGAAGTTTGAGTCCATGTGGCTCGAAGCGGACAAAGTCATCACGATTTGCCGTCAGCAGCACGGCATCTGCTTGGATGGCGATGGCCGCAATGAGGCAGTCCGCCGTGGAGGCGCGTCGGCTACCGGTCGCCCGGAAAAGCCTCGCTGCCGTCTCCGCTGCATCCCGGTCCATTGGCAAAACCCTGCCGTCCAGCAATTCGGCGGCGCGTTTCACATCATCTCCGCTGGCCGGGCCCCTTACGAACTCATGCCATGCAATCGCGCTCGCCGATGGCAGATCGCCGGCCTCGATGCGCTTGGTGGTGATCTGAAAGAGCTCAAGGGAGGGGTCGGCCAGGGCAATCAGGGCATTCGTATCGAGATGAAGTTCCGCCACGATTCAGCTCCGGTTTCCTTACTCCCAGGATTCCTTCCGAAGCCGGTTCGCCTCATCGATCATCGCCTGCACCGTCCCCTTCGGATAGGGCGGGTGACTTCGGACTCTATCTAGCACGGCCAAAGCCTTCGTGCGGGAGGCGTTCGCCGAGCGGGCGGTCTGCGCCAATCGCTTCAGAGCCTCATCCAGACTCACACCCCACACTTCAGCGAGCTCGATAATCGCGGTCATCTGATCGTCATTCGTTGCCGGGATGGTCTTCTTTTCGGGGGTCGCTACCTTCTTCACGCGCAAGGGACCGGTTTTGCTCATCCCGAGCACCAGTCGCAACCCATCGCTGACCAGGTCTTTCATCTTCCGGTTTTCCTGCGCGGCCTTCACCTTGGCCTGCCGATACAGCGCGTCCGGAATCTCGAGCGTCGTCTTCACAGGGAGGAAAATTCCATATTTATGGGTTTATGGCAACGTCAGGATCGCTCATGCCGCGACGTTCCGATGCGAAGGGGTATTTTTCGAAGTGCGTTGCAAGACCTCTTCGGTGGCGGAGCACTCTGGGATGATGTTGGCGCTTCGTCAGAGGAGTCAGGAGTTTGCGTGCCTCTTCTCCTTGCCGCTCAATATCCCACAGCGATGCGGGAAGGGCTCTTACCGTGAGGTGGGTAGGCCTTCCATCGGCGGGAGCTTGCCGGCGAGGATCTCGACGTCTTTCTCGCGGGCGGCGGGCGTGACTTTCAGGCTCTTTACCTTGCCGTCGGCGTAGTCGCATTCGACGACCGTTCCGCCGGGGGCGTGGAGTTTGAACTTCACGTCCCAATCCTTCGGCCACGCGGGCAGGAGGTAGATCTTGCCATTGGGCTTTGGCTCGGCGGCGAGGAGCATTTCCTGGAGTCCGGTCGAGGCGCTGCCACCGTGGTTGTGGTCGGGCAGCCAGTCGTGGCCGGGGCCGAAGAAGGCGGGGAAGCGAACCTGGGCGTTTTTGTCCGAGAGCTTGTCGATGGCCAGACGTCCGGCTTCGTCGGCGGCGCCGATGGAGGCGGCGTTAACGATGTTCGGCATCCACGAGTAGTCGTGATTTTTGACCTTGTCGGCCCACGGTTTCTGGACGGTTGTGTAGGTATTGCGCGCCAGTTCGAGCGTTCCGGGGCGGGTCACGCCGATCCGGCGGTAGGGCCAGGCGGCATACATCTCGGGGAATTCCCACTGGTTGTATTCCTTCTCGTACGACTTCGCGATGAGGACAGATTCCTTGCCATCGCGCTGGCCGACCGGGAGCGGCGGGAGCGTAGCGCGGAAGGATTCCACCCACTTCTTTTCTTCCGGCGGGAGGACATCCCGCGGCAGGGCCACGAGGGCGTCGGAGAGAGCGTGAAGGGCGGCCATGACCTCGGAGGGATCGGTGGCGCCGATGACGCCCTCGATCGCGCTGGCGGGGTAGATGACGAGCTTGCCGTCGACATCGGTCTCGCTGCCGGTTCGCTCCTTGGTTTTTTTCCGGTAAAACGAGTCGTAGAACCTCAGCGTGCCAAGGATCCACTCGCGGTCTTTGGAAAGGTCGGCGCCAAAGTATTTATGCCCCTGAAGCGCCATCCACGCATGCTCGAGCATCATGGAGAAATGGTAGGTCAGGTGCTCGTGGCCACAGAGTCCGTCCGGACGATCGCCTGTCGCGCAAAGGCCCCAGACATCGATCGGCTCGGTGTAGACAACGCCCTCGGCGCCGAGGTTCTTCGCCCGCTGGGCCGCAACCCCGGCGCGGTCGCGGTAGAAGGCCAGTGTGGGTTGGAGGAGGTCTTCATCGCCATTCGCGAGCGCGGGCCAGCCCAGCCAGCGCTGGTTTTGCGACATGAACCCGCAATACATCCAGCGGCGGAAGTCCGGGGTCATCGGGGCTCCGGGGGAGATGGGGAGTTCGTTGTTGTTGTTTCCCTTGATGCGGCCCGGAGGGTTGTCCGTTGTGAAGATGCCTCCATTAAAGAGCAGGGGAAGTTCGCCACCCTGATTGCATGCGAGCATGTAGCGGAAGAGGGCGTAATTCCGTCCCATCTGCCAGGCGGGATCTTCCGCGCCGGTTTTGGGATTCACGAAAACGTGGGAGCGCTCCCAGAAGGCCTTCCAGCGGGTGGCTTCCGCGGTTCGGGCGGCCTGCAAAGCCGCCGGCTCGAGCGCCGCCTGGGCCTGGGCGAACCACTTGGCGGGATCTCCCGAGGGCTCCGAGCGGGTGGCGATCGCAAGGGAGAGGGAATCGCCCGCGGGCGTTTCGAAAATCCATGCGGTGCCGCCGGGCCAGAACTGCCAGGTGGCGGGTTCGGATTTTACGAACTTCATCCCGCCTGCCGCCGCGATGGCGCCGCCGAAAACCCGGTCCCGTGTGTTGTCCAGAACGGCGGCGATCTGGAGGCCCTGGGCCTTGGCGCGGTTCTCGCGCCATGAGGGGTGATCGGCGTTCCGGTGAGACCAGACGATGCCTTCCGGAAGCACTTCCACTTTGTCCGGTTGGATGGTGTGGGTGGCCCACATATCGAGCTTCAGTTTCTGGCGCTCGACATCCCGCCACGTCGCGAAGGCAACCTGCCAGACTCCCTCCGGAAGGTTTGTTCCCTCCACGATAAGGTTTTCGCCGGCGTACCAGAGCCGGAGCGTGAGCGATTTTTCACCCGATCGGGCCGAGATGAGGATCGCACCCGAAGCCAGATCCAGTTCCTGCCGGAATTCCGAAAACGCTGCCAGAACGTCCGACGGAGGTGTGAGTCTCACGCAGCCGAGCTTCATCTGACGGCCGTTTTCATCGTAGGCGGAGTTGTGTCCGGGGTAGATCCAGACGGATCCGTCCTGCACCCAGACGTTTGCACCCGCACCGCGTGAGCCGGAGAGCGGCATGGAATCGAGGGAATCCCGGGAAGGTGTGGTCCAGGTGACGTTGTAGTCGGAGGGCATGGCAGCGTAGGCGGCGGAGAGGGTCAGAGCACCTGCGAGCGCGGAGGAAAGTAGACGGCGCGTCACGGTGTCACGGGTTCCAGTTCGAAGCAATCGATAGCCAGGCCCCCCTTGCTGCCGGTCCAGGTATAGGCCTTGATGAGGTTGTCGCCCGAGCGCAGGGAGATCACGCCGCAATCCAGCACTTTCCATTCATTCGTTTGCGGTGCGGGCAGGTGCTTGTCCCAGCGGTATTCGGTGTGGGCCGGATCGTCGAGGAGGGTTTTGTTGTTGATCATCACCTTGAGCTTCTCATCGCCTCCGGGCGCGCAGTAGCGGATCCGCAGGCGGTAGTCGCCATCCTTCGCGCTCTGGGCCATGACGGTGACGCCGGTGTAGGGCTTTTCGAGTCCGGCCACGTAGCCGCGTCCGGTGTAGCCGGGAAGTTCTGTGGCCACGTGCGAGCCATGGAGAAAACCGCAGGCGAGCGGCGCATTCTCGGCGCCGAGACGGAGCGTGACCCGCGACGGCCCGGGCTGAAAGCCGGGAGCGGCGACACCTTCTTTGGTGGGAGTGATCGGCTTGATCGTGCCGTCCTCATTATACTCGAGGTAGTCGCACATGACGCTCCGGCACTCGCTGAGGCCGGTCTGCCACGCACTGTGGTGGAAGGCATACCATTGGCCTTTGTATTCGATGATCGAGCCGTGGTTCGTTCCGGCCTGACCGTCGAAGTACGGGATGTATTCGCCGCGGAACGTGTAGGGACCGAGCGGCTTTTCGGCCGTGGCGTAGAACATCGTCTCCGGCCAGTTGCCATCTTTGAGTCCCGGGTAGGAGAGGTAGTATTTTCCTTTGTATTTGTGGACCCAGGGTCCTTCAAAAACCCACTTCAGCTGATTTGTCAGGTCGACGGTGGTTCCCGGAACAGCCGCCTTGAGGTCGTCGGTCAACTGACAGGCGAAGCAGACATTGCCCTGCCCCCAGAAGAGGTAGGGTTTGCCGTCATCATCCACGAAGAGCGCGGGATCCTGCCCGTTCTCCACCCCTTTGATGTAGCCGATGTCTTCGAACGGTCCCTCCGGCACCGGGCTCGTGGCGAGGCCGGTCTTGAAAAGGCCGGATTCCTTCTCAATCGCGCAGAAGACGAGGTAGTAGGTCCCCTTCCATTGGACGGCATCGATCGCCCACATGTGGCTGATCGCCCATTTCACATCCTTCAGGTGGAGGACGGGGCCGTAGTCGGTCCAGTTCACCATGTCCGTCGTGGAAAAGACATGGTAGGAGGCCATCGAATCGTGGGTGTTTGTTCCGGGCTCGTCGTGCGAGGCGTAGACCCAGAGGCGTTCGTCATTGGGCCAGACGTGGGCGGAGGGATCGGCGGAGTAAACGGTGGGGATAAACGGATTCATGACGTTAATGGAGATCGGACAGGGTGAGGTGGAGGGTTTGGCCGGCGGTGGGACGGAATTCCCCGGCGGAAGATCGAGTGCGGACGACGACGGGCCGGCCGGCGCGGGAGTGCAGTGTGGCGGATTCGAGTCGGCCGTTGGCCCAGGTCATGTCCACCTCGAACCCTCCGCGGGCGCGGAGACCGCTCACAGATCCGGTCGCCCAAGCTGTCGGAAGCGCGGGCAGCAGGAGCAGCTCAAAACCGCCACCGTCCCGGCATCGGCTCTGGAGGAGCATTTCCGCCACGCCGGCGCTGGCTCCGAAATTCCCGTCGATCTGAAAGGGCGGGTGGGTGTCGAAGAGGTTTGGTAGCGTGCATTTGGCTAGCAGCGCCTGGAGGTGGGAGCGGGCTCCCTCGCCATCGCCGAGGCGGGCGAAGAGGCTGATGAGCCATGCGCGGCTCCAACCGGTTCCGCCACCGCCGTTTTCCAGCCGCACCTCGAGCGTGCGCCGGATGGCGGCAGCGAGTTCCGGCGTGGTCTCAGGGGAAATCTGGTCACCCGGGAAAAGCCCGTAGGCGTGCGAGACATGCCGGTGGCCGGGTTCGCAATCCTCATAATCCTCGATCCACTCCTGGAGCCGTCCGTCGCGCGGGCTGATCTGGAGCGGGGCGAGGCGGGAGAGAGACGAGCGGACGGCCTCGCAGAAGGCGCGCTCACTGTCGGAAAGTCCCATCGCGTCGACGGCCGCGAGGCAGCTTGTGAACGAATCGTGCACAATCATGAGGTCCATCGTCGCCGCATAGGTGAAGAGGCCCTCGGTGCCGTCGGATTTGAAAAACCGGTTCTCCGGGGAGTGGGACGGGCAGGTCACCAGATGGCCCGCGCCCGGCGCGCCTTCGGGGGCTTCGATGAGGAAATCGAGGAGAAACTCCGCAGCCTCCTTCATGATCGGCCAGGCACGGTTTTTGAGAAAATCCGCATCCTGCGTGAAGAGGTAGTGGTCCCACGCATGGCGCGCGAGCCAGGCCGCGCCCATCGCCCAGATCCCCCAGATGCCATCGACCGGAGCTGTGCCACGCCAGAGGTCGGCATTGTGGTGGAGCGTCCACCCTCGCGCGCCGTAGTAGCGCTGTGCGGTTTTGGCGCCGGTGACGCGGAGGTCATCGAGCAGGTCGAAGAGCGGGGCATGGCACTCGGAGAGGTTTGCCGTTTCCGCGTGCCAGTAGTTCATCTGGAGGTTGATATTTGTCGTCCACTTGCTGCCCCAGGCGGGCGCGATATCCTCGTTCCAGATGCCTTGGAGGTTGGCTGGCTGTGTGCCCGGACGGCTCGACGAGAGGAGGAGGTAGCGCCCGTACTGGAAGTGCAGCGCCTCCAGACCCGCATCGGTTCCGCCCGCCTTCACGCGCTCGAGACGTTCGTCAGTCGGCACGTCGGCCAGTGCCGGATCGCCGATCCCGAGGGCGACCCGGCTCATGAAAGACGTCACATCCTCGACATGGCGTCGCCGCAGGTCTTCAAAGGACCGACCGGCGGCGGCGTCGAGGCGGGAGAGGACTTGGGCCACGGGATCCCCGCTGATGTCGCGGTAGGAAACAAAGGATGTCCCGGCGGCCAGCAGGAGCGTGAGGCTGCCTTCGCCGGAAACTTCCAGCCGGCCGTTACTGATGAGGGCCTTCCCTTCCAGAACGCGGACCCCTGCGGCGAATCGGAGACCTGGCTCGCGAACATCGGCCGTCCACGGGCGCTCGGTGCCATCGTTGATCCACTGTCCGGTTGCCAGAAAGGTCGAGCCGGGGGCTTCGTCCACAGTGTGGGGGAAGGCCGGATGAAGGGTGGCCGAGACCCGGAGAGGACCCGGGCCGCGCAGCCGGATGACGAGCACCTGGTCCGGAAACGAGACAAAGGCCTCGCGTTCGCGGGGGCCGTCCGGCCCGTCGTAGCGCGTGAGGGAAAGCCCGTTCGAGAGATCCAACTGGCGGAGGTAATCCGCTCCAGCCGCAGCGCCGGGCTCTTCGAGCCGGAGATCGCCAAGTGGCTGGTAAGCGGTCTGGCACTCCGGCACACCCATGAACGTTCGTGCGGCGAGTTCGCCCGCCTCGGATTCCTTGCCGGCGAAGAGAAGCGCCCGTATCTCCGGAAGCGACTTGAGCGCTTCCGGTGCATCGTAGTCGTGCGGCACGCCCATCCAGAGCGTATCCACATTCAGCGCGAAACGTTCGTTCTGCGGGAGGCCGTGAACCATGGCTCCGAGGGAGCCATTGCCGAGGGGGAGAGCTTCATCCCACTCTAATGCGGGCTGACGATACCAGAGTTTCAGGGGGGCGGATGTCATAAGGTGTTGCGGGAAGCTAGCGGGTCATGAAGCCGACCCGGTCAATATAAAGCGTGCCGCTCACCGGGTGGCGGGAATTGATCGTGAACCAAAACTGATAGGTGCCGGGGAAGTCGGAAATATATTTTCTGTTATCCGTTACCACTTCGAAGGTCTTCCACTCCATGGCCTCGCTCAACGGAACGGTGCCGAGGTTGATCCAGTAGTTCGACTGGCTTTGCATGATGATGCCAATCGTCGCATCCGGATCGTCGCAAACGAGGTCGCGGGCGAGCACATCGAAGACCACGCCCCGGATGTTCGAGCGGTCGAGAAGCTTTTCATCCGGCATGGATTTCACCGAAAGGAGGATGCGCTTCTGCTGTTCGGGCGGAACGCCTTCGCCCGGGAGGTCGATGCGGGCGACTTCCTTGTTGGCGCGCAGCGACATGTCGCCTGTGAGCTGGAAGTCCGAGCCGAAGATCTTTTTGTCCGACGGCAGGGCTTTGACGAAGTCCCAGTAAATCACAGGCTTGGGAACGGAGGTTTTTACCTCGATGGTCTGTGTGGCGGTCTTGTCGCCGAGCGCGGCCTTGAGGGTGAGAGGGCCTTCCTCCTGGGCGGAGAAAACGAAACGGCCAACCGCTTCCTGCATGCGCACTTCGGTGCGGTCGAATGTCGCAGGCTTGTCCGCGGAAAGTGCGGCCGGTTGGAGCGCAGCGGGATAAGGCTCGGTCGTTCCTGCCGCACGGGCCACCACGTAGCCGACGGTCCGGTCGCCCTGATAAATGCTCTGCGGCAGCACGAAGGCCAGCTCGGGCCCGGTGGCCGGGGCGGGTGCAGGTCCCGCAATGACAGGCTCCGGTGCACCGGCCACAGGGATCTTGGCGACCGCCACGGTGAAGGGTGGAACCTCGACAGTGAACGAGTTTCCGGTTTCGAGACGCGCCGGAACCGGTGGGATGCTCCATTCGGGCGCGAGAGTGAAAGGGTTCCAGAAGTAGTTGCGCGAGTTGAAAGAGACCCATTGGCCGGCATTTCCGAGGTCGGCTCCCGTTATGTTCACTTTCACCCGCGCGGGGCGGTCGTAGCTGATGTTCGTGAGCATCACGTAAACGGCCTCTTTGGACCGGGAGGCGAAGGTGTAGAGCCCTTTGGCGGGAGTCGCAGACGACCGTAGCATCTGGTCTCCCGTGAAGTTGTTCCACATCCACATCGCGTAGTAGCCCGCTTTTCTCACGGCCTTCCGGCCATTGAGATAGAGAAGGCCGTGCGCCTCCTTCATGCCCTTCACATGCGTAAAGACATCCCACTGCGTGGCAAAATCGATGTCGTTTTCCGCCATCTGCGCAAGAAAGCGCGCGGTCCAGAGCCCGCTCATCACATCCGAGCCATTGAGGCTGAAACCGGTGTTCCACTCCGTGTAGGCGAGCTCGATTTTGTCGGCCCGCTGGGGCTGGAACTCCTGGATGTAGCCCTTCATTTTGTCCACCTCCCGCTTCACGACCACTTCGATCTCGTTGAGATTATCCTGCGAGCTGACCGAGCGGGTTCCCGGATAGGCGTGGATGGAAACAAAATCCACATAGTCCCCGCAGTCGCGGATCATTTCCTTCGGAAAGGCACAGCCGCCGATTTTGATCGCCGGATCCACCTCCCGCATCGCTTTTGCGATCGCATTGAAGCGCTTGGTGTAAATCTCACCCGTTACCCGGCTTCCGTCCGGCAGGTAATGCCCGGGCTCCCAACTGCCATCGAGTTCGTTGCCGATTTCCCAAAGCGTCGCGTGGAAGCCATTCTCCCCGTTCGCCCAGCGGATCCACTCTGCCGCATCCACCGGCCGGCCGGTTCCGGCATTCAGGCAGGGCATCGGCTCCGCGCCGGGGATCGCCCTCACAAACTCATGCAGCTTTCTCACATCCACGTTACCGCTAAATCCTTCTGAGGGAGCCAGTGTCTTCGTGTTGACCATGAAACCCTTCGCATACCCGCTGTAATCCACTGCCGGGTAGCCGTCTTCGCCCACTTTCGTCGGATCGATTTTTCCATCCTCCCCGCGAACCCCGTAGCCATTCCAGTAGTAGGCGTTTGCCCATGATCCGCCCGGGATCCGGATGATTCCCGGCCGCATCTCGGCAATCCATTGGATGATTTCCGGGTCGTCGTAAACCCACGCATCGGTCCACAGCGCGATGTTCGTTCCGCCAATGCGGCGTGGATCCATCGTCCGGACGACCTCCGCCGCATTCACCGAGACCTCGAACTCCTGTACGGTCGCATCCGCCGGCTCGACGGTTTGGGCATGGCCTGCCACAGGACAGGCTGCCAGAAGCAGGAGCGATCCGGCGAAGGAGGAGATCAGGGATTTCACACGCATAAAAAAGAGAGGCAAAGGGGTAAAACGACACCGCAACCGCGTCAACGCACCATCGTGACTTATCGCATAAATGATGCGGGAATGCGATTTAACGCAAAGAATCGGGTTGGCACAGGCTGAAATTGGCTTAGTTTTAACAGATACCCCTCGGCCGAACATCCCCATGAATCGGACTCCCTCTTTCTCCCTTCCCCTAAGATCCTGCCTGTGCCTGTGCACGTTGGTCGTCATGTCAGGTGCGATCATGCTGCCGCATGCGCAAGCCCAAACCACCACCTGGAAAAATGTCGAGATTGGCGGCGGCGGGTTTGTCACCGGTACTGTCTTTCACCCGACCGAGGCCGGCCTCGTCTACGCGCGCACCGACGTCGGAGGTATCTACCGCCTGAACGCAACGACCAACCGCTGGATTCCTCTTAACGATGATATCGGCGGATTGAACAACGAGTTCCAGCACCTCGGCGTGCTCTCGATCGGCCTGGACCCGTCTGACCCCAACAAGCTCTACATCGCCACCGGTCAATACGGCGGTCCCGAGACCTGGAAGTTGCCCTCACGGATTTACCGCTCTTCCGATCGTGGCAACACGTGGACAGGCTACGTCACCCCTGGGTTCAAAATGGCCGGCAATGGCGAGGGCCGAGGTACGGGGGAACGCTTAGCCGTCAGTCCTGACAACGGCAACATCATCCTCGTAGGTACGAGTGACCTGGGCATCTGGCGGAGCACCAACGGCGGGGCGAACTGGGCCCGGCTTCCGAATTTCTCGCCTACGATCACCGGGCTGAATTTCTTGATCTACGCCCCGGCCAATGCAAGCGGTCCTGGTCCTGCCCGTCGGGTCTATGCCGGTGCCCGCACTCTGACCGAAGCCGGTCTCTGGTATTCCGACGACAATGGCGATACGTGGGCGGCCGTCCCCAACCAGCCCGGGCGCGTCGCGGGTCAGGAGATGTTTCCGCTCATGGGCTCCTTCGACGCGGCCGGCGTCTTTTACGTCACGTGGGGCGACCAGACCGGGCCCGGCAGCTACCAAAGCCGCTACGTCGTTTCGAAAATGTCAGCCTCCGGGTTTACCTGGACAACGATCACTCCGCCGACCGGACAGGGCGGGTTCGCCGGCATTTCCGCCGATCCCCGTGTCGCCGGACATGTGGTGTGCACAACGATCCATCGCTGGTGGCCCGGAGACGAGGTTTATCGCTCGACCAACGGCGGCTCAACATGGACCGCTGTTCTACGCAGCACAGGCACGACGCGCTCGGCGGGCAACTCCCCATGGGCGGCCGGTGTCACGCCGCACTGGATGACGGATATCGACATTGATCCCTTCAACTCCGACCGGGCGGTCTTTAATACCGGGTTCGGACTTTTTCAAACGACCAACCTCTCCGCGGCGAGCACCGCCCGCGTTTGGACGTTCTTTAACGACGGATTGGAGGAGCTCGTGCCTCTCGGTCTCCTGAGCCCGAACGGTGGAGCCCCGCTGATCAGTGTCACGGGTGACTACACCGGCTTCCGCCACGACAACCTCACCCAGTCGCCCCAGCGCGGCGCCCACAATCCGATGAACGGAAGCAACGGCTATGTGACCGGTGCCGGGCTCGCGCCGCTTGTGATGGTTCGCCAGCACAGCGGCGACACCCTCTTGAGCCGGGACGGGGCCGCTACCTGGACGCGCCCCAGCACCCCGCCATCGGCGATCAACGGCCACGGGCGGGTTGCCATATCCTCCAACGGCACGCGCTTCCTCTGGTCGCCCAGCGGCTCCGGGTCTTACTATTCCAGCAACAACGGCTCATCGTGGAGTGTTTCAACCAATTCCACCGTTACCAACGCCAGCAGCAACCTGACCATCACCACCTTGGCCGGGAGCTTGGGAACCCCCGGTGCGACGAATGATTCCGGCACGGATGCCTCCTTCCAATCGCCCGAAGGGATCGCGATTGGAACGACGGGTATCCGCTATGTGGCCGATACCGGAAACCACCTCATCCGGGTCATCAACTCGGGAGGGGCGGTAACCACCCTCGCCGGCGGCGCAGGCGTCACCGGGTCAACCGACAATGGCACCGGATCGAATGCCCGCTTCAACTCTCCCTCGGGCGTCGTTGTGGCCACCGGAGCGATTTTTATCACCGATACGAACAACCACACGATCCGTCGCGCCACGACGGGAGGAAACGTCACGACCTTCGCAGGCACGGCCGGTTCGTCAGGTTCAACCGATGGCACCGGAGCCGCCGCGAGGTTCAATTCCCCGCGGGGCATCGGCGCGGATTCCTCCGGCAACCTCTACGTGGCGGATACTGGCAACCATGTGATCCGGAAAATCACCACGGCGGGCGTCGTGAGCACCCTCGCAGGCACGGCGGGATCGTCCGGATCTGCTGATGGCACCGGCGCCGCTGCGCGGTTCAATGCGCCGCGGGGCATCGCCGTGGATTCCTCCGGCAACGTCTGGGTTGCCGACACCGGCAACCATACGATCCGGCGAATCACACCGGCCGGAGTTGTCACCACGTTTGCCGGTACAGCCGGCAGCGCCGGCTCCACGAATGCCACCGGAGCCGCCGCAAGGTTCAATGCACCGGCCGGTCTTGCGATCGAGACATCCGGGATCCTTCACGTCGCCGATACCGGCAACCATACCATCCGCCGCATCACCACCGCGGGCGTCGTCACCACGGTGGCGGGCACAGCCGGATCGACCGGCACGACGAACAACACTGGAGCATCGGCACGATTCAATTCTCCTGCCGGCATTGCCGTCGAACCCGCCGGCTACAACCTTTATACCGCGGATACCAATAACCACGGGATCCGCAGGATGACCGCCCACCTCGGGGTGATCCCGCTGGCCGACCAGGTCAACCCGCAACGCTTTTACCTTTGGACCGGCAACTCCAAAGTTCTGCTCACCAGCACGGACGGAGCACAATCCTTCACGGTCATTAATGCGGCGCTGCCTGTCACCTTTGGCGACATCCGGAGCGTCCCTGGCAAGGAAGGCCACCTCTGGGCCCGGGCCGGAGGCAGCGGATTGTATCAGAGCACCAACTTCGGCGCGACGTTCACCAAGCTCAGCACGGTGACGGAGTGCTACCAGATGGGCTTCGGCAAAGCCGCAGCCGGCGCTACCTACCCGGCCATCTTCATCTGGGGCCGCGTCGGAGGCGTTCTTGGCTTTTTCCGCAGCGATAACCAAGGTTCGTCCTGGACGCGGATCAACACCAACGCCCAGCAATTCGGTTACATCAACGACATGGTCGGTGATCCGCGCGTCTACGGCCGCGTTTATCTTGCTACCAGCGGCCGCGGAGTGGTCTACGGCGAGCTGACCCCGGCGGTGCTCCCGGCATCCCAGGCCTCCTCCTTGATCTACGGCGACTCGCTCGCCAGCGGCTGGACGAATGCCAGCACCTCGGGCGTTTCGCTGACCTCCAATGCCAGCGTGCGCCGCGGCACGGCGGCCATCTCCGTTCCGGCGAACACGGCGAACATCACCTACACTGTCTCGTTCAACAGCTCGACGCCCCGCAGCACGATCGGTATGTCTGCTCTGTCGTTCTGGGTCTTCACAGGCACGTCTTCGAATCCGCCAGCGCTCAGCGTCGGCTCCTCGCGCGGCAATGTGACGCTTGAGTCCTACCCTGTGACCGTTCCACAGTCCCCCGGCTGGCAACGAGTGCTCCTCCCGCTTGCTGGCTTGGGCCTCGATTCCATCGAAGACCTCACCGGCCTGCGGATCCAAGCCCGCACGGTCGGCGGCGTTCTCCCGCCCGCCTTTGCGATCGATGATGTCGCGCTCATCGGGCGTGATGATTTCAATACCACGCCGCAAATCACCCTCGCGGGGCTCAATGCCACGTTCGACGGCTCACCCAAGACGGTGACCGTCACCACGGTGCCGGCTGGCCGCACGACGGTCGTGACCTACAACGGCTCGCTCACGGCTCCCTCGGCCAGAGGAGAATACCCGGTCGTCGCCACCCTCTCGGACCCCTTCTTTGTCGGCTCGACAACCGGAACGCTGCGAATCCTGGATGCCTCCTCCATTCAATTCACGAACCTGATCGCTGCGGCCGACGGCACGCCGAAAACGCCGGCGGTGTCCACCATTCCTTCAGGTCTGGCCTACTCGATCACTTACAACGGCTCCACCACCGCGCCGTCGCTGGCTGGACAATATGCCGTGGTTGCGACCATCACCGAGCCGGGCTATACGGGTTCCACCTCCGGCACGTTCACCATCCGTCAGGCAACCCAGGCTCCGACCGATCTCACAGGCTGGACCTCGGGGAACTCAACCAACGGAACACTCACGGGAAAAATATCCGGAAACAATACCGCCAGCCCGTTGTTCACGCCGGACGATACGACCGATGTGAGCAGCACGAACACGCTTCAAGCCCGCTTCGCTCCGATCCGACTGCTCAATGTTGGCGACTCCCTCACGGTCACCGGATCCTTCCAATTGACGGCCGACGGCGTCGCCAATCAGGGAAACTGGCTCCGCTTCGGACTCTTCGATTCGAATACCCAGCCGGCCAGCACGATGACCGGTTGGTATGGTGGCGCCAGTATCGGCGCCACCTACTATGAACGAACCTCATCCGCCGGCTTGGTCACGACCGGAAGCGGAGCGACTGCGCGCACATCCGACTCATCGCCCACACCGGTTTCCTCGAACTCACCCTCCGGCCGGCCGCCGGTTTCCTTCCAAGCCACGGTAACACGCACGGCCAACGGAGTCGTTCACAGTTTCCTCGTACGCCGCACGGATACCAATGCCACGCTTATCAGCTACAGCTACACCGACACCACGCCGAATAACAACGGCACGCTGGGTTCCGCCGCGTCATCGCTCCTCAACTACAGCCCGACCTATAACGTCTTCGCCCTGGCCTTCGCACGGGGCTATATCGGGTCCTCCGGTGCGCAAGCCCAGTTCACGAACATCCAGATCGCCTTCACCTCCGGCCTCAATCTCTCCGACCAGTTCATCACGTTCCCGCAGCCGGCGGACCGACCGATGAACTCGGCGCCGTTCGCACTCTCCGCAAACGCTTCCTCCGGATTGCCGGTGTCTTTCGCGCTGGTCTCCGGACCTGCCACGCTCTCAGGAAATACCGTCACCCTCAACGGAGTCGGGGCGGTTACGATCCGCGCTACCCAAGCGGGAAATGCCACGTTCGATGCGGCCCCGCAAGTGGAGCAATCGTTCGTTTCCACCAAAATCCCCGCGACGGTCACGCTGGGCAATCTGACCCGCACCTACTCCGGTTCGCCCCTTACCCCGACCGCCACTACCACACCATCCGGCCGTTCAGTGGACTTCACCTTCGACGGATCCTCAACGGCACCAACCAATGTCGGTTCCTACAACGTTACCGGCACGATCAATGATCCCACCTACGCCGGCGAGGCAAGCGGACTCTTTGTAATCCAGTCCGCCAACCAAACGATCACCTTCCCGGCGCAGAGTTCCCGCGGAGTCGGTGAGACCTTCAACCCGGGAGCCACATCATCCCTGGGGCTGCCGGTGACTTATGAAGTCGTCTCCGGACCCGCCGAGACCGACGGCTCGCTGGTCACGGTTACCGGGATTGGAACGGTCACGCTCCGGGCCAGCCAGACCGGAAATGAAAACGTCCAGACCGCCACGTCGGTCGAGCGAACCCTCACAACCCTTCAAGGAACGGCCACCGTCACGCTGGGCAATCTCGCCGCAATGTATGACGGCCAACCCAAACCGGTATCTGTCACGACGATCCCCGCAGGCCTGCCGGTCAGCGTCACTTACAATGGTTCACCAACACCCCCGACCGCCTCCGGGAGCTATGCCATCGCCGCATCGGTTACCGACCCGAATTACAACGGCTCGGCCGCTGGCACGCTGACCATCGCCCGGCGCACCTCCATTGCCCCGGTCACCGGGTGGCGTGTTTCCAACAATACGACCGTCACCGGTGCCGATACCAACAGCCCGCTCCTGAACGCCAACAACGGCAACGGCACCACTGGTGCGGCGACCAACTTCTACACCTTCTTCGAGCCGGTGACCCTTGCAAATGTCGGAGACTCGGTCCGTATCACGGGCACGGCCACCGTGAACGCCCCGGGGGGGACATCAGGCCAGGGCGTGTGGTTCCGCCACGGCCTCTACGACAACCGAAATCAATCGGCCAACGTCACCTCGACCTGGCTGGGCTACGTTGCCATGGCCAACTCAGGTGCGGGGTCGAGTCTTTATGAACGGACCGGAAACGGCGGCGATTTTGGCACGCAGTTTACGGGTGTAACGGCCCGCACACCGGATGCCAGCCCCGCATTTGTCGGTGCCAACTCGCCCTCCGGCAATGTCACGCTGAACTTCGAACAAACGATCACGCGCTTCGAAGGTAATGTCACCGTGGTCTCCCGCCTCGTCCGACCGGGCACCGGCGGTGGGGCGGATACTGTGTATCTCAGTTCGACCTACACGGATACGACCCCGAACAACAACGGCCTTACTAGCGGCAGCCAGACCACGCCGACTTCGCCGGTTTACAGTCCTCGCTACAACGCCTTCGGGCTCGTCCTGTCCGGTGCCTACATCGGTGCCAATAACACCTCCTCCGTCCAGTTCAATAACGTCGAGGTGAGTTTCACCTCCGGCACCGATGTCGCGCCGCCTACGATCACGTTCCCGCCGCTGGCCGATCGTCCGTTTACGACGACGCCGATCGTCCTCTCTGCTTCTGTCAGCTCCGGTCTGCCCGCAACATTGTCGGTGGTTTCCGGTCCTGCCACGCTCTCCGGCAACGCCCTCACTCTCACCGGTCCGGGAACGGTCACCGTCCGTGCCGAGCAGGCCGGCGGCTTGAATACCCCCGCGGCTGCGCCGGTCGAACGAACATTTGAGGTGACAAAGGCCGCCGCCGTCGTCGAACTGAGCGGGCTCAATGTCGTTTACGATGGGTCCGAGAAGAACGCGATTGTGTCGACGACTCCGGCGGACCTGCCGGTGGTCGTCACCTACAACGATCAGCTCGCTCCGCCATCGGCCGTCGGCAGCTACACGGTTGTCGCCACCATCGACGACGCAAATTTTGAAGGCTCGGCAACGGCCGTCTTTGTTATCAGCGCGCCCCGCTTCACGTGGACGGCTGCCACGCCGGGCGGTAATCTGACCTGGAGCGGCACCTCGAATTGGAACAATTCCGCACCGCCGGCTTCGAGCAGCGTCTCGACCGTGGCCTTCCTCACCGGACAGACCGTCCCGGCAGGCACGCTGACCGCGAACCAGGATCTGGAGAATCCTCTCTCCCTCCACACGCTGGAACTCAACGGGGCCGGTCCGGTCTCCGGCTCCTCCCTCGTGCGGCTCACCGGGCTGCCGGTCTACCTCGTTCCGAACAACGTGCAGCAGCCTGCCATTATCCTCAACGCTCTGAGAGGCTCCGGTTTGGCCTACGATCTGGCGTTCGGTATCCAGACCGATGCCCAGTTGACTCTTGAAGGAACCGGGTCTGCGAACCTGACCGTCTCGGGCCCGATCACCGGATCCGGCGGTCTGACAATGGCCGCGCTCTCCACGGTGAATCTCACAGGCAACCACAGCTACACCGGCCCGACCTATGTCGACTCCGGCACGCTGGTTGTTGGCGGAAATCTCAGCGGGACTGAGCTGGTTACGATTGCCTCCGGGGCGACGCTGACGAATAGCGGCATCATCGAATCTCCCGAAGTGACGGTTCTCGCCGGCGGCACGCTGGCGGGCGCCGGCACGATCCGCGGCAACCTTACGGTATCCGGCGAAGTCCTCGTGGTCGGCCCGGGGACCTGGCGCGTCGAGGGCAATGTGACCAATACCGGCACCATCCGCCTCACCGGGGGAGCCCGCCTCGAGGTCACCGGCACCCTGGCCAACCAAGGCCTGCTTGACCTCATCATGGCCGACCAGACGTTCCTCGGGACAATCACCGGCACAGGCACCATTCTGACCCTCGGCGACATGAGGGTCGCGCCGCTGATCGCAGTGACCGCAAACGGAGTGGAGGTCGATACCCAGACCTTTGTTGGCCACACCTTCCAACTGCAGAAGAGCACGACGCTTCAGGGCGGTTCGTGGACAAATGTCGGCACTCCGCAGCCCGGCACAGGTGGCCGCGTCGTATTTATCGACCCGGCGGGAGCGGCGCTCGACAAGCAGTTCTATCGTGTGATCATCGTGCCGTGACATCAGCCGCCCTCCCGCCTCCCGCCGCCACCGCTCTCGACCTCCACCGCCTGCTCCGCAATGCGATTGTGAGCGGGGAGAGAACTCTGCACCTGCCTGCGGGTGATCACCACGTCGAGGGGACTTCCCTGCCGGAGGATCTCTTGTGGATCTCCAACAACGATCCCGGCGTGAAACCGATCCTTCTGGATTTTCAAGGCGCGGAGAACCTCACGGTCGAAGGCAACGGATGCCGGATTCTCGTCACGGGAGTTCTCATCCCTCTGCTGGTCCGCAACGCAAAGAATGTTACCATCCGCAATCTCACCATCGACTGGGTGCGTCCCGCCTTTACCGAGGTCGAGGTCCTGCGCTCGGGAGAGGGATTTTTCGAAATCGATAGCCACGGCCAACTCGCCACGGAGGCCGGACGCCTTGTCGCGGTTGGCGGCGGTGACTGGCCGCGGGCGCACCTTTACAATGCCCTGAGCTTCGATGCCGCCCGCAGGGAGCCACTTGGCCGTTCCGGTGAGAACTGGTCACTCGAACGGTATCACCGAGCCACGGCGCGCCCGGACGGCACGATCCGCGTCGAGGCGGATTTGGGCTGGATACCGCCTGCCGGGATCCCGCTCGTCACCATGCACGGCGACCGTGTCGCCCCTGCCGTGGTCATCGATGCCTCGGAGGGGATCACGCTTGAGGATGTAACGATCCATCATGCCCTCGGCATGGGAGTGATCGCCCAGATCAGCCGCGACGTTACGCTCCGCCGTGTGCAGGTTGTGCCGGCACCCGGCCGGCTTTTCAGCACGTGGGTGGATGCGACCCATTTTGTCGATTGTGCCGGTTCGATCCGGCTTCTCGACTGCACGTTCCGCGGCATGTTTGACGACGGCACCAACATTCACGGAGCCCACCGGAAAATCGTCGAATGGCTCGGGCCGGATCGTTTCGTCGTGCAGGCCATGCACCACCAGCAGCTCGGCATCCCCTACCACCGCGCGGGCGATCTTTGTGAGTTTGCCGATCTCGAAACGCTCGCCAGCCTGGGCGAGGCGCGGGTTGCGGAGGTGAGAATTCTCAACTCCCGCCTTCAGGAGGTGCGCCTTGAGAATCCCGTTACGGGTCTTGAGGGGAAGACTCTTGCGATCCGGAAGAACGATCCCGACCTCATGGTGGAGATCTCCGGGTGTACGATCGGCAATAACCGTGGTCGTGGAATGCTCCTTTCGGTCCCCGGGCGGATCGATGTGCGCGGCAACACGGTTCACAGCTCCGGCAATGCGATCGAAACCCCTCCCGATGCGGCCTACTGGTGGGAGTCCGGTCCTGTCCAGCACCTGGAGATCTCAGAAAACCTTTTCGATGCCTGTGGCTACGCCATGTGCGGCACTCAGGTGCTCGTCGTCACGGCACCATCCGGCCCACCCGATCTCCACGGCAAGGTCATCTTCCGCGACAACGACGTCCGGCTCGCGGGAGCGACTTTCCTCACCGCCCGCCGCGTGCGCGATCTGGACGTGCGGGACAATACCATCTCCCGCAGCTCCGATTACCCCTGGCTGGCTGGCGCGGCGGCCGAACTGGAGGCCATCTCAAACCTCCACATCGATCCGGTTCCTGAGTTGTAAACGTCCTGTCCGCCTTACATCGGCCGGTTGCAGGCCGGGTCGACCATCCGCTGGGTGAGCGTCTTGGGTGTTACGATTTCCACATGGCCGTCCAGAAAGGATACCTTGGCCTTCCCTCCGCCCCGCTTGAAATCGATATCGTTGGCGTTGCTTCCGTAATTGAGCTTCTTGTCATGTGTCCAATCGCCCATGGCCGTGGACGGGCTGTTCCAGAACCAGTTCCACATGCTTCCTCCCTGCCCATAACTTTGCAAGTTGTCCGTCGGGTCAGTAGATGTTGTTTTCCGGATATCTGCGAAGAAGACCTGGCTGCCCGGCCGGGCGACGTTCAGGACCCGGTTGTATTGACTACGTCCGTAGATCCACTCGCCAAATGTGTCGGTGTTGCCGAAAAATCCACGAAGCGGAGCGAATCCAAGCAGGACTTTCCCCGTCTTCTTTTCGGGTGGCTGCAGCGGGTCTTGTAGCTGTTTCGCGAGCTTCCAATCTTTGTTGTTGGGGGGGACGCTTGTTCCCTCTATGTAGTAGCTGAGCTGAATGGTCCAAGGGACGGAGGCATCTCCCCCTTTGTAGCGACGGTTCTCGTCATAAAACCACTGACCATCGTTTTCGCTCATGAAACTGATCGCCGAGGATGTTACATCCCGCAGGTTGCCGACGCCTTTTGCCATAAGCGCCTTCTGACGGGCGGAATTCATAGCCGGTATGGCCAGCGCCGCAAGGATCAGGATTATGGCGATAACAATCAGCAATTCGATCAGGGTAAAACCACGGGTTTTGGGGAGGGGAGACTTCATGGATTTTTAGGGGTGGAGGCCTTTCAGGTTATCGATAAATCATTTTTCTTCAAGAGACTTCTCGTTTGAGGGTGTCGTAAATCACACTGGCCGAGCGAGTAACGCTGAGAATCGCCAAAAGCCTCCCGGCCCGGAGGGTTGGGTTGAAAACGGGCTGGAGGCGGCGTTGCAGCTCGCTTCCAGCCCGCTGAGGGGATGCTGCGCTCGCTGCGCCTTGCCGGCAGCCCGTTTTGAACCCAACGATTCCCTGCCCAAAGTGCATGACACCCTCTAGGGGAACACTTGGCAGAATCACGGATTTATCCAGAGATCGCCCGGTCGCGGCTCTTGAAATCCGGGTTGCGATTTGGAATACTCGGATCATGAGTTCCCTCCCCGGAAAGGCGCTGATTTTTCAAGGAGGCTGGGCCGGTCACGAGCCCTGCCGCATGGCGGGTCTCTTTTCAGACGATTTGAAGGCCTTGGGCTTCGAGGTGGAGATCGTCGACGCGCTGGGGATTCTTGCCGATAGGGCCGCCCTGTCGGCCTTTGATCTGATCGTCCCGTGCTGGACGATGGGCAGTCTGTCCCCTGAGGAGACCAATGGCCTCGTCGAGGCCGTGCGAGCCGGCTGCGGGCTCGCAGGCGCGCATGGCGGCATGGGCGATGCCTTCCGCGGAAACATCGACTACGAGTGGATGACCGGGGGCCACTTTGTCGGCCATCCCCACGTTGGTGATTACATTGTGCGACGGACGGCCGTGGAGCACCCGGTCACGACCGGGATGCCGGAAACCTTCGCTTATCACTCGGAGCAATATTATCTGATGACGGATCCGGGGATCACCGTTCTGGCGGATACTGTCTATACTCACGAGGAGCGGCGGGTGACGATGCCGGTCGTGTGGGTGAAATCGTGGGGCAAAGGCCGTGTTTTCTACTCCGCGCTCGGACATGCGGTGAGCGAGTTTGAGGACTACCCGGCGATGAGGGAGCTTGTGCGCCGCGGGTTCCAATGGGCTGCCCGATGAAGACGCGCGTCGGACTCATCGGCTGCGGCAATATCGCAGGGGCCTATCTGCCGAATCTTAAAAAATTTCCGCATCTGGTGGTCGAGGCCTGTGCGGATCTTCATGCCGGGGCGGCTGCCGCACTGGCGGAGAAGTTCGACATTCCGCGCGTGCTGTCTCCGGAGGAACTGATCGCGGATCCCGCGATCGACCTGGTGGTCAATCTGACGATTCCCCAGGCGCATGCCGGCATCGATAGAGCGTGCTTGCAAAGCGGCAAGCATGTCTTCAGCGAAAAGCCCTTTGCGCTCACGCGCGACGAAGCAGCAGAGATCGTACGGGTCGCCGGATCCTCCGGCCGGCGGGTCGGCTGCGCACCTGACACGGTTCTCGGGGCCGGGGTCCAGACGTGCCGGGACGTTCTTGACGCCGGCGCGATCGGGAAGCCGGTGGGCTTCACGGCCAACATGCTGTGCGGCGGACACGAGGGCTGGCATCCTTCGCCTGGTTTTTACTACGCGGCAGGAGGCGGACCGCTTTTCGACATGGGGCCGTATTACCTTCACGCTCTTCTCTGGCTGCTCGGGCCGGTGCGGTCGGTCAGTGCCTCGGCGACGATCACGTTTGCGGAGCGCACGATCACCAGCCAGCCGAAGAAAGGGGAAAAGATCACGGTCGAAGTCCCTACTCATGTTCTGGCCATCCTTGAGTTTGTCTCCGGCGTGGTCGGAACGCTGACCATGAGCTTCGATGTGCGTGGTCCGCATTCGAATCCCCGGCTCGAGATCTACGGTGAAGAGGGTTCCTTGCAGGTGCCGGATCCCAACACGTTTGGCGGGCCTGTTCGCATCGCACCGGTCAAGGGAGAGTGGAGTGAGGTTGCTCTCACTCACGGCTACGCCACGCAATTCCGTGGTCTCGGCACCGCCGATCTCGCGGCCGCCGTTGCTTCCGGCCGCGATCACCGCGCCAACGAGCGTCTTGCTCTCCATTGCGTGGATATCATGGAGTCGATCCACGAATCCGCGCGCGACGGGCGGCGCATCGACCTCGGCACGACCTGCGGGCGTCCGGTCCCGATGGATTCCTCCCTGACGGAGTTTGTTCTCGATTAGCCGAGCGCTACGACGATTGTCCGGCCGTTAAGGGTCACGGCATCACCGGCGATCAGCTTGCGGCGCTTGCGGGTTTCAAGCTCACCGTTTACCAGTACTTCGCCTTCGCTGATCAGGTATTTTGCCTCGCCTCCGGTTTCGGTCAGCCCGCCGAATTTTAGAAACTGACAAAGCTCGATCGGCACCTCGCGCACGACAACGGATTCACCTTTT
Organism: uncultured Chthoniobacterales bacterium; assembly: GCA_964607615.1. Taxonomy (GTDB): domain Bacteria; phylum Verrucomicrobiota; class Verrucomicrobiia; order Chthoniobacterales; family Terrimicrobiaceae; genus CAZSMN01. The sequence goes on along the minus strand of CAZSMN010000003.1, from coordinate 5,505 downwards.
TCCATGCCGGAGTCTGCCGACCGGTCACGCGTCCGGTCGAATCCTTTTATTTATCGCCGTCAGGCGGATCGTGCTTGCCCGAGATAGACAGAAATAATTTTTCCGATCTGCCGGCGTTCGCAGAAGTGCTTGCAGACCTGCTCGTGCTGGCCGCGGATGGGAGCGCGGGATTCCAGAGCCCACCGGCTTGCAGCGGATTTGAGAGCCTCGACCAGCCCGGCGTGATGCGGATCCGGCAGCCACGTGATGTCCGCGAACGGGTAGTCTTTGAGAAACAGGAACCCCGGAGACTCGGTCAGCAGCATGGGGAGCCCGCAACTGAGTCCCGAGAGCATGGCAAGGGAGAGGCCTTCATAACGGCTGGTCATTATGAACCCGTCGGCCGCGCGGAGGAGCGGCGCGACATCGTCCAGATGGTCGAAGTTGAAACAGTGCGCGGCAGCATCCGGCCGGAGCCCGGCGCCTAGGGCGACCGAGCCGGCACCGGCGTGCGCAAACGCCCAGCCGCCCGCCGGCAGCAGGTCGTCGAGCATCGCATAGAGCGGAGCATAGTTTTTCTGGAGGGAGTCCCGGCCGATCGTGATCAGGAGTTTGCCGGTGGCGGGGAGACCGAGCGATGCGCGTGCTTCAGCCTTCTCCTCGGCATCCGCCGGCGCGAAGCGTTCGGTATCGATGCCGTTGTGAATCACCGTGAGATACCGCTCCGGGATGTGCAGCGTCCGTGTGGCGAAGTCGCGTTCGTCTTCGGAGTTGCAGATCGTCTGTCCGGTGCGGCCGAGAACGGTCTCGATGGCGTTGAAGAGCTTCTCCTTCGGCGTGCCGAGGCCAGGCAGACCGTAGTAGGCATGCGGGGTGTAGAGGACCGGCGGGAAACACCCGGTCCAGCGGGCGAGCCGCACGAGGGCTCCAGCCTTCGAGCTGTGGCCGTGGACAAGCTGCCGGCCACGGCGGCGGGCGAAAGCGATCAGCCGCAGAATGGCTCTCGCATCCCCCGGGCCGGGGGCATTTCCCACGGCGAGATCCATCGTCTCATCGCCGCGGGCCTCGATGTCGGCGATCAACCGGTGAAGGCCCGGACTCGTCCGGCGGCTCGAATAGGCGAGATCGACAGAAATCTCCGGATGGAGCCGGTGGATCTCGCGAATGATCGAGTCGACGATCACAAAAACCCCATCGACACCCGGCTCGCTGACCATGAGAAGGCGGTTCATAGTTCTTTATAAAGGTCGAGATACCGGCGGGCTGCTGCCTGCCAGGAAAATCCGGCGGCCCAGTCGCGGCCGGCACGGATCAGGTCCTCACGCTCTGCTCCGTTCAGTGACAAAAGCCGCCGCAAGCCGCCGGCCAGTGCATCGACGGAATACGGATCCACCTGAACCGCCGGTCCCGCGATCTCCGGCAGGCAGGAGACGTTCGAGGTCAATACCGGACACCCAAGCGTCATGGCCTCGAGCAGAGGGAGGCCGAAGCCTTCCTCCAGCGACGGAAAGCAGAACGCCCGCGCCCCCGCGTAGGCGTTGGCAAGTTCCTCGTCGCTAAGGTAGCCGGTGAGCCGAAGGCCCGGACTGTCGAGCAGGGTCGCGAGCTCCGGGTTCGCCGCGAAGCGCGGTTGCGGCCGGCCGGCGACCAGGAGTTCCAGGTCCGGAAACTCCGGCCGCACCGCCTGAAAGGCGCGGATCAACCGCGGCAGGTTCTTGTGCGGCTGGAGCGAGCCGGCGGCGAAGAGATAGTTACCCTTCCAGGGAGCCGGAGCCTTCAACGGCTTCACCCCGTTGTAAATCATCCCGAGGCGCGAGTCGGGCACGTGAAGCATCTCCGACGTCTGCCGGCGCACATAGTCCGAGATCGTCACCACCCGCCGGCAGCGGCGGATCCCTGGCAGCGCGCAGAGTTTGTAAACCAGACGGAACGAGCGTGAGAACCACTCGGGGTGCAGCAGAAAATTCAGATCGTGAAGCGTGACGACCTGCTGGAGGCCATTCTGCCATGCCGGACAGGTTGTCATCGGATGATGAAGGATCCGGCAGTCGTGCCGCGCCGCGAGCGCCGGCAGCTCGAACTGTTCCCACACATGTGCCCGGCCGCGCGACCAATCCTGAAACGGCGTGCGGACAAACGAGACGCCCGGCAGGGTGGTCCACTCCTCGACGCCGGGAAACCTCGGATCCGCAAAGACGACGAACGAAATATCCCCCGCCTCGCGCAGGATGGCATGGAAAAGCTGGAACGATGCCACCTGCGTGCCCGTGGGCTGTGGGGTTCCGGTGAAACGGCCGTTAAGTGCGACTCGGAGCATGGGATGAAAAACGGTTCTGTGGCAGCAGCGCCGGCAGCGTCAGATCGACGGCCGCCCACTGGAGGGCAAGGAATCCGCACATCGCCCAGAAGGTGAACGCGTCGCTCGTGTTGGCGAGCGGCATGCACATCTGCATGAGGACGACGAGCTTCAGGTTATAATGCAGGCACGGCGGGCGCTTTTTGGCCGCCTGGTGGACCGCCCGCAAGAGCGTGCCGAAGAGGATACCAAGGACCGTTCCCAGCGCCAGCACACCCGCGAGTCCGAAATTTAGAAATGCCTCCCCGAAGAACGTGATGCGAAGCCCGAAGTGCGTCGTGTCATCCCAGCCGACGATGCGCACGCCGGTGAGACCGAGGTGCCATTCCTTCTTCTGCGGAAAAATTCCGCTCGGGAGCATGGCGGCCAGCCCGCCGAGGTACGTCCGCCCGAGCAGCGGCTCGTAATCCCACTGGCTGAAGACCCACGCGGCGTCCCTCACGTCGATGAGATTGTCACCGGTGAAGGCCGCCTCCAGGCTGCTGGCCACCACATTCCCTTCGCTGAGTTGATCGCGATCCTGCCGCAGGAGTCCGGTAAACCCGCTCATCCCCGTGAAAAAGAACATGCAGCCGGCGAACGCCAACAGCGTCAGCGCGCGGGGGAAACGCCGCTCCATCGAGAGCAGCGTCAGGCAGACAAACGCCGAGATCGCGAGCGGAAAGCGGTTGCCGCTCAGCAACTGGACGAGCGTCAGCGAGGCGGCCAGCATCCCATCTACCCCCAGCGCCCGCAGCGGCCGGCGCGCGCAGACTGCCACGAGCCCGGCCGTCACGAACGGCATGAGACCGGCTCCGAGATTGTAAAAGGCGCGCTGAACGTCCGACTCCATGTTTGCCGCCCGCGCCTCTGCCGCGTTTGCCGCCAGCAGCGGGATAATTCCCGTGCGCGCCATCGGCATCGCAAGGATCGCCGTGATCACAAAGCCCGCCGCCCGCAGAAACCACTTCAGCCGCATGTCGTAGTCCCCGGGCGCACCATGCAGCGGCTGTGGCTGCACGTGGCGGACCACGCCGGCGAAATACGTCACCCCCATCACGGAAAAAAGTGTCGCAAAACCGGTCGCATTAATCAGCAAGACAACCGGTCCCGATTGCAGGATCGCCGGCGCCACGCCCTCCAGCCGCCAGGCCGTCACGCCGAGGAAAATGTAGCCCACGATGAGGAGCGCGTTTTGCACCAGAAAAAACGCAAAAAGGTCAAGCACCCCGCTGATCAGAACCCAACCGACCGGGATGAGAATCAACACCGCTGCAAGCACGGTTGCCGTCGTGAAGGCCCAAGACGAGGACCAATCGGTCTGGAACGACGCCATCAAGCGGGGATCGGCCAGCCCGGTCCAGAGTCCGAGAGGGACGAAAACAAGCAGCAACGTCACCACCACGGTAATCGTCGCCAAGGCGTTCCGGCGCGGCGGTTGCCACCGACCGGACGTCATTCCCAGGGATGTCATCTTCACGCTCCGGGCCTTTTGTGAACGAAAAGAGGTTCCAAAAAAAGGATTTGCTCGCAAAATCGAATCCGTCCCACACTTTCCCCCACGTGTATCGCACAAAAAAACAACCAGTAGACTGGGCGGTATCGCTCCGGTTCAGTGACATCCTTGCGGTGGCGGTTTCTTTCCCGATCGCCTTTGAGATCGCCGAGGCCATCCCGTGGATGTCTGCGCCCGAGACGACGCGGGTGACGATCCTCAACGGTATTTTCCTCGGTCTGCTCGTGCTTTTTTTCTTCAATCGCGAGGGGCTCTACCGGTGGGATGTCTTCGTGAGGGTGAAGCCTCTGGTCCGCCGGCTGGTTCTCGCGATCGCCACGAGCGCGGTGGTCTACCCGCTGATCCGTCTTTTTGTCTCACCGGATCACAATCTGGCCTATGTTCCGTTCCTCCTGCTCTATTTCGTGGTCTGCTTCTGCGCGGTTTTCGGGATGCGCCTGGCCGTCCGCTTCGTGGAGATCAACATCCTTAAATGCATCCGCACCGAGCACGTGGCGTTCGCCGGCTGGAGCTCGCGGATGGAAAAGGTCCTCATCGGCATTGCACGGGAGATGAAGCAGTTCCACACCATGCAGGGCTACATCGTCGTCGACTCGCATCCGGAGAGTGTGCCGGATCCGGATAAGGGCTATCGCGAAATCGGGCGCATGCAGAACCTTCAGGATGTCCTCGAAGCCAATAAAGTCACCATGCTCATCGTCGAGCAGCGTATGGTGACGCAGCCGGAGCTCCGCCTCATCACGTCAGCCTGTGCGGATGCCATGGTGAATCTCCGCATTATCCCCGCCGCGTTCGACATCTGGACGTTCCGGCTTTCCGTGCGCGCGCTCAATGGCGTGCCAATCCTCGGGATCAACGATCTCCAGTACGATCATTACGGAAACAAGCTCCTCAAGCGAATGGTCGACATCTGCGGCTCTCTCGTCGGGCTCTGTCTCTCGGTTCCGGTGATCGCCATTCTGGCCATCCTTATCCGGCGCGAGTCGCCCGGCCCGATTTTCTACAAGCAGACCCGGCTGGGGCTGCGCGACAAGCCGTTCGAGATGTACAAACTCCGCTCCATGCGCACCGATGCCGAGGTCAAAACCGGCGCCGTCTGGACCGTCGAAAACGACCCCCGCCGCACGAAGATCGGCGCCTTCATGCGGAAGTGGAACCTCGATGAGCTGCCGCAGTTCTGGAACGTCCTCCGCGGCGAGATGTCCCTCGTCGGGCCGCGCCCTGAGCGGCCGGAGTTTGTTGAGGATTTCCGCGACGAAGTCCGCTACTACAACCTCCGCCACACGTGCGTCCCGGGCATGACCGGATGGGCGGCGGTCCACGGGCTCCGCGGAAACACGTCGCTCGAGGACCGGCTCGACTACGACCTTTACTACATCGAAAACTGGAGCCTGCTCCTTGATTTCCGCATCATGCTGATGACCCTGGCGCCCCAGCGGAACGCCTACTGAGACCGTGCGCCTCCTGCATGCGGCCGTCCTTTCGGTGATCCTTGCCTCGGGCGCGAGGGCGGTGGACGTGCTGGACTGGGAAGGCGACCTTCCGGCCGATTGGGGAGGGGAGGTCAACTCGCCCAACGAGCTCCTGCCCGGGACGGCCGAGCTCGGCCTGCGCCAACGGGCGGTGCCCTACCTCCCTGCGCCGAAAGCGCCCGAGCCCCTCCTGCCATTTTACC
>CAZSMN010000002.1:46675-51300 GCA_964607615.1 uncultured Chthoniobacterales bacterium | reverse complement strand
GTGCGGATACTACTCCCCCGCCCTATCCCCCAGAGAAAAAGAAGCCCGCGTAACCTGGCAGCGGGATCTGGTGGATGAGCGAATCATCCACGTGGAATGGGCCTCGACACGGCGCCGGTAATGGGGCGACGATCGCGAAGTGGAGCGGGGAGTTGATTCAGCCATCGAGGATGCATTCAGCGCGGCATTGTTTGCCCGCACACGGCCCCCACTTCCCGGCCGACGCTCCCGAAAGGCAGCCGGAATCTCCTACGAAGATTACGTCGGCTGCCTGCTGGAGTGCGCGCACTGGGACGTCACGTTACATGGCGCGCGCCACGGACGGAGAGACGGAGGTATCGACATCGTGGCAACCCATGGCCGGCGCCGGTATGCCTTCCAGTGCAAGGGCTGGGCATCCGCAGCGGTGATCGAAGACTGGCAGATTCTGAAGTTCAAGCGCGACGTCGAGCGCTTCCAAGGCTCCACGAACTCTTGGCGATTGGTGTTCGTCACATCGGCTCAGTTCAGCGATCTTGCGGTCGTGATGGGCCGCCAGACGGGAATCATCCTGAAACATCTCCCTCGCTGCAACGACTGGCCAGCCATCAAGTGCAACGTCTGCCAAAAGACCGGCGCCAGGCGCTATTACCTCCCGGGTGATCCCGGCTACCGAAGCGTGAAAATATCGCTCGAACAGGGGGATTGCTACGTCAGCACCGAGGAAGAGGCAGAGGGATACGGTTTCCAACGCATCCGCTCTGCGATCTAGGCTGGCAGGAAGCAATCCTCGATAGAGTCCTTTGAGAACCTCGCCCGAGCCGCGGTGGTATCATTGACCTCCACCAAGAATGCTCCCTTAGATGGAATGTAACGTTCGACGGAATCCTGATGATCTGGCTCATACCACGCAAATGTTCTGCCGTCTGTGGACTCCAAGAGGCTGAAGTGAGTGGTCAACTTCTTTGTGGAATGGCATAGTTTTGCCTTTGGAAATGCCTCAAGCAGGGATGCTTTTTCCAGTTCATCGCCGGTCCCAAGAATCAACAACTCGGTCTCCGATCGCACACCGGTTTTCACCAAGAATTCTTTGAACTCCCGGAGATACTTGTTTCCAAATGTGCAGGTCTGGATGGAAATGGATTGGATCTCTCTGGGTGAAACGCCTGCGCGTTTCAGAGCGTTGATCATGGAGGTTCCTGGCTTGGGATAGCCGCAGTAGGCTGCAACCTTGCCAAAACGAGTCAAATCCCCCCGTTGGACGCCCGATGCAATTCGAAATCGCTCATCGATGAATCCATACACTGCCAAAATAAATGCCCCCAAGGTCAACAAGAAGACAGCATTCGGCGGGAGGTGAAAGATCATTCCCGCAAGCGCCGTTCCGACCAACATATAGGAAGCACCTGCGATCAAATGAGCGCGGATGTAAAGGTAGATTGATGTCATTTATCCATTCTACTTCTCTTTCGAACGATCGAGAAGCTCGGTGAGGCGGCCAGCGTGAACAAAAGGAACAATGATGATCCCTGTGATGAGCGCCTGCATCGTGGTTGTGGGTTCATATCCGACGAGCGTCACAAAGTAGGCAACACCCATACCCATGCCAGCGCAAACAAAAATTTTCCACATCGGCCGGGTGACCTTGGTAATCTCGTCCGCGAAAAACGGGTTCAGAAGCGGCAACCCCCGATGCAGATGGTCAAGTGTTCCAACGATGACTGCACAGACGAGAACGGTATAAATCTGGCACTGAATAGGGATGTCCATTTGAGGGGGAAGGATTCTTGCGTCCTTGGCCTATTTTTCAAGGAAAATGCGGCCAACAAGTCATATCGCGCCGACTCCGCGGATCAGGCGCCAAAAATCGGTTGGCATCTGCGTTGCCAGTTTTGCTCCACGTGGAACGTTTTGCGATAGGAGGACCGGGTTTAGAGTGGAACCGTGGGTTCGAATCCCACCCCTTCCGAGTGAAACGAGGAAGGCATCGTTGGAAGCGAAGCCATTCTGGGAAAGCCTGCCGCGCAAGCAATCCCACCCCTTCCGCCAAATTCGCAAAGCGAATCCAGATCGTGTTCCGTGGAGTTGCCCTACGAAATCCAGCGTGAACTGGCCCTCGCTGCTTTGAGGGTGGCCGTCACCCGGCACCTCCTCACCCCTTCCAACGTCTCAATGGCCATCAGGATGATTGAGGGCAACCTCACTGAGTCTGAGGTCTCCAGAGAACTCGGCGTTTACCGTCAGGCCGTGAACCAGCAGATGAAAAAGGTCAGCAAGCACCTGCCGAAACTCATCGATTCTTTCGAGTTCCCGCTATGATTGAAATCCACCACTCCTATGTTGCACGGGTCTCTGGCAAGGCCAACGCCACCTTCCGTTGGCTCGCAGAAAACCCTGACAAGATCCCACTCCCCGGAAAACAATACGCGGCGGTGACCGTCTACGTCACCAGTCGCAGCGAGATTCAGAACCTCGACTTCTCGCGCTTTGTCGCCAGCTTCGGCCCTCATCTGAAAAAGGTGGAACTCCGACGCCTCAAAAGCCGGATCCTCTTCACGGTCTATGGTTACGACGATACCGAGCTTGAACTTTTTGAGATTCCGGAGGTTCGACGGTTCTATGGCACCCTGCAAATGATCTAGCGGTGCTGGCTCTACATGAGCTCGCTCCTCACCACATACCCGCGGACCGTCGCGCTCTGCGTTATGCCCAACATGACCCTGCTGCGCACGTGGAAAGAGTAATAGATCGATCTTCCACAAGCGGACCTGTCAGCCTTTTTCGACGGCCGCCCGCAACTGCGCTTCTCCATTACCGCGCTGGATTGACCAAGGAGTCGGGCGTGCGGCATCTCAAGGCCGTTGCTGCTTATCTCGCGCTCCCCGGGGATGACTTCGCTCGTCCGATACCGGCCTCGACCGCCACCGAGATCACCGACGCGTCGCGAGGAAGTGCTAAGGTTAGGTAGCGCAACTGCACTCAAAGCAGTGGAATAAATGCGGGGAACTTGAACACAAGTCGCTCGAATCACGAGAAGATGGAACCTGAAACTACGGAGAATAACCCACAGACTTGGTATCTGATCGACCGCAGGATGTTGTTATGGAAACATCCCCCGCTCTCTGCCGCTCGAATGCGGTGGCTCCTGCCCTCGAATCTGGCTGGCTTGCGATACTTATTGCATTAGCCACTCTGTGCCAATGCCTTGAAGCAAGTGGAGCCGGCACGGTTACACTTAGCTTTTATGACCGCACCGGAACCCAGCTGACGCCGGCTCAGGTCCGCACGACCTCGAACTCCGGCACGCTCGGCTACAACAACGACTTCCTTGTTGATCCGGCAAATCTGCGGGCCATCCAGGATGGACCGCTCACAACGTCCGGGTCGAGCCTCACATTCGCCGTGCCGTCCGTGCCCGTCGCCCTCGCGCTTAACTGGCCGACCGAGCCGCACGGGTTCGGACTTCTGATTCTCGACAACGGAGGAACAGGATTCACGGGATCCGCCACGGTCAACTTCACCTATCAGGCCGCTCGCGATGTGAAGCGCCGGCTCGATGCCGCACTGGCAGTCCGGAAGGACTACGTTCCATCGGGCGCTTTCAGCTCGTCTTATGACGCGGCAGCCGCACAGCTCGCCTCCGTCGATGTCTATTCAACCGAGGCGGCAAAAGGCAAAGCCGGCCAACTTGCGCTCGACTCGCTGGCCGTGGCTTTCGATCTGCTCCTCGCCGAGCACGGACCCGCTGCCGCCGCGGCGAACAAAGCCACCACCACCCCGTGGCTCGGGTTCACCATCGACACCACAACGAACTACAAAGCCAACCTCGACCTTGCGGCCAAGCTCACCCAGCCCTACGGGTGGGTTCGCGTCGTGTTTGATGCCGGCGAGGGACCGGCAACCTACGCATCCCTGATCTCCTACGCAAAATCCAAGGGCCTAAAGGTGCTCGGCCAGCCGGTCGACTCGAGCTACGACTCCGGCTACACGAGGGCGCAATACAAGCAGCGCTTCATCGATTTCCTCAGCGCCTTTCCGGAGATCGATGCCTGGGAGGTGGGCAACGAGGTCAACGGCAGCTGGCTCAGCACCACCATCGCCGACAAGATCGCCGACGCCGCCGCAGAAGTCCGGGCCCGCGCGCCGGGCAAGCTCACCGTGCTCACGTTCTTCTGGCAGTTGAACACCGACTCGGTGTCGAACTCGATGTTCACATGGATCAACGCCAAGCTCCCGGCCTCGACGCGCTCGCTCATCGATGTCGCGATGGTCTCGCAATACCAGGAGCAGGCCCCGATGGGCGTGTTCTTCGAGCAGATGATGCGCGTCCTCCGGCAGGAGTTTCCCACTCAGCAGATCGGGCTCGGCGAGCTGGGCTACTGGATTCCCGGACAGCAGTTCTGGTGGGCCTATAACAAAGCCGACCCGAACGGCACCGCCCGCCGGGCGGTCGCCGCCCAATACCACCCCGCCTCCTTCGACTTTCCCGGCAGTGTCGGAGGCGTCTTCTGGTGGAACTTTATCAGCGAGTTCACCAACGACCCTGCCATGCAACTCACCGTGAGGAGGCTCCGAGACGCGCTTCTCGCCGGCGCTCCGCTGCCGCCCACTCCGACTCCGACGGCCACCGTCAGCCCGACCGCTAC
>CAZSMN010000002.1:0-46575 GCA_964607615.1 uncultured Chthoniobacterales bacterium | reverse complement strand
TCCGACCGCTACTCCGACCGCTACTCCGACCGCTACTCCGACCGCTACTCCGACCGCTACTCCGACCCCGTTACCAAGCCCCACCCCCTCACCCACCGCTTCCCCGTCCCCGACGGTCTCCCCGACGCCAACCGCCACGCCCGGCAGCATCGCAACAAATACCCACAGTGGCGTCTGGGGGGTGAAGGCCGTCATCGGATCCAAGGCCACCTGGAGAGATCTCTACCAAAAGGTGAGCGTCGCCCCGAATACGACCTGCGTGGCCTCCGTCTGGGCAAAAGGAACGGGGGCCGTGCAGCTTCAGGTCTGGGGCAACAGCAACTGGACGAGGCTCCTCGCGCAGGTCCGCTGCAACGGCTCTCCGGCATGGACCAAATACACGAGCGCGCCATTCAACACCGGAACGCGCACGGCGGTGTGGCTCAGCCTTTCCGACACCTACTCCAGCGCCGCCGGAACGCTCTTTCTTGACGATGTGTTCCTCGGTCCGGCTGCCGGCACCAACCGCGTGCTGAATCCCGATTTTGAAGCCGGCCCCGTCAAATGGACCGCCACCTCAACCGTCCTGCAGATCCTCCGGAATCCGTAATGGAGTGCGGGTTTCACCCTATTCAGCCCACCGGTTACGCCTGCCATTTTTCCCACATCACATGAAAACGCAAAAACCGCTCAACGGAAGAAATCCCACCACGTTTCGCACAAAGAGAGGCCTCTCCCTCCTCTGCAGCATTGCGGGAGCGATGCTCCTGCCTGCGATCCCACCGACCGCTGTGGCGGTGGAAGCCGCTCCCGCGACGGCCTCCGCCGGAACCAAGGCTTTTAACGCCCCCCTCTTCTCCGGCAGCGAGAAGCGGCTTGCGGGAGCGTTGGCCGGGCAGGATCTCTACATCCGCCTCCCGGAGCACATTCGCTACGTTCAGGGGTCCGAACTGGTTCTCAGCTTCGTCAGCTCCCCCATCCTTCTTCCGGATATCTCGACGCTCAGCGTGAGCCTCAACGACCGTCCGGTCACGAGCATCCGCCTCGGCCAGACCGATCCCACGGCAGCCCCTCAGCGCAAAGAGATCCACCTCCCGCTTGATGCGTCCGCGCTCATCCCCGGGTGGAACCGGCTTTCGCTCCGCTGCCTCCTGCAAACGACCTATGTCCCGTGCCGCGATGTGGATAATCCCGCTGCCTGGATCTCCATGGACTCACGGAGCCACCTCCGCGTGGCCTATGAGCCGCAGTCGCTATTCCCCGAGCTTCAGCGCTTTCCGGATTCGTTGGCCGAACCCGCACTCATGAATCTCGGAAAGCCGGAAGGCGAGAAACCCAAAAGCCAGGCCGCTGTCGCCTTGCTCGTCCCCGACGCGCCAACAGAGTCCGACCTCCGGGCTTTCCTCATCGGCACGGCACGGCTGGCTCAGACTCTCTATTTGGATGGCGACAGCATCGCAATCGGCGACACCGGAGACTTCGCCGGCGAGTCGAAGCGGCGCAATGGCATCCTGATCGGCACCGCCAAGACCCTGAAAGATATCGCTCTTGCGGAGAACATCGCCGACACCCTCTCAACCCTTCTCCCCGGCGAGGGCTGCCTCGCTGAGATCATCACAGGCAGCCCGTCCAACGGCGAGCACCGCTGGCTGATTCTGAGCGGAGGCGACGCCGAAGGCCTCGAAAGGGCCGCGATGGCCCTCGGGAGCAGCCCCGCGATCGGGTCCGTTCCCTCAAACCCGTGGATCATCCGCACAATGCCGGCCGTTCCGGTTCTCACGGAGCAACTCGCCCACCCCTCGCGCTTGCCGGTCGCCTTCCAATCAATGCCGGATGGAGGCGTCACGCTGCGCGGGCTCTTCCGCAACGAGGCCGACCGCCAGTGGAGCTTTCCGCCCGGCTACCAGATCGCCGCCGGCAGCGTTATAAACCTCGATCTCAGCCACGCTGAGAACCTCGACAAGACCTCCGCCCTGGATGTCCGCCTGAACGATGTTTCCATTGGAAGTGTGGCCCTGACCGCGGAGAATGCCGCCGTCACACAGCGGCGGATACCGGTGCCGGAGGGTATCCCCGGGCGCGATCCCTCCCGCATCCAGCTCGCCTCTTACCTCGATATCGGCACGGTGGATTGCGGTCACCGGAATGATGAGCGGGCGTGGCTGAATGTGGCCGCCTCCTCGACGTTAAACATTCAGACCGAGCCGCTGAAAATAAGCGACCTCAGCCGTCTCGACCTGCTCTTGATGCGCGACGCGTTCCTCCGGCGGGCCGTCGTTATGGTGCCCGCGGAAAATGACTGGGAGCGTGTCGAATTGCTGAAGTCCCTTGGCGTATTCCTCGGCGCGCACCTTCCCTCGATGCCTGTTTTGTGGCCGCAGGTGGCGACCTACGGCCCGGGAAATCCTCCGCAAGCCAGCCGCGTGGCGAACCGTTCCGGTCTCGTGCTCGGCTCCGTGTTCCAGTGGTCGCAGGCATTGCCGGAGAAAACCCGCCTCGCCGTGAAGGCATCCGATGAGAAGCAGCGCACGATCAACCTCCGCGGCGAGGTCCTTCCGGCTTCGAGCATCGAGAGCACGCTCTGCCTGGCGCAGCTTCTCGTGTCGCCATGGACAAAAGGCGAGCTTCTGGCCACGGTCGGTGGCGTGGAGGGATTGGGCGGCGAGGCCGCCGTTGCCTTGCTCACGAAGCCCACGGTCCGGGATCGCCTCACCGGAACGGTCGCGGCCGTTGACACCAAAGACCGCGTCGTTGCCTACGATGCCCGCTACCTCCAGCCCTCATCGCTCGCAGAACACATCGAGGAAGGCCTCCCGGACGGGCTATCCCTTGAGGAGACGGAGAAACTCCAGAAGGAAAAAGCCGCGGATGGCCTCGCCGCGATCTCCAACAATCACCTCATCCTCGGTTCGGTCGCCTTCACCCTCTTCGGCATCTTCGCTCTCCAGAGGGTCGCCTCACGGCGCAAGGTCAATGGAAACGGCAACAACAAGGCGGACGGCAAATGAGATCGCTCATCGCCGTCACGATCGGTGCGGCCCTTGCAAGCGCTGGCGGACCTCCGGCGACGGCAATGGCTGCCGGAGCCGGCAACCGAACGACGCTTGTCATCTACGATGCGCCGGCCAAGCCGTTCTCCCTCGTCAACGAAATCGCCCCGATCCGGCTCATGCTCGCACGCTTTGGAACGGCGGTCGTGGCGCACACGGCAGACGCCGTGACCGGGACAGACATCGAGGCTGCGGACTATCTGGTCGTTGCCGGCATGTGCAGCGCTCCATCGCTGGCTCCAGAAGCGAAGGCAGCCCTGGCTCGGACCGCCCGGCCGCTCCTTGCCATCGGCTGGGCGACGCCGCTCGCCGGGGCGCCCGCCCCCAAGGCCTACCCCGCCGTGATCGCGAATGCGACCGTCGTCTACCGGGGCCTCGAATGGAAAATGCGGCTCGATCCCTTTTTTCCCGGTCCGGGCAAGCCGTCCGAGGCCATGGCGACGCCCCAAGGCAGTCCCCGGCCTCTCATCTGGCGCTCAGGTTCGGTGTACGGCTTCGGCACGCTACCCGGCTCCTTCCCCGCCTCCGCGCTCTTCTCCGACCTCCTGCTCGATTTTTATGGTATTGCCGCCCCTCGTCCGCGCGGGCTCTTCTTCGCGATTCAGAATTTCCACCCGGGATCGGATCCGGCCGCGCTGCGGCGGATCGTTGACTATTTCTCGGCCCGCCGGATCGGTTTTGTCGTCTCGACCCAACTCGACAACGTGCCGGGCGATCGCCTGATGCCTCGTGACGACTTCGTCGGTGCATTGAAATATGCACAGTCGCACGGAGGCCGGATCATCCTCCGGGGCGCCGTCACACCCTCGATTCCCGGCTCCCTCGCCGATGCGGGAATTACAACCTCCGGCTGGGAACTTCCCGGCGAAGGCGGAATCGAGCCGGCGGCACCGCTGGCAGCGAAGCCTGACGGCTATCTGCTCGGCACCCTGCTGGCCGAGCCCGGCGAGCCCCGGTCCGCCTTCCACGCCACGACGCTCCTCGTCACCGACGAGGGCTGGCCGGTGCTTCCGCTGAATATCAACCCGCCAACCGGCGAAGCCGTCCATCTTCGCACCCTCACCGGAGAGGTCGCCGGCCTCTCCGCCTTGCGGGACAGCATCGCCGGGGTCGCCATCCCCGCATGGCTCCCGTTCCAGCAAATGCGCGACATCGTCGATGCCGCACAATCGACCGGCATGCCGAACCTTCCAATGGAAAGCCTGACAAAACAATGAACCGGATGATCGGGCCTCTCCTGGCCGCCGCACTTCTCGCCCCCTGCACCGCCGCCGAACCGTCCGCCCCGCCGGAGGCCAGGGAGAATCCCCCGCCATCCCTTTCGAACCCGGTCGAGGTGGCCGGCACGCTCTCCGCCGCCGGGCGTCACAAAGACGCGGCCGCCGTGCTCCGGCCGCTGGTCGAGGCGGAACCCGGAAACGAGAGCCTCCGCTTCCGGCTCGCCGCCGAGCAGGTTTTTGACGGACAGACGGCCCCCGCCCGCGAGAACCTCCAGATGCTCGGCAAATCGTGGGATGCGACGATGGCAGCCAAAGCGCGCGCGAGCCTCGCGGCGCTCGACCGCAGCGAGGCCGCCGAGCGCGAGGCCGCAAAAGGCACCGGCGGTGCCGCTCCCGATCCGGCCGTGCAGGCGGAGCTCCGGGCCCGTCAGGCGCGCCTTGACCGGCAGCAGCGCGTCTTCACCCTCGTCGCCCAGAAAAACAACGACGCCATCGTAACGGCGGTCGACGCCCTCGCCAGCCGCGGCGAGGCGACCGACCCGCTTCTCATCGAGAAAGCCTATGCTCTCCAGCGGCAGGGCCGGCTCGCCGAGGCCTGCGATGTGCTTCAGGAGTTGAACGATCGCGGACGCCTCAGCGACAGCGAGGCGCTCACGCTTGCCTACCTCCTGCAAAAATCGGGCAGGCATGCCGAGGCGTTCGCGGTCTTCGCCAACATTCGCGGCGGCGGGAGCGATCCAGCCGCCAGGTCCCGCGCCGCCGCCGAGATCGCCGCGCTGGCTCCCGCCCTCAACCTCGACCGTCACTTCTGGGGCGAGCTCGACCTCTACGCGACCTACCTCACGCGCTACCAGATCGGCGTCGCCTCCGGCAGGCTCCGCGAAGGAACATTCGTTCCGGGCGCCAGGTGGATCGAGCCGTTCGTGCAGGCCGATTTCACGCTCGATACGGGATCGAAGACCGGTGAGGGCATCACGACGATCTACAACGAGAACCTCGCCGGCTTCCACGCGGGTGTTCGGGTGCGGCCCTTCGCCTCCCAGACCTTCGTCCTCTACGTTCTCGGCGGCGTGCAGAAGGATCTCCTCGGGACGGAGGATCACCATGGAGACTGGTTTGCAGAGCTCATCGCCGGCGTCAACGGCTGGTGGGCATGGGGCCCAGGAAGCCGTTGGCTCGACGTCGCTGGCGAACAGGAGCTCACGGCGGAGCAGCTTGCCATGCGGCCCGTGGAAGGTACGGGCGCCTGGTCGTGGCAGCCCGCGACTCCCTTCCGCCTGCGCCTCGACTGGTTCGCCGAGGCCGGCGGGGATGCCGCCTACTACACGCGGCTTTCCGACTTTCTCTGCTACCTCCAATCCCGTCAGGGATTCCGATTCCTCCAGTGCGGCCGGGCGCTCTCGGCCGATGCCTACGTCGTCGAGAATTTGACCTTCGACAGCGCGGGCAACTACTACGACAACTACTTCGAGGCCGGCCCCGGCGTACGCCTGCTCGCGGCTCCCCTTCCGGGGGCGATCCTCTCGAGCAACTTCGAATATTTGGGCGGCGCCTACCTCGGACGGAACGACAACAACTCGCGCGGAAATGCCGGCGCCACCTACTCCGACTTCCGGATCACCGTCTCGCTCAGCCTCCGCTGGTAGATTGCCATGGATATCCTCTATTACATCTTTCTCGTTCTGGCCTACATCGCAGCGATCGGATTCTTTGTTTTCGGCCTCGATGATGTGTTCTTCGACCTCCAGTTCCTGAGGTACCTGCGGAAGAAACGGAAGCGCCCGAGCGTCACGCTCGAACAGCTTAAAAACGAGCCGGAGCAGCTCATCGCCATCTTCGTCCCCGCATGGAATGAGGGCGGCATCATCAACCGTATGGCGGATTACGCCAGCCGTATCCTCCTCTACGACCGCTACGACATCTTCATCGGCGTCTATCCGAACGACGCGGAAACGGGCCGGTGCGTCGACCTGCTCGTCGCGTCGAATCCCAGGATCCACAAGGCGGTCACCAAAAGTAACGGGCCGACGTCAAAGGCCGACTGCCTCAACGCGATCTTCGAGGCGATGAAGGCCCACGAGGTCGCAGGCCGGCGCGAATACCGCATCATTGCGCTCCATGATGCGGAGGACATCATCCACCCGCTCACCCTCAAGGTTTACAACTACCACGTCCCGCGGACCTTCGACATGGGGCAGATCCCGGTCTTCCCGCTCGAGCTCGACCCCTGGAAATACTGGGTCGGCAACACCTACATGGATGAGTTCTCCGAGTGGCACATGAAGGACATGTATTCCCGCGAGGTGATGGGCGGGGTCGTTCCCTCGGCCGGGGTCGGCACTGCCATCTCCCGCAAGGCGCTCGACTTTCTCGACGAGAAGCATGGCGGAGGCCCCTTCCAGGTCGGCAACCTCGCGGAGGATTACATGATGGGCCTCGAGCTCTGCCGGAGCGGGTTCCGCGCGGGGTTTGTCGACTTCTACGTCGAGCGCGAGGTGAAAACCAGGGATCCCAAGGGCAACGTCACCGGCACGCGGATGGTCAGCGAGCCCGTCGCAGTGCGCGAGAATTTTCCAACCACCTTCCGCCATGCGGTCAAACAGAAGGCGCGCTGGATTGTCGGCACGGCCTTCCAGGGCTGGGAGCGCGGCGGATGGTGGGGCTCTGCCGCCGTGAAATACACGCTCGTCCGCGACCGGCGCGCGCCGCTTGTCCATTGTATCAACGCCGCCGGCTACATCGTGATCCTTTACGTGCTGGCCGAGTTTATCCTGCTGCACCTGGAGTGGCGCAACTCGATCTTCCTGCGTCCGCTCTTCACCCCCGAGGGTCTGCTCTGGAGGATCGTTCTCGTGGATACAGCGCTTCTCGTTTACCGGGTCGCCCAGAAGGTCGCTTTCGTCTCGGAGATCTACGGCCTCCGCCTCGCCCTCTTTGCGATCCTTCGCTACCCGGTGGTGAACGTCGTGAACATGAGCGCCACCCTCCGCGCCGGATGGCTGTACGCGGGGCACCGGTTTTTCAACCGCCCGCTTGCGTGGACCAAGACGACGCACGCATTCCCGGATGAGGCGACGCTGGCGGAGTTCACCCGGTCGGTCGAAGACCTCATCGTGGAAGAGGGCTTGATCGAGCGGCCGGCGCTCGAGAAGATCATGTCCGAGCACGCCGGATTCTCCGCGCCCGAGGCCCTTCTCAGGATGAACCTGATCGACGAGGAGCAGTTCACCGGCATCTGGTCGAGGTTCTCCGGGCTTCCCCCGCAGCTCGTCATACCCGGTGATGTGCCCGTGGAACGTCTGGACGTCTGGACGGAAGAATATGCCGTCCACTACCATGCGATGCCCTGCGGGAACAAGGAAAGCGAGGCGGTCGGATTCCTCTTCGAGGAGCCTCCGTCCCGGGAGGACGTTGACCGGGTCTCCGCCGTTGTCGGAAATCCCATCCGCGTTTTTCTTGGACGGCCGACAAACCTCCTTTGCCTGCGGCAGAACCTGTATCCGAGGCGGAGCCTCAAGAAAACAGGCTACGACTGTTTCGAAAGCGTGCTCCGCACGCTGCGGCCGGAGGATCAGAGGGCGGTTCTTGAGTTCCAGTTTACCCGGCGGCGGTCCCTGGCGGATGCGCTGATCAGCCTGAACATCATCAGCGAGCAGGAGGCCAGCCATCTGTTTGCAAAGCATCTCGGCGTCTCGCCGGCCGACCTCAGCGCACGGGCGATCGATACCGAGCAAGCCTCCCGCTGGGGCTGCCTTTTCTGCGAAGTCCATCTTCTTGTCCCGCTCATCGGCGGCCTGGTGGCGGTGGGAGAATCTGTCCATCCCGACGTCCTCCAACGCATCGAGATCTCACACAAGGTATCCCTCTGTGCCGGTTCGCCGCCCGTCTTCCGGCGGCTCTGGCGCAAGTTCATGGAGCTCCGCCTCGCCGAGAACGCGCTTCTGGGATGGCTGAGAAACGAACGGATGCTCTCGGAGGAAGGCATGGAGCGCGTGAAAGCGATGCAGAAGCTCATTGCCGGCCCGATCGACCACCTGCTGATCCAGCTTAATGTTCTCACCCGGGAGCAGATCTGGGACGGCCTGCTCGCGACGTCCGGGCTCACCGCCTGCCGACGGAATGCCACGCCGCACCCTCTGCTGAAAACCGCCGGCGTGCTCGCGCCGGGATTCCCGGAGCGATCCGGCATCTTCCTTTCCGAAGTCGATGGCAGCTGCCCGGTCTTCGGCCTGCGGCAGCTGCCGACCGCCGACGATCTCACCGAGGTCTACGAGCGCTGCGACGGCGCCGGGGCAAAATTCCAACTTCAGCCACGACCATGAACAACCACTCCCACAACGGGCACCGCAAGCCGGTCGCCATCATCGTCGGCACGCGTCCGGAGGCGATCAAGCTCGCTCCGGTCATCCTCGCGCTCGCCGCCTCCTCGGAGCTCGCTCCGGTCATCATCTCGACCTCCCAGCACCGGGAGATGGTCACGCGCGTCCTCGACAGCTTCGGGCTCGTGCCGGATATCGACCTCGATGTGATGCGTCCGAGGCAGTCGCTCTGGGATCTCACCGCAAATCTCTCGACCGGGCTGGGCTCCCTTTTTCACCGAACACACTTTGAAGCGGTGGTGGTACAGGGCGACACGACGAGCGCCTTGATCGGCGCCCTCTGCGCGTTCTACCACAAGATCCCGGTCGCCCACGTCGAGGCCGGGCTGAGGTCGCACGACCGCTACTCTCCCTTCCCCGAAGAGCTCAACCGCGTGCTGCTCGGGCGTCTGGCCGCCTGGCATTTTGCGCCGACTGAGAACTCCCGTGCGGAGCTTCTGGCCGAGGGCATCGCCCCGCAGGATATCCACGTCTGCGGAAACACCGTCGTCGATGCGCTGCACTGGATGGTCGCGCGGCTCAAGGATCTTCCCTGTCCGCTGCTCGATGACCTCGAACCGGACGAACGCCTGATCCTCGTCACCATCCACCGCCGCGAGAACCTCGGACAGCCGATGGTCAATGTGGCCCGCGCGATCGCCCGGCTCTGCGACCGGCACGAACGGCTCCGCGTGCTCCTCCCTCTGCATCCGAATCCCGCTGTCCGCGAGGCCATCGTTCCCATCCTCGCCGCCAAAGGTCAGGTCAGGCTCTGCGAGCCGCTCGACTATGACGCCTTCCTCTCCGTGCTCCAGCGGGCCTATCTGGTGCTTTCGGATTCCGGCGGCGTGCAGGAAGAGGCGACCGCCCTGGGCAAGCCCGTCCTCGTGCTGCGACGGGAGACCGAGCGTCCCGAAGGCGTCCGGGCCGGCACGCTCCGCCTGGTCGGAACCGCGGCGGACGATGTCTTCGACGCGGCCGACCTCCTCCTCTCCTCGCAGGAGGAACGCGAGAAGATGACCGCCGGCTCGAGCATCTATGGCGACGGCCGCGCGGCCGCAAAGATCCTCCACATCCTCCACGCGCAGCTGCTCGGCAGATCCCCGGAAAACAGCCAAACGATAAGATCCTTCCGACCCCATGAAAACACTGCACAACCCCTCGATTACCCGACTGCCACCCATCCTCATCGTTGACGACGACCCGGACGTGCTCTGCACCCTGAGGGCGCTGACCGAGAGCATGAACACCGTGCGGCTGATGCTGCGGCTCGACCCGTCCTCCGCCGAGGAGGCCGCTACGGATCCCGCCATCGGGCTCATCATCTGCGACTACCGCTTCCCCAATGCCAGCGGGATCGATTTCATCGAAGGACTGCGGAAGCGCGGGATCCGGACCCCCGTGCTCTTCATCTCCGGCACGCCAGACTCCGACGCGGTCCTTCAGGCCTCACGCATCGAGCACTCCGGGTTTCTTGGAAAGCCGTTTTCCATCACCCGGTTCCGCGAGGCCATTTTTGCCCTCCTCGGGAAGGGCGGTGCGGGAGGCTAGGACCCGGACCGGACGCTCCCGAACGGCTGCCGCCGGGAGGAGCACGGTGAAGGTCGAGCCTTTGCCCGGTTCGCTGGAGGCCAAAATCCGGCCGCCGGCTTCTGTGATGATCCGCTGGCAGGTGATGAGGCCGAGGCCCGTGCCGGCGCCGGGCGGTTTCGTTGTGAAGAAGGGCTCAAAAAGCCTGGCCTTGACCTCATCGGTCATACCCGTGCCGGTATCGGTGACGCTCAGCGAAACGAGATTTCCCGGAGGCAGGCCGGGGTCGCCGCTGTCGAGGGCCACGCGGCCGGTGGCGACCTCGATCGTGCCGCCATCCGGCATGGCATCGCGCGCGTTGAGGACGAGGTTCATCAGGACCTGCTCGACGCGGCCGGGATCGGCGACGATGACGAGCCCCGACGGGGCAGGACAAACGTGGAGGGCCGTCATCTTCGGGAGGAGGCGCCGGAGGAGCTTCTGCGAAGTGTCGACGAGTTCGTTGAGGTCAAACTCCACGGGTGCCGGACTCTCATGCCGGCTGAATACCAGCAGCTGGCGGACCAGGGCGGAAGCCTTCTCCGCCGCCGACTCCGCCTGTTCGGCGTAGCTGTGGGCGGCACTTCTTGCAGGCAGCTTCTCTAGGAGAAGCCCGCAGTTCGCAGCGATCACCGTCAGGATGTTGTTGAAGTCGTGCGCGAGGCCGCCGGCGAGCTGGGCAAAGATCTCCATCTTCTGCGAGCGCGTCGCCAGTTCACGCGCCACACGGGCCTCGCGGCCCGTGCGGGCCTCGTCCAGCGCGCGGCGGACCGCCGGAGCAAGCCGCGACATCCGGTCTTTGAGGATGTAGTCGGTCGCGCCGCTCTTCAGCACCTCAACCGCAGACTCCTCCCCGATAAAGCCCGAGACGAGAACGAACGGAAGATCGGGAGCGATCTCCTTGACCATTGAAAGAGCCTCCATGCCATCAAAGCCCGGCAAGCGGTAGTCCGCCAATACGAGATCGATCCCGCCGGCGGCGAGCGCCGAACGGAAGTCCCTCCGCGTCTGCACCGCATGGATCGTGCACCGGAGGCCATCGGCCTCCAAACGCAGGCGCACCAGCTCGACATCGATCGGGTCGTCCTCCAGATGCAGAAGATGGGGGTGCTCCGTCATTTCACAGGAAGAGCCGCTTCATCGGCTCTGGCCCTTGAAAGGCGCCGCGGAAGCCCTGTTGACAGCGGGGGCGGGACGTTCGTCTGCAGCCAGAAGCGCACGATATTTTGCACCGCCGTGACGAATTTCTCGAGATCCCCCGGCTTCACGACATACCCGCTCGCACCGGCACGATAGCACGCACGAACGTCCGATTTCTCCGCCGAAGAGGTGAAGATAACAACCGGAAGACCATGAAGGTGAGGCTCGGAACGGATGGCCGCCAGCACGTCGAATCCGCTTACCTTCGGCATCTTGAGGTCGAGAAGGACGATGGCCGGTTCGACAGACCGGCCCGCGCGCCAGCGGCCGCGCCGGTACAGGTAATCGAGGGCCGCATCGCCGGAGTTCACCGCAACCGTGCGCTCGGCAAGGCCATACCGCGAGAGAGCGGAAAGCGTGAGCTCGAGGTCGGCAGGATCATCCTCGACCAGGAGAATTCTGCAGGCGTCACTCATGGCGCTCCCCCCGCGGAAACCGGGAGCGAAAAGGAGAACCTCGCCCCGGCGCCCACCGCGCCATCCGCCCATGTCCTTCCCCCGTGCCGGTGGATAATCCGATGCACGTTCGCGAGGCCGATCCCGAAGCCCTCAAATTCATCGTTCGGGTGCAGCCGTTGAAAGACGCCGAAGAGCTTGGATTTGTAGGCGGGATCAAACCCCGCCCCGTTGTCCTTCACGGAGATGACAACGTCCGCCGGCCCCTCGCTGAGGCACTCGATCCGGATCCGCGCCACCTTCTTTTTCGATGTGAACTTTATGGCGTTCGACAGCAGGTTGACAAAAGCCTGGCGCAGCAGGGAGTGGTCGGCGATCACGGTCGGCAGTTCGTCGACCGACCAGCGGATCGTGCGGTTTTCACATTCGGCGGCGAGATCCTGCCTTGCCTCCCGGACCAGCACATTGAGATCGACCCGGCTCCTGTTCATCTCCGAGCGCCCGATGCGCGAGAAGGCGAGCAGATGATCGATCAGCTCGCCCATCCGCGCCGCCTCTTCGGCTATGGTGTCGAGGCGGTGCCGCTGCGCAGGGGTCACGCGGAGCTCGGGATCGTTCTGAAGAAGCTCCACAAAGCACGTGATGTGCCGCAGCGGAGAGCGGAGATCGTGGGAGACCGAGTAGCTGAACGCCTCCAGCTCTCTCACGGCATCGGCCTCCGGCTCGGCATCGGGAGAATCGAAAGGGATAACTTCGCACGAGGTGTTTCTGTGCATGTCTTGCACTCTGTCGCGCGGCTCCCTGCGCGGACATGGGGCGAAACCCCACCAAGTGACCGGGAGATGGTAGGGTTCTTACCCCATGGAGACTCACGATCGCCGGGGTTGTTATGCCCGTTTGTATGCGACATGCTCCGGCCAGACGCTCCCTCCCCTCCCCTATGAAGAAAAAAGCCCCCCCTGCGGCGGACGATCTCTCCCTGCGCCAGCGCGCCGAGAGGCAGATCGGCAGCGTGCCGGACGACAGCAACGAGGCGACCGTTCACGAGCTCCATGTCCATCAGGTCGAACTCGAGCTGCAGAATGAGGAGCTCCGCCACGTCCAGGCGCAGCTCGAGGTCTCACGCAACCGCTACTTCGAGCTCTACGATCTCGCGCCGGTCGGCTATGTCACGCTCGGCGTCGACGGCTTCATCACCGAGAGCAATTTCGCGTTTGCCCGCCTCGTCTCGAAAAACCGGGGGAGGTTGCTCAATCAACCGTTCCACAGCTTCGTCCATCCCGACGATCAGGCCGCCTTCTGCCGGCTCTGCCACGGCATCAAGGAGGCGGGCAAGCAGGAGTATGCGGAGATGCGGCTCCTCGGCGCGGAGCGCACCCCCATCTGGGTGCAGCTTCAGCTGTCTCTATCGGCACAGAACGAGATACGCCTCACGCTGGCCGATATCTCGAAGCTACGGGATGCCGGCGATCAGCTGGCCAAGGCGATCCAGCTCGCCGAGTCGGCCAACCACGCCAAGAGCGAGTTTCTCGCCAACGTGAGCCACGAGATCCGGACCCCGCTCAACGGCCTCATGGGCGTCGTGCAGCTTCTCCGCCAGTCCCACCTCGATGAAGACCAGCGCAAGCTCACCGAGATGGCCCTGCGGTCCGGCAGTCGCCTCACCGAGCTCCTTTCCGATATTCTGGACATTTCCCGGATCGAGGCCGGACGGACGATTCTCAACGAGATGCCCTTCCGGCTGGCCGACATCTTCGAGGCGATTGCCGAGACGTTCGAGCCCGTCGCGCGCGAGAAAAAAATTCCTCTCGAGTTCGCTCTGGCACCGGAGATCCCGAAGGTGCTGACCGGCGACAGCCTGCGCATCCGGCAGATCCTTTTCAACCTGGTCGGCAACGCCATGAAATTCACTGACCGCGGCAGGATCAAGATCACCGCGACCCGTGCGCCTTCCCGGGAACCGTCGCTCGAAACCGTGATCCTTGCCGTGGAGGACTCCGGCATTGGCATTCCCCCGGCGATGCTCGGCTATGTCTGCCAGCCCTTCATCCAGGCCCCTGCCGGCGACAACCGGCCCTACAAGGGCGTCGGGCTGGGGCTTGCCATCAGCAAGCGCCTCGCGGCGGTCATGCAGGGAACCTTGGAGATCCGGAGCCTCGTGGGCCAGGGCACCACTGTCACAGTCACCCTGCCTCTGCATAAATCCGCCGCCGAACTCCCGGCCGACCCGATGCGCCCCGCCGGCCCGGCCACGCCCCGTCAGCCGCTCCGCATTCTCGCTGCCGAGGATGATGCCATCAACCTGATGACGCTTGAGCTCGCTCTGGAAAAGATGGGGCATTTCGTGACGTGCGTCTCCAGCGGAAGCGAGGCCCTGTCTGCCCTCGCCAAAGAGACGTTTGACTGCGTGCTGATGGACCTCCAGATGGCGGACATCGACGGGATCACCGCCACCGGAGTCATCCGCTCGGGCAAAGCGGGCAAGACCGACCCCGCCCTTCCTGTGATTGCGATGACGGGCTTTGCCATGCGCGGCGACCGCGAGAGGTTCCTCGCTATGGGAATGACGGAGTATATTTCCAAGCCGATTGACCTTCAGGACCTGAGCCTCCTTCTGGACAAGGTCTGCGCAGAAAAGCCGGCAGCAGCAAGCCCGGCAAAGATTCGCGGATTGCCAAAAGAGAAGCACCGGGGACAGTGAGGACCCTGCCACGCACCGCCATGAAAAAGAAAAGTCCCGCCACGCCGCCCAAGCCTGCCCTACCCCGAAAAGATGCTGATCCGGCCGACAAGCCGTTCAGCGTTATCGGCGTCGGCACCTCTGCAGGCGGCCTCAAGGCGCTGACGGCTTTTTTTTCCGCGCTCAAGCCCGCCGACATCGCACGGCATGCCATCATCGTTGTCCAGCATCTTGAGCCCGACCACGGGAGCATCCTGGACGAGCTGATCCAGCGACACACGAAAATGAAGGTGCGTGAGGCGGTCGACGGGCTGCCGGTCCAGCCGGGAGCGGCCTATATCATCCCGCCGAACTGCGACATGGCGCTGTCCGATGGCATCCTGCACCTTTTCGAACCATCGGCGCCGCGTGGCCACCGCCTGCCGATCGATTTCTTCTTCCGCTCCCTCGCGCAGGATCTCAGCAGTAGAGCCATCGGCATCGTCCTCTCCGGGGCAGGCAGCGACGGGACCGAAGGGCTCAAGGCCATAAAGCGGGCAGGAGGCCGCACCCTCGTCCAGAGCCCTGTATCCGCAGACTACGACTCCATGCCCCGGCATGCCATCGACGCCGGTGTCGCCGATGCGGTCGTATCGCCGGCAGACATGCCGGCCGCGCTCCGCTCCACAGCCGCCCGATCGAAGATGTCCGGAAAGGCTCCCGCTCCCGCCGGCCAGGATTTCCCGGAGGACTTCCTGAAAAAGATCTGTATCCTCGTTCAGAACCGGACCGGCCACGACTTCTCTCAATACAAAACAAAGACCCTGTCGCGGCGGATCGAGCGCCGGATGACCGTGCAGCACATCCGCCAGAAGAATGATCTCCTCCTCTACCTCCAGAGGACGCCCTCCGAGATCGACACGTTGTTTCAAGATTTCCTGATCGGCGTGACGTCGTTTTTCCGCGATCCCGAAGCGTTCAAGGTCCTGGAGAAAAAAGTGATCCCGGAGATGCTCCACTCCCGTGCTGCCGGATCGTATGTGCGGATCTGGGTACCCGGATGTTCGACCGGCGAGGAAGCCTACTCGATCGGCATTCTTCTTCTCGAGTATGCGGAGAGGCTCAAGACATCGTTCCGCGTCCAGATCTTTGCAACCGACATCGACCGCGCCGCCATCGCCAAGGCCCGCGCCGGGCTTTTTCCCGCATCCCTTGCTGGAGCGATATCCCCGGAGCGACTCCGCCGCTTCTTTCTGCACGAGCCGGACGGAAGCTATCGCATCCACAAACGCGTGCGGGAGATGGTCATCTTCTCCGAGCAGGATCTGATCAAAGACCCTCCCTTCTCGCGACTCGACCTGATCAGCTGCCGCAACCTTCTTATTTACCTGCAGGGGCACTTGCAGAAACGCGTGATCCGGCTTTTCCAATATGCGCTCAACCCGCACGGCCTGCTCTTTCTGGGCACCTCCGAAACCACCGGCGACAGCCCTGAACTCTTCCTGCCCATCGACCGGACGGCGAAGATCTACCGGAAAAACGAGGAGCTGCGGATCGAGCCTTCCGCCCAGGTCTTTCCGCCGCTGGTTGAGCGGCAGATCCTCGCTCCGGGCTCCGCGGCGCGGGGGCTGCCGGCATCAAAAAACACCCTCCCGCCACATCTCGTGGAGCGTTCGCTACCCGCCGGCACACCCCTCAAGGCCGCAATCGTTACGGAAAGCGGTGACGTCCTCTACCTTCACGGGCAGACAGAGCGATACCTCCAGCCTATGCCCGAAGGCGGCGCCCGTCTGAACCTTCTTAAGATGGCCCACAGCGGCCTGCGTCGCGCCCTGGGCCTGGCTTTCCACAAGGCGACATCCGGCAGAACAAACGTCACCGTCCACGGTATCAAGGTGCGGAACAACGGGGAGACCACGCACGTCGACATCGCCATCGGGCCGCTCGAGCATGAGACGGAGGTCACAAAACCGCACTACCTCGTGATCTTCGAGGAAACGCTGCCTGCACCGGCAAAGAGAGACTCCGGTCCGGAACCCAAGGCCGCACCCGCCAAAGGCGGCCGGTCGCTCGTCGCGAGGCTCAAAGCGGAACTGACCACAAAAAACGAATTCCTCGAAAGCACCTGCGAAGCGCTCGAAACCTCGAACGAGGAGCTCAAATCCTCAAACGAGGAAATGCAGTCGATGAATGAGGAGCTACAGTCGACCAACGAAGAACTCGAGACTTCCAAGGAGGAACTCCAATCCCTCAACGAAGAGCTCGCCACGTTGAATGCCGAACTGCAAACGAAAGTGATCGATCTTTCCAAGGCCAACAACGACATCAACAACCTCATGGCCGGCACGGGAATCGGAACCATCTTCGTCGACCAGAACCAGCTTATCCAGAGGTTCACCCCGTCGGCGGCCCATATCATCAACCTGATCCCAGCAGATGTCGGACGCCCCATCGGCCACATCGTCACCAACCTCCCCGCCTACGACGATCTTGTGGCCGACGTGCAATCCGTTCTGGATACCCTCGTCCCGAAGGAGATCGAAGTGCAGGCGCGTGACGGCGGGTGGTTCCTGCTGCGCATCCGGCCCTACCGCACGCTCGAGAATGTCATCGCCGGTGCAGTGATCACGTTCATCGAGATCACGGATATCAAAAAGGCCGGCGACGCGATCAAGGAGGCCCAGACGCTGAGGCACCTGGCCGCCGTGGTGCGCGATGCCCGCGATGCCATCATCGTCCGCGCGCTCGACGGCCGGATCCTCGCATGGAACCCCGCCGCCACGCGCATCTATGGCTGGACGGAGGAAGAAGCCCTGCAAATGAACATCCTTGCTCTCATGCCGCCGGAGGAGCAAAGCCTCCAGTTGAAAACGGTCTGGCAGATCAGCGAGGCCCACCGCCTCGATCCGAGCGTTCTCCGCCGGATCGCGAAGGGCGGGGCTGTCGTGGAGGTCTCCGTCGTGGCATCGCCCCTTGTGGATGCCACCGGCACGGTTTACGCCATCCTCACGACAGAGCGGACCGGCGGGGGACAGACTCAACCGTAAGCCCCCCGGCGAGGAATGCGCGGCCAACCCCGCCGCGCACCCTCTCTAAAGTTCGCGCGCTCCGGAGTTCACCCGTGAGACGGCCTCATGATCCATCAGCCGGGCATCCCGGTAGGAAAGCGAATTGAGGTGGCCCATCGAAGAGCCTGTCTTGGAAAACAGGAACTGAAACACCTGCAGGCTCCGGGCGCGGAACGCCGCGGAACAGCTGAGGAGGTAAAGCCTCCACATGCGCAGGAACTGCTCCCCGAAGCGGGCATGAAACTGCTCGCGCGACTTGGAGAACGACCGCTCCCACTCGCAGAGCGTCGGCGCGTAATGCGTGCCGAGATTCTGCACATCCTCGAGAACAAAGAGCCCTTCCGAGGCCTCCAGCACCATGGCGGCAGAAGGGAGCATTGAGTTGGGAAATATGTAGCGCGTAATCCACGGGTCGGTGATGCCGCTCGAATTGTTCGACGCGATCGTGTGGCAGAGGAAAAGTCCGTCCGGCTTCTGGCAGCGGTCCGCCACCTCCATGAACTTCCGATAGTTGTGAAAGCCCACATGCTCGAGCATGCCCACGCTCACCACGCGGTCAAACTCCTCCGACACCTCGCGGTAGTCCTGAAGCCGGATCTCGACCGGCAGCCCCGAACACAGCTTCTCGGCGAATGACCGCTGCTTCTCCGACAGCGTGATGCCCGTCACCGAACAGCCGAAATTCTCCGCGGCGTATTTGGCAAGGCCTCCCCACCCGCACCCGATATCCAGAACCCGCATCCCGGGCCGGAGCCCAAGCTTGCGGCAGATCAGATCCATCTTCATCCGCTGCGCCAGCGCAAGATCGGCCGTCCCCTCGAAGTAGGCGCAGGAATACTGCATCGCGGGATCCAGCATCGCGGCAAAGAAATCGTTGCCGAGATCGTAGTGGCCGGTGCATCCCTCGTCCTGCTTCCGGCGCGAATGCAGGTGCAGAAGGCCGGAGAAGGCGACCTCGACGATCGTCTTCACATTCGGCGTCAGCTTCTCATCGATATGCGCGCTGATGCAGCGGTAGCACATCTCCTCCAGATCGGCACAATCCCACCAGCCCTCCATGTAGGCTTCGCCGAAGCCCAGCGTGCCATGCGCCCGCAGGCGCCGGAAAAATCTCCGGTCATGGACATGGATGTCCCACGGCCGCTCTCCGCCGACGATCACGTCGACCCTTGCCAACATCTCGGTGATCTCCGCCTCGACCGCATCGCCGTCATGCGGCGCGGCTCCCGGCTCAGGATGTCGTGCGGAAGCGGCAGGCGTAGCCCACGCCGCCCCGGAAGCGTTGGGATGGTTCTGTAATTCAGTCTTCATGGTGGCCTGAACCAAATCGATTTCAGGACCACCGGCCATGGGGCTTTCACCCTATGGCGCACGGCGCCGCCGCTCCGCACTCTGCCGCATGCTTTTGAAAGAACACCCCATGCCCCCGCTCCTCCCGCCCTCCCTGCGCACCTCCCGCCGTCCGCTTCTTCGAACCGTCGTCCTCTACGAGGATTTTGAATCGGCGGCCCGCGCTCTGAAGATCTGCGACCTCATCCAAAACCGTGTGGGTGACGATACGCCGCTGCGCCTGAGCGTGTGGAGGATGAGGGACCTCAAGGATTCCGGAACGCGCGATCTCGCCGCCTCGGCCGCCGCCGTTTCCTATCTGGTTATCCTCTCGGCCTCCTGGCACCAGGAGGAGGCACCGGAGGCCCTGCGCCAATGGCTCGGACTCTGGCTCTCCCTCAATGGAGACTCCGAACACTCCCTCCTCGCCCTCGTTCCCGCCCATTCCACCAGACGCCTGAACAACTGGAGCGGCTGGCCCCGGACGGAGATCTCCAGACATCCGGTCTCCTTCTCCGTGCACCCGGTTGAAAGCGGAATCGCGGAATCCAGTCCGCTACTCGAAGACGCACGAAACACCGTTACAGATGAGACGCTCTGGAGGCCTGGCACATCCCGGCCGACCGTCCTGTTCCCCTCGGAGGTTCACGTTGACTCTTCCTTGGAATAATTTAGTGTTCAGGCTGTTAGGAGGGAGTGTTGTAATGGAAAACGCAGCGGGCAGGCTACGCGCGGACAAACGGTCGGATTGTAAAGCCAACGACCACGAGCAGACCACATCCCGTGGGCTCCGGCAGCGTATTTCGGTTCTTACCGAAGAACTCGAAGCAAGAGAAAGCGAGCTGAAGAGCCAGCGTCACCGCGTGCGCAATAACCTCCAGCTCATCCTCAGCATTACGAACCTTCAGGCGGCTTCATGCCTCGAGCCCGTCAGCCTTCAGCTGTTTTCGGAACTGCGCGACCGCGTCCACGCCATCGCCCTGCTGCAGGAAAAGATCCTCGGTGCGCCAAACGTTGAAAGCCTCGATCTGGCGATTTGCGTAAGGGACCTTCTCCAATACTTGAAGAGCGCCAACGCACGCGACTTCTCGGGCGTCTGCCTGACGATGGATCTGGATTCCGTCATGGCGGATCTCAATGTTGCGGTGCCGTTCGCTCTGCTCACCAACGAGCTTGCCTCGATGGCGTTCCGGCATTTTGCGGACAACCCGACAGAAAAGCAGCTCTTCCTGAGCCTAAAACCGGACGCCGGAAACCTCGCCACCCTCACCGTCCGCAGCAATGTCGCACCGCCGTGCGTCGAAGACGGGACAAAGGGGGACTGTTGCCTGGCCCGCCGGTTTGTCGATCTCATCGTCCGTCAAATCGGTGCGACGTTCTGCACACCCCGTACGGAGAAGGGCGTGGAATTCCAGGTTGTTTTCCCGACATCCATCGGGCTTCAGCAGCCGCCACCGGCACCCGCCAACGTGGGCGGGCCGGCTGCCTCCCGCCATGACGATGCCTAATAGCAAAGCCTCCATCTTGATTGTGGAGAACGATGCCATCGTCGCGGAGGATATCGCCTCCCGCCTGCGGATGCTCGGATACGGCGTCTGCGGTACCATCGATCGCGGTGAGCGGGTATCCGCAGCGGTCGTCGAGAAATGTCCCGACCTCGTCCTGATGGATCTGATGCTCTCGGGCGTAATGGACGGGTTCGGGGCCACCGAGGCCATCAGGGTCCACCGCGATCTTCCCATCATTTTTCTCACCGGCCATGCGGAGTCCGACATCCACCGACGCGCGCTGGAGGCGAACCCGCTGGCCTTTCTCTTTAAGCCCATCCAGACCGCCCAGCTTGCGATACAGATAGAGATCGCGCTCCAGCGGCACGCCATGAAGAGACGATTGAGGGAATCGGTCTCCCTTCTCGAAGCCACGATCGAATCGACCGCCGACGGGCTCCTCGTCGTGGACCTCCACGGCCACGTTCTCCTGCACAACCGGCAGTTCCTCGCGATCTGGGGAATTCCAACACCCGTATGCGCCACGGATGAGGAGTCGCGGCTGCTCGATTTCGTGCTTCCGAAGCTCGAGAACCCCGAAGCCTTCCTGTCACAGGTGCGCGCCCTCTACAGGACTCCCGACCGGGAGAGCCTCGATCTGCTGAGGCTCAAAGATGGCCGCACGCTCGAGCGTTTCTCCCGACCCCAGCTCGTGGGAGATCAAATCCACGGCCGCGTCTGGAGCTTCCGTGATGTGACGCTGCAAGCCCGTGCGCAGCAGTGCCTCGAACACTTCAACGACCGGCTGGAGTTGCTGGTAAAGACCAGGACGGCGGACCTCGAAGCGGCCAATGATGGACTCCTTCGCGAGGCCGCGCGGCGGAGAAAACTTGAGAAACAGATCCTTTCCATCGGCGAGGCCCAACAGCAGCGCCTCGGCCGGGATCTCCACGATGGGATCTGCCAAGAGCTGGCAGGCATCAACTTTTCCCTCGAGGCCACCGTTAAGAAAATGTCGCGCCGGAGCCCCGCGCTTCCCCGGTTGCAAACGATCGCTCAGAATGTTCGCGCCACCATGCTCAACACGCGCCTCCTCTCGCGCGGTCTTGCTCCGGCGGCTCTCGAATCCGGGAACCTTGCCTCGGCCCTCGCCGACCTCACCGCGAACAGCACTGCGCTTTTCGATCTCTCCTGCCCGTTTGAATGCGACAGGGAAGGCCTCGACGACATCGACAGGGATCTCGCCATCAACCTCTACCGCATAGGCCAGGAGGCCCTCCAGAATGCCTGCAAGCACGGCAGGGCCTCGGAGGTGAAGGTGACCCTGCGAAAACTCGACGACGGGATCCATCTGGTCATCGAGGATAACGGCAGGGGTCTTCCGGAGACGCCACCCGTCAACGGCCTCACCGGCATGGGACTCAGAATCATGCAGCACCGCGCTGCCGTCCATGGCGGTCGTCTGGAAATCTTTTCTTCACCCGGGGCGGGAGTGCGTGTGGAATGTCAAATTCCGCTATGAGCCGACCCGCAAAGATCCGCCCCAAAGCGAAATGCCGGATCCTGATTGTCGATGATCATCCGATGACGCTGGACGGGCTTTCCCTTCTGATCGGCGGCGAGCCCGACCTTGAGATTTGCGGCAGCGCAGCAGCCGCCGCCGCCGGGCTCGAGGCGGCGCTCCGCCTCACGCCCGACCTTGTGCTGACCGACATTTCGCTGCCGGGAAAGAACGGCCTGGAGATGATCAAAGACATTCATGCCGTGATGCCGGACCTTCCGGTGCTGGTGATCTCGATGCATCCCGATTCGGTCTACGCCGAGCGAGCCCTTGCGGCGGGAAGCCGTGGCTACCTTATGAAAAGCCAGCCCGGCGACGACGTGCTCCGGGCCATACGCACGGTCATGCGGGGCGGCATCTCCGTGAGCGAGTCCATATCGAACCAGATCCTCCAGCGGCTGAGCCCGCAGGGCAACGTGCGGAAATCCGGCATCCCCTCGTTGACCAACCGGGAGTTTGAGATTTTCCAGCTGCTCGCCGAGGGCCTGCAAACGAGCTGCATCGCCGAACGGCTCTGCATCGCCACCAAGACGGTTCACACCCACCTTTCGGTGATCAAGATTAAGCTCGGGAAGAAATCCCTCCACGAGCTCATCGCCTGCGCCGCCGCCTGGGCGGCCGGACAGGCCTGAAGACAGGTATCGCCGCGAAGCGGGCGACAATCATCCGCCTGACGGTGGGAAATGACCCCATGGATGCCCATCCTGAGCGGTCTCTACGATGTCTGGCATGCCAACGAATGCCACCAAAGCGGGGCGGATTTCACCGCCGGAAACCGTCAGCGCAGCAGAGCTCCAACCAGCTCCTGACCGCAAGGAGAGCCTCCCGGAGACTGTGGTCTGTGCAGTCCTTATGCCGCACGCGCCGGTCCTCATCCCCGGGGTGAGCACACACGGGGAAAGCCCCGTCGCCGCGAGCCAGCACGCCATGCGCACGGCTGCCACGCTGCTCCTCCGGCACCGTCCGGATGGCATTGTCCTGATCTCGCCGCATTCGCCCAGACGCAGCCGCGCCTTCGGCATCTGGACGGACAGCCGGGTCTCCGGCTCGCTCGCCTGTTTCAACGCACCCCATGCGGAGATCAATCTTCCTCTCGACCTTGCTATGGCCCGGGCGATCGCCCTCGAGGCCGGAGCCCGCAACCTCGAGACCTGGTCGATCTCCAGCCATCCACTCGACCACGGCGCGCTGGTCCCGCTCTGGTTTCTGGCCGAGGCGGGCTGGGACGGTCCCACCGTCGTCCTGAGCCTCCATTTCTCAAAATACGATGGCATCGTCCTTTTCGGAGAAGCTATCGCAGCCGCTGCCGATGCGCTGTCGCACAGGATCGCCATCGTCGCGAGCGGCGACATGAGCCATTCCCATGCCTGCCGGCCCGCCGGCGGCGACCACCCGCGCGCCAACTCCTTTGATGAGGCGTTTCTCACATTGGTGGGCTCCGGCGACTACCGTGCCCTGCGTCACATTCCGGAGAGTCTCCGGGAAACCGCATCCGAGGATGCCATCGATCCGACATTGATCGCCACCGCGGCCGCCGGCTGGCGCTCCAACGGGCACAAGCTCCTGTGCTACGAGGCGCCGCTGGGCGTCGGCTACGGAACCGCCCTGCTCTTCAGCGAAAGCTCGCTTCCCGATGCGGACGCGGTTTCCTTCGGAAAAAGCGGCGGCCGGCTGCTGCCGTCCATCGCCCGGCACGCCATCGAATCCGCCGTCGCGGGCAGCGTCGAGCCCCCGCCGCCGCCGTTTGACGACTACACTTCGGAGAAGCATGGCGTCTTTGTCGCGCTCCGAAAGCGCGACGGCTCGCTCCGGGGCTTCGCCGGCAGCCCGGAGCCCGTCACGCCGAACATCGTCTTCGAGGTCTGGAGAAATGCGCGTCTCGCTGCGAAAAGCGATGCGCGGTTTCACCCCGTCAGCGCAGACGAGGTGGCCGGCTTGCTTCTGGAAGTGAGCGTCGTCCATTCGATCGAGAAGGTCTCCTCTCCGGAGGAGCTGGACCCCGCCGTTTATGGCGTCGTCGTATCGACGGGCGACGGCCGCAAGGGACTCCTTCTTCCCGGCAGCAAAGCCATCACGACCGTCGACGACCAGCTCCGCCTCGCCCGACAAAAGGGGTCGATCCAACCCGGCGAGCCGGCGACCGTCCTGCGCTTCCAGGTCGATCTCTTTGAGGATCCGATCATCGAGGTCACGAAGGATTCCTCCGCGCCGCAGGATCTCATCCACCCCTCACTACCATGAACCGTACACTCCCGCTCCTGATCGCCGGCCTGGCCGCAGCAACCGTCCTCGCCGGATGCAACAATCCGAAGTCCTCTTATGGCCTCCGCCTCCCGGACGGCAATATCGAGAGGGGCCGGCAGGCATTCTTCTCGCTGAAGTGCTACACCTGTCACCGCGTCGAGGGAGTTGAACAGCTCACACCGCCAACCCGCTTCAACCTCACCCTCGGCGGCGAAACGACTCGCGTGAAAACCTACGGAGAACTTGTCACGGCGATCATCAATCCCACGCACTTCGTGGCCAATAAGTATACCGGAAACGTCACGAAGGAATCGCCGATGCCACAGATCAACGAGGAGATGACCGTCGCGCAGATGATCGACCTCGTCGCGTTCCTCCAGGCCCATTACAAGCTGGTCCCGAACGACCGGCTGTTGCCCAATTACTGATCGGGACTCTCCCCCGATCCGGCACGTGCCCGTGGACCGGAAAAGAGGAAGGCCGGTTGCCGTGAGGCAACCGGCCGTTCAGCCTGGGAGGAAATGTCGGAATCTCCGGACCGGGCAGAGCCTACCCGTCAGAGCGGTCTCTCCGCACCCTCAGGGCCCGCCCTGAGCCTTCCCGGGAGCGTCCCTGACCTGCAAGGAAGCGGCGTTTGAATTCCTGAAAATCATTCGGTTTCGAATAGTCGACGGAGGGTGATCTCTTGTTCATCACGGCAAGAGTGCCTTCCGGATGAGGGCGGATCGATGGGGTGAAAACCCTAGGAATCGACAGGGGGCCGGCCGCGATGGGGTAAAGGCCCCATCGTTCGAGAAACAGCGCCGGCGTTGAATGTTCCGGATTGAAAAAGACCATGCAAATGACCCTCCTTCTCTCCTCGGTCCTCATCGCTGGAATCCTCGCCCACAGGGCGGCACAGGCCTTGCGCTCGCAGGAGTTCTTTCGAATCCGCTCGGATGCCGCCTACGCCGATACCCGCGCTAGAATGGTGCGGGAACAGCTCATGGCAGCCGGGCGCGACATCAGCGATGCCCGCGTACTGAAGGCCATGGGCACCGTTCCACGCCAGGACTTTGCTCCTGCGGTCTGGAGTAGCCATGCCTACAACGACGGTCCGCTTCCCATCGGGGCCAACCAGACGATGTCCCAGCCGTTCATCGTGGCCTTCATGACCGAGCAGCTGGAGCTCAAACCCGGCGACCGCGTTCTGGAGGTCGGCACCGGATCGGGCTATCAGGCGGCTGTCCTGGCGGAGCTCGGGGTGGAGGTCTTCACCGTCGAGATCCACTCCGGCCTCGCCGAGCGGGCCCGCGACACGCTCGAGCACCTCGGCTACACGAACGTCCACTGCCTCACCGGCGACGGCTTCCACGGCTACGCGGCGGCCGCGCCCTACGACGCCATCATCGTGACGTGCGCAAATGACGTTGTGCCCGCACCCCTGATCGAGCAGCTCAAAGCCGGCGGACGTTTGATCATCCCGCTCAATGATGGATGCGATCAGAATCTCGTCCTCATCCGCAAGGAGCAGGACCGTATCATCAGCCGTCCGGTCCTGCCGGTTCGCTTCGTCCCGATGACGGGCCTTCACACGAAACCCTGAACGCATTTCCTCCCCTGCCCTCAGAAGGCTTCCTACCCACCCCCGCAGTCCCGCTCCTTTCGAACCGGAACCCGCCGGATTGTCGCAATGCTCCAGCAGCTCTTTTATCCGCAGCCTCCCCAATCGTAATGAACCACTCCGTCAAATCCCCGACCCGCTCCCGCCGCCCGATGCCGCATTCAAAGAAAATCAAAGTTCTCCTTGCAGATGATCATACCGTGGTGCGCGAGGCTCTCCGCTCGCTTCTCGAAACCGTTGCAGACATCGCCGTCGTCGGCGATGCCGACAATGGCCGCTCCGCCATCGATATGGCCCTGTCCCTGCGCCCGGATGTCTTGCTGATGGACATCGGCATGCCCCGCCTGAACGGGCTCGAAGCCTCGCGCCAGATCCGCCGCATGGTGCCGGCGACACGCATCCTCATCCTCTCGGCCTCCGGGACGGATGCCCACATCCGGCAGGTCGTCGAGTGCGGTGCGGACGGCTATCTTCTCAAAGATTCCTCGGGCGATGTGCTCGCCGCAGCGATCCACGATGTCGTTGCCGGGAAAAAATGCTTCTCCCACGCGATCTCGCAACGCATGAAGTCCCTCTTTCAGGAAAAGCCGCACGGCAAGGGCTACGAGGAAAAGAAGACCATGTGCCTCACCACGCGCGAGGTTCAGGTTCTCCAGCTCATCGCGGAGGGCGGCGCCAACAAGCAGATCGCCGGAGAGCTGGGCATCAGCATCAAAACCGTCGAAAAGCACCGCCAGAACCTCATGGAGAAGCTCAACATCCACGATACCGCGAGCCTCACCCGCTACGCGATCTCGTCGGGCATTGTCGACAACACCATTCAGCAGACGGCCCTGATCTGACCCGCCGCCGGCCCTCAAAGCGCCCCCCCCGGGGGCGCTCGCCTGCACAGGAAACGGCGACACTCCCCCGCCCGTTTTCCGACGATCCGCCCCGGCCGCCACGGGGCTTCTTTTCGAGCGGAGGGAAGGTTTTCGCCCTCTGAGCCGACCGGCTCTCCACGACCTCCGCACTACACCCCATTGGCCGCCAATGGCCGCGGTGAGAGCGTTCTCTCAGTAACCGATAACGCTCCCATGAAAACACAAACGCTCTTCCCGACAGGTTCCACCTGCGCCAGCCTTCTCCGGACGGCGGTGCTCGCACTTGCTCTCGCCATCGCTCTGCCGCCGGTCCCGGCCTGTGCGCAGACGCCTCCGACCGCTCCGAACGTCCTCGTTCTCTACGACAACGACGGGCAGTGGGGCTGGCTCGGGGACATCTACTCCGTCAAGCTGGAGAACCTCCTTGCGCATTTCGATGCCAAGGTCACGCGGCTTCCTCTGGCCTCCTACACAGCCGGGAAACTGGCGGCCTATGATGCATGCTTCTACGTCGGCGCCGTGTGGAACGAGACGCCTCTCGCCGCGGCGTTCCAGGCGGATCTCGATGCGACAGCCAAGCCGTTCGTATGGATCGGGGTGAATCTCTGGCGCTACGCCTGGGACCTCTCGACCTACGGGCCCCGGCAGGCCTTCAACGACCGCTATGGTTTCGAGCTTCTCGCTTACTCGGGAGAAAAGCATCCGACCGTGGTGTATAAGGAGACCAACCTGCAAAAGGAGCCTTTCGACCTGGGTCTCAGCCGCGTCCGGATCAACGACCCTGCAAAGGCGCAGGCGCTCGCCACGTGCCTCGATGAGGCCGGCACCGCATGGCCCTACATCGTCCGCAGCGGGAACTTCTGGTTCGTCGCGGACATGCCGATGGTATCGACTACCTTCGAGAACCGCTCGCTCGCCTTCACCGACCTGATGCACGACATGCTCGGCATCAACCATCCGGAAATCCACCGCGCCTTCTTCCGCGTGGAAGATGTCTCACCAGAAGCCGATATCACGGTCCTCAAGAAAGTCGGCGACACGCTGGCCGCCATGAATGTGCCATTCACGATCAGCCTTATCCCGGAATACCGCGACTGGAAGGGCACGTATAACGGGGGCGTTGCGGAGAGTTACCGGATCACAAAGAACTCGACCTTCACGGGCGAGATCAAGCGTTGGGTCAACGAGGGCGGCCAGGTGCTCCAGCATGGCACCACCCACCAGATCGACGGGCTCTTCAACCCCTATACCGGCGTTACCGGAGACGACTATGAGTTCTACCGCGTCACCGCCGATGC
Organism: uncultured Chthoniobacterales bacterium; assembly: GCA_964607615.1. Lineage (GTDB taxonomy): Bacteria > Verrucomicrobiota > Verrucomicrobiia > Chthoniobacterales > Terrimicrobiaceae > CAZSMN01. The sequence goes on along the minus strand of CAZSMN010000002.1, from coordinate 18,692 downwards.
CAATGGCGTCCTCACGCTCGTCGGGCCGACAACAGGAGACTCGGCGAGCTCGGCACGGAACCGCGTGACCCGCGGCCGGAACATCCTGACCAATGCCGGCTTTGCCGCTGTGGGATGGCTTACCCCGCACTACCTCGCTTCGCCTGTTGATTACAAGGTCTTCGCCGCGATGTATCCCTTCGCCTGCGACCGGGCGATCTTCTTCTTCAAAGATGCGAACGGCAAAGGCCAGGCCACCGAGCTCAACGCGCCCTTCGTCTACCGCGATACCTACGGGCTCAAGAGGATCCCGGAGACGATCGGCTACATCGACCCCTGGGGCTGGTACGATCTTCAGCCTCCAACGACACCACAGGATCTCATCAAGCGCGCCCGCGCCCTCAAGGTCGTGCGCGACGGGTGGGCCGGATTCTACTTCCACTGGTATCTCGACCCCGCCCGGCTCAGCGAAACGGTCACCGGGCTCAAGGACCTCGGCTACCAGTTCGTCCCCCTCAACGGCGGCCTGAAATAACCCAGCCCCGCCTGCCGCACGCCCCGCCGGCGAGCGGCAGGCCACCCCTTTTTAACCAACTCATACTTATGTGCGGAATCATCGGATACATTGGAAAATCGGACGCTCCCGAAGTGCTTCTCAGCGGCCTCGAGCGGCTCGAGTACCGCGGCTACGACTCCGCCGGCCTGGCCGTCCTTAACGGCCACCTCGACGTCAGAAAATCCCTCGGCCGGATCGAAAACCTTGCCCGCGAAGTCGCGGCCCTGCCCGTCCACGGGAACCTAGGGATCAGCCACACCCGGTGGGCGACGCACGGAGAGGTGACGCTTCATAATGCGCATCCTCACACAGACCAGTCCGGGCTGCTCTCGCTCGTCCACAACGGGGTGATCGAAAACTTCCGCCCCCTTCGCGATGAGCTGCGCGCGGCGGGCCACACCTTTGTCTCCGAAACGGACAGCGAGGTGCTCGCCCACCTGATCGGCGCGGCGTTCGATGAGGCCGGCGGCCGCGACCGGGCCGCGCTGGTCGAGGCCGTGCGGTGCGCGCTCTCGAAGGTCACCGGAACTTACGGGATCGCCGTGATCCATGCGCAGGTTCCGGAGCTTCTTGTCGGCGCGCGCTGCGGGAGCCCGCTTGTGCTTGGCATCGGCCACGGGGAGCACCTGCTCGCCAGCGATGCCGGCGCCATCGCGGACCGGGCTCAGGACGTCGTCTATCTCGAGGACGGCAATATCGCCGCGCTCGAGCGCGACCGTTTCGAGATCTCGACCATGGCCGGAACCGTTGGCTCCTTCCACATCCGCCCGGTCGATTTCACGGCCGATGCCGCCGACAAGGGCCACTACCCGCATTTCATGCTGAAGGAAATCCACGAGCAACCGGACTCGTTGAGAGAGGCCCTGCGCGGCAGAATCCTTGAGAGCGAGGGCACCGCAAAGCTCGATGATCTCGGCCTCGGCGCCGCGGAGCTCCGCACCGTGGGGCGCATTGTCTTCACCGGCTGCGGCACGGCATTTCACGCGGGGCTCACCGGGGAATATCTGCTCGAAGCCCGCGCACAGATCCCCGCCGAGTGCGAGTATGCCGGGGAATTCCGCTACCGCAACCTGCCCTTCGACAAGGATACGCTCCTCTTCGCCATCAGCCAGAGCGGCGAGACCGCGGACACCCTCGCCGCCGTCCGGGAAAGCCGGCGCAAGGGCCTGCGGACGCTGTGCATCACCAACAATGCCTGCAGCTCGATCGCCCGGGAATGCGATGGCAGCCTCGCGATGCGCGCGGGACCAGAGATCGGCGTGGCCGCCACGAAGTCGTTCACCTCGCAGGTCGCCATCCTCGCCCTCCTCAGCCTCGCTTTGGGGAGGTTACGCAACCTCTCCCGCCCCAACGGAATCGAGATGATCGCCGCCCTGGAGTCACTGCCGGGGCTCGTCGAGCGCACGCTCGAGCGCGACCGTTCGGTCGCGGCGCTGGCGCACAAGTACGCCGAGGCGGAAGGTTTCCTTTTCATGGGCCGCCAGGCCTGCTACCCGGTAGCCCTCGAAGCGGCGCTGAAGCTCAAGGAGATCAGCTATCTTCAGGCCTCGGGCCATCCGAGCGCAGAGCTCAAGCACGGCGTGATCGCGCTCGTCTCGCCGTCGATACCCTCGGTTTTCATCGCTCCGCAGGATGCGGTGTACGAGAAAAACATCTCCAATATCGAGGAAGTGAAAGCGCGGAGGGGTCCGGTCATCGCCATCGGAACGGAAGGCGACGACGGGCTGCACAAGGTCTGCGACGACGTGATTCTTATCCCGGACGCTCCGGACTTCCTCATGCCCATCCTCGCTGCGATCCCGCTTCAGCTCCTTGCCTACCACACCGCTGTCCACCTCGGATGCGATGTCGACAAGCCGCGAAACCTCGCCAAGAGCGTAACGGTCGAATGAGCGTGGTGGGGTTTCACCTTATTTCCGCCCCCTCCCTCCGCGTGTCTGTTGATACCAACCGGCCGGCTTGCACGCGGCCCGGCCACCTTCCGCCCGCGGCCCGGCTGCGCGGACGGGCGGACAACGAAGCACCAGCCGGACAACGAACCGAACCCAATGAATATGCTGACAAAATGGAACCCGATCAGAGATCTCGAAACAATGCAGAACCGCATGGCCAACCTCTTCGGCCGGCCTCTGCTGCCGGGCACCGCCGATGAGACCATCGGCGTCAACGAGTGGATGCCGCTCGTCGATGTGGCCGAAACCGACAAGGAGTTCACCATCAAGGTCGACCTCCCGGAGGTGAAAAAAGACGAAGTCAAAGTCCGCGTTGAGGACGGCTCGCTCCGCATCACCGGCGAGCGCAAGCTCGAGAAGGAGGAGAAAGGCCTCCGCTACCACCGGATCGAGCGCGCCTACGGCGCCTTCGAGCGGTCGTTCCTCCTGCCGGAGGGCGCCAAGGGCGAAGAGATCAGCGCCGAGTTCAAAGACGGCCTGCTGAAGGTCCATCTCCCCAAGGGACCTGAGACCAAAGCCCAGGCGCTCGAGGTTCCCGTCTCCTGACCTGCCCCGCAACCGACCCGCCGCGCTTCCCCCTACCCCTCGCGCGGCGGGTCACCCCCCTCACATGAAGGACATCACAGGCATCCTGAAGTCCTACTACCGCCGTCCGGCGGTCCGGTCCCGGATCAGCGAGTTTCTCGGCGGCGACTGCGCCGAGACGGCAACCTGCGAATACATCACGGCCGACGGCCCGTTCCGCGCCGACCGGGCACCGCGCCCGCCCGGAGACCTCGACCTCGGCCTCGACGAGGGCCTCGATATCTGCCGCTCGCTCTGGGACAGCGCGTGCCTCATCGCCCACCTCGATGTGGAGTATGTGAACTTTGATTTCGCAGGCGAACCCTACCTCGACCCGGGCAGGGCCTTTGAGCTTCAGGAGCCGGTCGCCCGCGCGATTGAGACGCTCCTCGCACAGTTCGGCATCCATCCCCTCCATGTGCTCAGCGGACGCGGCCACCACTACGCCTGGAGCATTCCCGCAGACTCCGCCGCCTTCGAGTGTCTGGTGGAGCTCGGCCGGTCGGCCGCGCCATCCGGCACCCCGAATTACCTTCCGCGGGGTCGCAAGGCCTCCGCCACCATGGTCCGCGCGTTTGCCGGGCTCGGGCTCGTGATGGAATTCGTCGCCCACCACGTGAAGAAGGTCGCATCACCCGAATGCGCCATCCCGGTGGACCTCACGGCGGTTGAAGTCGGTCCCACCCTGCGCGGGCGCGAGATGGTCTCCATCGACGTCTCCGAATACGGGGATCCCCTCCCCACGCGAACCGTCCGCACGCCCTTCAGCGGCTACCTCAAGCCCTGGCAGCAGGAGGGGCTTGTCGGAACGCATATTGTCCAACAGCTGGAGCCGCTCGTCTTTGTTCCCCTCAAGCAGAACCAATGGGGCCCGCATGTCCACCGCATGAGAACTCCGGACGCCGCGGCCGAGATCGCGACCGATACCCCGGCGGGAATTCCCAGTCAACCGGACGGCATGGCGAAGCTGGTCACCGCTTACAGAGAGTCCTCGCTGAGGACCTTTCACGAATGGTTCTACGCCGAGACGCCTTCTGCACCTGAAAGCTGGCCGTACACCTACGACCTGCTGGATCGAGCGGGCCTCCCCGCCTGCGCGCAGAGGGTTCTCACCCACCCGAACGATCTGCTGCTCCGGCCCTGCAACATGCGGCTTATCACCCAGATTTTTCTGGCCCGGGGATGGCACCCCCGCCATATCGCGGGCCTCATCCGCTCGAAGTTCGAACGTGATTTCGGCTGGGGAAACCAGTGGACCGGATATGATCCCGCCATGCGGGCCGAATTTTACACCCGCATATTCTCCGGGCTCTTTGCGGTAGGAACCGATGACCTCATCGACCTGAACTGCCAGTCCGCCCGCGAAAAAGGAATCTGCACAACCATAGCCTGTCCGGACAATCTTGAGAGGTTCCGCCAGTGCGCACTGGAGCTGAGAAATGATGACAAACTGGCCCGTGGGCCTGTCAACGGGCTGTTTCTGGCGCGATAGCATCCTCAAATGTCTGGAGCCGATCCGTTCGAGCGGCTTCAGCCTCGTCGAGGTGTGCACGTCGCCGGCCCATCTCAACATCCATCATGCCGCTGTGGTGCGCGAGGCCGCCGCGCTCGCTGTGGCGCTCGGAATGGAAGTCTATTCGCTCCACGCCCCCTTTGCCATCGGCCTCGATATCTCGTCCCCGGACACCACCTGCCGCGAGTCCTCTGTCCAGGAGATCCTCTGCGCGGTCGATGCGGCCGCAGCCTTCGGCGCACATCATCTCGTGGTCCACCCGGGATCGGAGATCGCAGTCCCCGACGCCGGCGAGGAGCGCATGCGCCGGATCGATCATGCCGTCCGCTCGCTGAGCCGGATCGCCGATGCCTGTGCGCGCGCCGGCATCGGCTGCGCCGTGGAGAACAAGCTTCCCCACCTTCTTTTCGGAAACATCCGCGACATGCTGCGGATCCTCAACGCCCTTAACACCTGCCAGGTTGGAGCCTGTCTTGATACAGGCCACGCCGCCCTCTCAAGGGATCTCCAGCTCCTGATTCACTCCCTCGGGCCGAAAATCCGCCTCGTCCATGCCCATGACAACCACGGCCATGGCGACGAGCACCTTCCTCCCGGCGATGGATGCATCAAATGGGAGCGCGTCCTGCGCGAGCTGGCCTATGTGCATTTCCACAGCGTCTTTATTCTGGAGATCGCCAGCGAAGGAGACGGGGAGACGATACTCGCAACGGCGCGGCGCGGGAGATCCTACCTCCGTCGCGTCGCGCGGCACATCGCACTGGAACGGTTTCTACACTGACGCTCAGGCGGGCGTTCCGAAGCGGTGCCGGGCCTCAACGCTGTCAATTCCCAGCGAGGCGCGAAGGTGATCCGCGGCAAGAAGCCCCGCAGCGGTGCGCAACATCTTGTCGAAGAGGGCCGGCTCCAGCGGTATCCCGTTGTGCAGAATGCCCTGGATGCGGAACTTCCTCTCCAGAAGTTCGGCAAGAAACTCTTCGCACGCCACCGGATCATCGGTCAGATGGTGCTCGGGGGATTCGTGGCGGTTGAAGGGAACGGCGTAATCGATTTTGAATTTGGCAAGCATGGTAGTCGAAAGGTTTCCGAGACGCTCCCGTGTTTCTCTTCTATGCACGATGGGGTTTTGACCCCATGCGCCTTCTTCTTGCCTAGCAGTAGACTTCAAACACCTACGCCTGCGGAGGAGAGAAGCAGTCATCGACCCCCGGCAAAGCCGGGCGCTTAAAGATTGCAGCCGCTCAAAGCGGTCTGTTTCAGTTCGTTATTCCTCCGTGTTGTCGCAGGTCCCTCCAATCCAGGGCATCTCTATCTGATCGAGCCTTAGATCTTCGATTTCTTGTTCTGCGAGATCTCGCCGGATGAGTTCCTTATTTAGGCCCACCATATCCACCAAGAATTCCCCTCGCTCAGCAGTCTTCCATGTTTCATTTGGAATGTTGGTTTGAGCGGCTCACATCTTGAATGGGTTTGACGAATGCACGAAACGTCGCACTTCGATAGCCTCCCCGGGAGAGCCGGGGGATCTCCTATTGGACTTTAGAAATTCATCGCAAGTTTAGCCCTTCCGTTTTTGTTCGCAGATTGACACTCGCGAAAGTCAGATAAAGGCACCGCATGAAACACATCGAACACTTAAAAAGAGCATGTGATTTGCTCGAAAACAACCTCACTAGCGAGCGTTAACTGAGGTCTGTAAGTAAGGTTTCTCAGTTCGAAATTTCAAAACAAGTATTCTGTTAACTGCCAAATATGTCGATTTTTAGTAGCTTTTTTACCTTCAGATAGCTGGTCACTCGACTCGAACCACGACCGTGGGGTTAAACCCACCGTGGTTTGAATCCTACCCCTTCCGCCAAATTCGCAAAGCGAATCCAAGTCGTGTTCCGTGGGATGAGAACGCAGTTCGAGCGGAGCAAAGCGACACAGATCCCGCTCTAGCGGGACCCCGACGGGGTAAGGCGAAGCCGATCAATCCCACGCCTTCCGTATATTTGAGCGCAGCGAAAACCAGTGACATCCCGGTGGGATGAAGAACTTCCGTTCGATTGCCTGGCGCAAAGCGCCCATCGAGAAAAGCAAAGCCCAACTCGCAGAGCCTGCAACGCGCGCAATCCCACCCCTCTCCGCGTTCTATCTCCACCGCGTGGGGCGAGCGCATGCATAGCCGCAAATTCTTCCAACCAGCACGCGATTAACCGTTACATGGTCCGGGGTCGCCCTTCTCAAAAGGTCCGCAGCGGTAACAATCGTTTGCGGCAGAGCGGCTTTCTTCTTGACGCTATTGTGCGCTCTTGTATTAGTAGCGCTTATGAAAGGCACGCCACGCGCGGTCTTCGCCCCCCTCCCTGCGGTTGCTTGTTTCTGCCTTGTGGCCTCCGCATTATTTGCGGGTCTGCCAACCGTCGAAGGCGGTGCGCCGGTGGCGCGCGGATCCACCGCCAGCGCTGATCTTTTCTGGTTTCCCAACCTGGTTGAGTCCGAATTTGAAAAGGCCGGCGATCACGGGGTAACGCCGTTCTTCAACTACTGGGGCGTCTTCCAAGGCAATCCTGTGGGAGGTCTGACGCGGGAGGTTGCCTACACGGATGAGATGCTCTACGGGGTCACTCTCGACATGGAGAAGCTCGTGGGATGGAAGGGTGCTTCCTTCAAAATCTCGGGCGCCCAGAATAACGGGCGCAATCTCTCAACCGATATCGGCAACGTCTTCAACGTTTCGGAATCCTACGTCACGCCGACGGCCATGTTCTACGAGCTCTTCTACCATCAGGTGCTGTTCAACGATTTCCTGGAATTCAAGATCGGCCGCCTCGTCGCCGCCGACGACTTCTGCTCGTTGCCGGCATTCGGCATTCAGGTAAGCGGCGGCATTAACGGAAACCCGACCAGCCTTTTCATGAACTCAAAGTTCACCAGTTCTCCCAATGCCACCTGGGGAGCGACCCTGAAGATCAATCCCTCGCCCATTACCTACGTAAACTCCGGCATCTACCAAGCTACCGACCGGCTGGGCCTTGTCGCCTATCACGGGTTGGATTTTTCCATCCGCCCCGGCGATGGCATTCTGATGTTTCTTGAGACCGGATGGACCCCGACTTTCGGAGAGAGGAAATCCGAAATCACACACGACAAGGATGGGAAGAAGTCGGTCCTTCCCGCTGAGACCGGGCTGCAGGGCACCTATAAGCTCGGCGGATACTACTCCAACTTTCCGCTGGCCTCGGGCACGGGTCCGGAGGTCGAAGACAACACCTTCGGCTTCTACCTGATCGGGCAGCAAACCGTTTGGCAAAACGCGAAGAACCCGAATCAGAATCTCGCGCTCTGGGGAGGCATCACCTACTCGCCACAGCTGAATGTGGCGCAGATGCCGGTCATGGGATTCGGCGGCCTCATCTGGCAGGGAATCCTGCCTCAACGCGATCAGGATCAATTTTTGTGCACATGGATGACCGGAGCGCTGGGATCCGCGTTCGCGCCGGCGCCGGAGCAGTCCGGATCGAACCCGACGGCGGAGACCGTCTTCGACGTCAGCTACATCATCAATCTCACCCCGAACGTCTTCATCCAGCCCGACATCCAATACATCATCCAGCCGAATGGCACCCAAACCCCGAACGCTCTCGTGATCGGCGCCCAGTTCGGCTGCAATTTCTGACCCCCTTCCCTTCCTCTCATCCGCCAACAGGCAACCCTCATCAACGTATGATCGAACGCACCAACACCCTTCTCAAGCGGAGGGTCCTCGTTGTCGATGACAAGCTGGCAACCCCACACACGGCAGGAGGCCGCGCCATACGGGATCTCGTCAATGAGTTCACGGCCCGCTCGGCGGATGTTGTTGAAGCGGCAAGCGTCGAGGACGGCAAGTCGGTGGTTCTCGCCGACGCTTCGATCTCCTGCATCTTTGTGGACTGGACGATCGGCGCAGATGATTCCGCGGCCCATGCGCAGGCGGAGTCTCTCCTGCGAACGATACGCGTCCGCCGCAATGACGTTCCGGTCTTCCTTATGGCGGACCGGGCTCGGAACCATACGCCCGGCATCGAGGTCATGGAACTCGCGAACGAGTTCGTATGGATGCTGGAGGATACGGCGCCCTTCGTTGCCGGCCGCGCGCTGGCGGCGATCAGGCGCTACCATGCGAATCTCCTGCCTCCCTTCATGCGCTCGCTTCTTGAGTACACGGCGACGCGCGAGCACTCGTGGGCGGCACCCGGACACCAGGGAGGCGTCGCCTTTACCAAGACGCCGGAGGGCCGCGTCTTTTTCGACTATTTCGGCGAGAATCTCTTCCGCACGGATACCGGCATCGAACGTACGCCAATGGGATCGCTTCTTGATCACGAGGGCCCGATCGGCGAGGCCGAAAAATATGCCGCGCGCGTCTTCGGCGCCCAGCTCAGCTATTCGGTTCTCAACGGCACGTCGGGGTCAAACCGCTCGATCATGTCGGCCATCATCAACGACAACGATGCCGCCCTCTGCGATCGCAATTGCCACAAGTCGATCGAGCAGGGCCTCGTGATCAGCGGGGGGATTCCGGTTTTTCTCCGCCCCACGCGCAACCGCTACGGCATCATCGGTCCGATTCCGCCCTCGGAGTTTTCACCGGACGCCATCGCGGACAAGATCGCAAAGCATCCGCTCCGCCACCTTTTTGCCAGGGAGCGGCCGGTCTATGCCGTCGTCACGAACTGCACCTACGACGGCATGTGCTACCACGCGGCCGACGTTCAGAACCTCCTCGATCAGAGCGTGGATACGATCCATTTCGACGAGGCCTGGTATGCCTACGCCCGGTTCAATCCGATCTACCGCGACCGCCACGCGATGCGGGGAGATCCAAAGGACCATCCCTCGGATGGCCCCACCATTTTTGCGACGCACTCGACGCACAAGCTTCTCGCTGCCCTTTCCCAGTCTTCCTATATCCACGTAAGAAGCGGACGGCGGCCGATCGTGCACAGCCGCTTCAACGAGGCCTACATGGCGCAGGCCAGCACGTCGCCCCTCTACGCGATCATCGCATCGAACGAGATCGGCGCTGCAATGATGGACCGCGGTCACGGAAAAGCGCTCACGCAGGAGGTGATTGATGAGGCCGTGGATTTCCGTCAGGCCCTTGCAAGGGCCCACCGCGAGTTTGCACGGAAGGGCGACTGGTTTTTCCAGCCATGGAACGCATCCGAGGTGCGCGACCCTGACACCCGCGAGCTCATCCCGTTCGCCGATGCGCCACACGAGCTGCTCGCCACAGACCCCTCGTGTTGGATCCTTCACCCCGGAGACACGTGGCATGGATTCGACGGCCTTCCGGACGGATGGTGTATGCTCGATCCGATCAAGGCCGGCATTGTCTGCCCGGGAATGGGAGATAACGGCGAACTCGAGGAAAACGGAATTCCAGCGGCGGTGCTTAGCAGCTTTCTCTACCGGCACGGGATCATTCCCTCGCGAACGACCGACTTCATGGTCCTCTGCCTTTTCTCGGTCGGAATCACCAAGGGCAAATGGGGAACGCTCATCAATACCCTGCTGAATTTCAAGGCGCTCTACGACCGCAACGAGGATCTTTCGGAAGTCCTCCCCGACCTCGTCGCCACCGCGCCGTCTCTTTACGGAGCCATGGGAGTGAAGGATCTCTGCGACCGGATGCTTGGCCGCATGAAGACCAGCGCGATGGACAAGGCGCAGGCGGCCGCGTTCGGAAACCTTCCCGAGCCGGTGCTCACGCCGCGCGCTGCCAACGCCAGACTCATGTCGGGCGACGTCGAGCTTCTCCCGCTGGCGCAGATGCCGGGGCGCACGATTGCCGTTGGCGCGATTCCCTACCCTCCGGGCATCCCGATCCTCATGCCGGGCGAGAATTGCGGACCGGCCGATGGGCCGTGGCTGACTTTCCTCCGCGCAATGGAAGCCTGGGGACACGAGTTTCCCGGCTTTGAAAAAATCGTGGAGGGGGCTGTCGTCGAAAACGGCCTCTACCACTTCTGGTGCGTGAAGAATTAGCAACCCCCACAGCTTTCCCCCCTATGAGCGATCCCTCCAAGAAAGTCGGCGTCATCCCGGCCACCCTCATGGTGGCGGGCAACATCATGGGCTCCGGAGTTTTCATGCTCCCGGCCAACCTCGCGGCAACGGGAGGCATCGCCATTTACGGATGGGTGGTGACCATCACCGGCGCGCTCTGCCTCGCGATCGTCTACGCGAAGATGGCATCGATCGATGACAGCCCCGGCGGCTCCTATGCGTATGCGCGGCGGGCGTTCGGTCCCTTCATAGGCTATCAGACCAATCTCCTCTACTGGCTGGCCGGCTGGATCGGAAATGTCGCACTCGCTGTCGTGGGCGTCGGCTATCTGAGCTTCTTCTTTCCGGCCCTTAAAGACCCTTACGTGCTTGCCGCCGCCTGTATCGGGATGATCTGGCTGTTCACGTTCATCAACATCATCGGGCCGAAACTCACCACGAACGTCCAATCCGTCACGACAATCCTCGCGCTGGTCGCCATCGTCGGCGTGGCAATCGTCGGTTGGTTCAAGTTCGATCCCGCGACCTACATGGCCGCGTGGAACGTCAGCGGAAAAGACACCTTCGGCGCCATCCAGGGCGTGCTCAACGTAACGCTCTGGTCGTTCATCGGTGTGGAGACCGCCTCGGTTGCAGCCGGCGTGGTCGATAACCCGAAGAAGAACGTGCCCATCGCGACGGTCGGCGGTGTTCTTCTGGCGGCGGTGACCTATGTTCTTTCGTGCACAGCCATCATGGGCGCCATCCCGAATGCCGCTCTCCAGAAATCCGCGGCACCGTTTGCCGATTGCGCAAGCCTGGTGCTGGGGCCCGCGGGTGGCGCCATCGTCTCCTTCTGCGCGGCGGCCGGATGCCTTGGCTCGCTCGGCGGATGGGTGCTCGCAACCGCACAGACGGCCAAGGCCGCCTCCGACGGCGGACTCTTCCCACGGATCTTCGGCGTGGAGAACCAGCACGGAGTGCCCGTGAAAGGCCTCATCATCACAGGATTTCTGATGACGGCCGCGCAGCTCCTGACGATCTCGCCGACGGCCTCGAAAGAGTTCGGCGTCATCTCCTCCATCGCAGTGCTTATGACGCTCGTTGCCTACGTCTACGTCGCCGGCGCTCTTGTCTGGTTGGCAAAGAAGATCGGAGTCGGAATGGGCATCATGGTTGGCATTACCACCGTCTACTGCCTCTGGGCAGTCCTCGGTTCGGATCCGAAGCAGGTCATCTGGCTGGCGATCGCGCTGCTGCTGAGCGCGGTGCTCTACGCGATCAACCAGGTCAGCCATCGTCAACCTCCCCCACCCCAGGAATAGCATGCGCGCACTCGCCATCCTTTTCGCAGTGTTTGCTGTTGGATTTCTCCTCGGTCACGAGTTCTGGCCACGCCCGAGCGAAGGCCCGCAGTATCACCTCCGGTTTCATCGGGGCAAGATGCCCTATGTTGCGTCCGATGAACCATCTCCCACCAACTCCATCCAGCACGGCCGGGTCATGCAGACACCGCGTTGACCCCCGCTATGAGATCCCCCACTCATAAGAAAAATCAGCACAAAGACCCGAGGACCGAGGCCATTCTCGGCGCAGCGGTCGAAGTCCATGCCCAGCTCCACCGCGGTCTGGCCGAAACGGTTTACCAGGATGCACTGGTTCTCGAATTCGTGAACCGGCGCATCCCCTTTGAGCGCGAGAAGCCGCTGAAGGTCTTCTACAAAGGAACTGCCCTGCAAAGTTTCTTCAAGGCCGACTTTGTCTGCTTCGGCTCGATTCTTCTCGAATGCCGGGCCAAACCCGCTCTCGAGAGTGACGACGACGCGGAGGTCCTTAACTTCCTTTGCCTCACCGGGCTGGAGAGGGCGGTCCTCATGAATTTCGGCTCCCCGGCGCTGGAGTTCCGTCTCCATCTGCTCCCCGATGACCTGAAACCCTTCATCCTACCCTCCTGAATCATGATCGAACGCCGCTCCCGAATCCTCCGCCATCGTGTCCTGCTGGTCGATGACGACCTCGAAATGTCCACTGCGGCCGGCCGTGCCGCGCTATCCCTGAAATCCGAACTCGAGCTCAACGGCATCGATGTCGTTCCGGGTCCCGGTGCCGTCGACGGGCGGAGTCTTTTCCTCGCGGATGCCGGCCTTCACGGAGTGCTGGTGGACTGGACGCTCGGAAACGACCCCGATGCCCCGCATGCCGCCGCCGAGGATCTCATTGCCTTCATCCGTTCCCGCAACGACCGCATCCCGATTTTTCTCCTGACGGACCGCGAAAGCGCGATGGGGCTGTCCGAATCGCTGCTCGCCTCCGTGAGCGAACTTGTCTGGCTCATGGAGGACAGCGCACCATTTATCGGCGGACGGATCAGCGCCGCCGTTCGGAGCTACTCAGCCGGGCTCCTCGGCCCGATGGCCAAGGCCCTCTTCGCGTTCGACCGCGTGCACGAATACTCGTGGCACACACCGGGCCATACCGGGGGCACGGCGTTCCAGAAATCACCGGCCGGACGGCTTTTCTACGACTACTTCGGCGAGGCCATGTTCCGGAGCGACCTGTCGATCAGCGTCGGGGAACTCGGCTCGCTGCTCGACCATACGGGACCGATCGGCGAGGGGGAAAAATTTGCCGCCAAGGTCTTCGGTGCCCACCGCTCGTATTCGGTAACCAACGGCACCTCCACATCGAACCGCATTATCTGGATGGCCTGCGTGAGACGCGGACAGAAGGCCTGGGTCGACCGGAACTGCCACAAGTCCAACGAACAGGGCCTTACGCTGACCGGAGCCATCCCCGCCTATCTGCTGCCGACCCGCAACAGGCTGGGAATCATCGGCCCGATCCCGCCGGAGAGTCTCACGCCCGAGAAGCTCTGCGCGGAGGGACGGCCGGCGCATCTCGTCATCACCAACTCGACCTATGACGGACTGACGTACAACGTCGATCGCGTGCTCGAGGTCATCGGCGATTCCGTCGACCGGATCCATTTTGACGAGGCCTGGTATGGTTACGCGAAGTTCCATCCGATTTATGCCGGCAGATTCACGATGCGCGGCGAGCCGGGAGAACACCCTGCGGACGGGCCCACGCTCTTTGCCACGCACTCGACACACAAGCTCCTCGCGGCGCTGTCGCAGGCTTCGTTTATCCATGTCCGCGACGGGCGGCAGGCCATCGATCACCAGCGCTTCAACGAGTCGTTCATGATGCACGGCTCGACGTCACCCTTCTACCCGATCATCGCTTCGAACGATATCAGTGCGGCAATGATGCAAGGCCGGAGCGGCGAGGTGCTGGTCGACGAATCGATTCGCGAAGCCATTGCCTTCCGGCAGACCATCACCAGGCTCTGGAGGGAACACGACGGCCGGGACGATTGGTTTTTCCAAACATGGAATCCTCTCCATGTGCGGAACCCCCGGACCGGTCAGCACGAAGCGTTCGAGCAAATCGCTCCGGATCTCCTCGCATCTTCCCCGTCCTGCTGGGTTCTCCATCCCGGCGAGGAGTGGCACGGCTTCGATCTCGAGGAGGACTACTGCATGCTCGACCCTATCAAAGTCTCGGTCGTGACGCCCGGGGTCCATACCGACGGCTCGATTGCGGAAACGGGATTTCCCGCAACTCTTCTCACGGCCTATCTCGATGCCCGCGGCATCGAGGTCGAGAAGACAACCGACTATACGATTCTCTTCCTGTTTTCGCTCGGCATCACCAACGCCAAGTGGAGCACGCTCGTTCACTCGCTGCTCGCCTTCAAACGCGACTACGACACCAATGCCCCGCTGAGCGACACGATCCCCGCCGTCGCGCCGCTCTATCCCGGCCTCGGGCTCCGCGACCTCGGGGAACGCATGCAGTCCCACCTGCGACAGGGCGGACAGCTTCAGGCACAGGCCCGCGCGTTTTCCGTGCTTCCCGAGATCGCCATGCCGCCTGCCGACGCCTACCAGAAGCTCATCGCCAACGAGGTGGAACGCATCTCCGTGGACGATGCAGCCGGCCGGATTGCGGCAACAGGCATCGTCCCCTACCCGCCGGGAATTCCCATGGTCATGCCCGGCGAACGGCTGGGCACGATGGACGAACCGTTTCTCGCCTACCTGAGGGCGATCCAGGACTGGGACCGCAAGTTTCCGGGATTTGCCCACGACACGCATGGGATTGAATCGGACGACGGAGTCTATAAGCTCCTCGTCCTACGATGACCACTCCGCCCGTCGTTCCTACTAATTGCAGACAATCGCGGGGCCTCGACGGCTGCGGGCGGAGGCCGCCACTGACATGACGCCCGGAAAAAAAAAGATGGGGCTCGCCATGGCGACCGTGCTCGTTCTGGTGAACATGGTCGGCACCGGAATCTTTCTGCTGCCGGTCAGCATGGCCTCGGTCGGGAGCATTTCGATTTTCGGCTGGCTGGTGGCCGGCGTCGGCGCGGCGGCGATCGGGCTCATGTTTGCGATGCTCGGAGCGGTTAAGCCGGAGGCGGGCGGCCCCTACGCCTACGCCAGAGAGGCGCTGGGCCCCTATCTGGGCTTCCAGACGAACTACATCTACTGGTCGGCCAATCTGGTCGGCAACATCGCCGTCGCCACAACCGTGACCGGATATTTCACCGAGCTCATCCCGGCAATCGGCGGCACCGGGCGGGAAGCCCTTTTCACGATCGGAGTGGTCTGGGTGGCCACATTCGTCAACATCGCCGGCCCTCGCTGCGTCGGGTTCTTCACCGGATGGGGAACCGTGCTGGCAATGATCCCCCTTCTCGCCATCGCGACGCTCGGTTGGAAATGGTTCAATCCCGACATCTTCCTCGGCAGTTGGAATCCTTCCCACGAATCCCAGTGGGATGCCATCTCGACAAGTGCGGCCTTTGCCCTCTGGGCCTTCATGGGTGTTGAAAGCGCGGCGGTCGCCTCGGACGTGATTGAGAATCCGAAGCGGAACGTCCCGCTGGCCACGATGATCGGCCTGACGATTGCCGCCATTCTCTACATCTCGACGTGCACGGTACTGATGGGCATCCTGCCCGCCGATCAACTCGCCAAATCATCGGCCCCGTTCGCCGACGCCGCCGCCAAGGTTCTCGGACCGGCCGGAGCGATTGTCATCGCCCTCTGCGCGATTTTCAAAGCCGGATCATCCCTTGTGGGATGGACCCTCACGATCAGCCAATCCGCCGCGGCCGCAGCGAGGGATGGGTTGTTTCCGAAGCTCTTTTCCCACGTGGATTCGCGTGGGATCCCGTCCCTGAACTTCCTCATCACGGGCGTCCTCATGTCGCTGATCGTCGTCGTCACCGCCTCGCCGTCACTGGCAAAGCAGTTCAACGAGATCATCGATATGGCCATCATCCTGACGATTCTGCCCTACATGTATTCCGGCATCGCATTTCTAAGAATCGGCTGCATTGCCGGCACCACCCGCTGGCACCACTACCTCGTCGTTGGCATCGTAGCCATCGTCAGTATCTACTGTTTGTGGGTGGTCGCGGGATCGGATGCCGACCTGACACGCACCGCAATGATCGTGCTCTTCGCCAGCGTGCCTCTTTACCCTATCTTCGCGAGAAGGTTGATGGCAGAGGGCAAAAAGGAAGAGCCGGACATCGAGTAGAGCACGCGGTGGCCAAGTCAGGGGCACCACTCCACGCTCCGGATTCAGCAGGCCCGCCGCGGGCCCGTCATCCACCGCGATGCGATCGGTGCCAGAAAGCACAGGCTTGAAAAAAGACACCACGCCACGCCGGTTGCACAGACCAGGCCGAGGCCGCTGAGCGCAGGGTTTTTGGCCAATGTCAAAGCGCCGAATCCGGTCATTGTCGTCAGCCCGCTGATGAGAACCGGCTTCATCACGGCCGGCAGCTTTTGACGGATCTCTCCCGGTTCGCGGACAGCAAGAAGAAGATGGACTCCATAATCCACTCCCACGGCAAGAATGAGCGGAAAGGCAAGGACGTTGAGGAGATTGATTGCCTGGCCGGTGATCTTGAGGGTCGCAACCGTGCCGCAGAGCGCCAGGGCGAGGCTCACGCTGTGCAGAACAAGGAAGGGCAGGCTCCGGTAAGTCGCCAGGAGGATGACAAGGATGATCGCGATGACCAGCGAGCCGAAAACGACAAGCTCCCTCGAGGCCCATGGAACCAGGTCGTGAAGCATCTGGCTCCATCCGGTGACAAGTGCGCGGGGGACTGCTGCGTTCACGACGTGCTCGATGCCGGCCCGCTTCTCCGCAGAAGTTCCGGCAGGGAGACGGACATAAAAAATCACGTCGCCGGCGCCCGGCGATACCACACGATCCAAAACAAACCACCACGGCGACGAAGGTGGAAGCGTGGCGTCCATCGACGCCCCCTCCCGGAGCAACCTTAAAAGATCCGCCGCCGGCTGGAGTGAACCCTCGGTTAGGCTGGCGGCCGCCTCGGCTTCGCTCACGGCCTTCTCCTGCGCTACACCATCATTCTGACGCAGACGTTGGAGATTCCTCTCCACAGTTGCCGGTTCGGCGACAAGCGGCGACGGGCTTGAAAAACCAGCGATCTCATCCGATTCCCGCAAGCGCTCCAGCGCAGCATCGAGAGCCCCCAACTCGTCCGCAGCAACCGGTCCGGGCAACACGATCATTACAGGCTCAAACGTCTCCGGAAATGCTTTCATGATCGCAGCAAGCGTCTTCGCCGCAGGGATGTCACGCGGTTCGAGCGATTGCGGAGAGGTGTCGAAACGGAGCGGCCGCCAGGGAAGAGCGGCCACCGTCATGGCTGCTGCGAGGAGCAGAGAGGCCGTCACCAGCATGCCCCGTGAAAGGAAGGCCCCGCAGAGGCTCTTGATGTGGTCACTTTCGGGCGGCAGGGAATTTCCCCGCTCGAACAACGGCATGAGCAGAATCATTCCGACCGCGCCGATGAGGACACCGGCGGAGATCAAAAGTCCCAGCTGCCCGAAACCTGCCGAGCCGCTCAGGATCAGCGTCGCAAAGCCAAGGCTGGTCGTGAGCGCCACCCAGAGAATGCCGGGGGCCGAGTGGCGGGTGGACTCCGCAATCGCCGCTTCGCGGCCCCTGCCCTCGTGCCGCGCGATGAGATAGCGCTGGTAGAGGAGCAGGCTGAAATCATCCCCCAGTCCGATAAGGATCGAGCAAAATCCCATCGCGACCACGTTCAGCTTGTCAAAGAAAAGCGAGCCGGCAGCAAGCGAGACGACACAAGAGAATGCGAGAATCAAAACCGAGCCAGCCAGCGGAAGCAGCGAGCGGAAGGAAAACCAGAAGAGCACGGTCACGGCGAGCAGCGAAACAATCGTTGTCGTTGTGATGTCGCTTTGCATGCTCGACGAGATTTCATCGACATAGGCCGCGCGACCGGTAACGCCGATTTCGGGAGCTTGCGAACCCGCCTCGCGACGGAATCGCTCAACAAAGGCGAGAACGTCCGCCATGAGCGACCGGCACGCCTCGGCCGACAGATCGGTCTGCGTGGTGATGACAGGCACCAAACGGATATTGCCTGACTGGAGGTCGAATGTTTCAGCGACGGCCAGCTTCTCCGAGAGGCGGGCAGCGATCGGGGCGATGACGCCGAGAGGATCGCTCTCCAACGCGATGCGGGCGAGCGGAGATCCCGCGGCCATGGAGTCCGCCAGACGGGCGATGCGGGTGCGGATTGCGTCCGGGTCCAACCGCTCGAGCGTCGCATCGAAGTCGGCCGGCTGCTGCGACAAAAGGAGAGGAGCGATCAGCGCCGGCAGACTCCTGAGCCCCTCGCTTGACGCCGTGGGCGGGCCGTCCATCACCCTCAGCACCCACGGCTGCCGGCGGAGTTCCTCGACGAATTGCGCCGAACGATCGTCACCCTCCGGGCTCGTCACAAGAAACGCGAGTTCGCGGGCGGAGGTGAAGCGCGAGTTATAGATCTTCAATCCTTCGACCGACGGCGTGCCCGACGGAAGGAGATTAAGAATCTCGGAATCAAACGCCTGCCTGCTCCGGAGCGTGGCAACCGCAAGCGCGAGGAGGAGGAGAGCCGCGGCGACGAGCAGAGCCGGGCGCCGCACGGCGACGGCGGCAAGCGCGGCCGCAAACGTCTTCACACGTTGAAGCGGAACTCGACCACGTC
>CAZSMN010000001.1:7245-51777 GCA_964607615.1 uncultured Chthoniobacterales bacterium | reverse complement strand
GATAGACGTCCTCGTATTTCTTGGGCGGGTTCTCCGCATATTTGATCGTGCCGTCCGGACGTTTGAAAAACCACTCGGGGTGGGCTTTCACGTAAGGGTGATCCGGCGAACAGTTGATCGCAAAGTCGAGGGCGATCTCCATGCCACGCGCCCGGGCCTCGCCGACGAGCCATTCAAAGTCTTCCAGCGTACCGAGTTCAGGAGCGACGTCCTTGTGTCCGCCGCCATTCACGCCCTGCGCGCTGTTGCCGATGGCGTAGGGCACGCCTGGCTCGCCGGGTTCGGCATGGAGCGAGTTGTTGCGCCCCTTGCGGTTCGATACGCCGATCGGGTGGATGGGCGGAAAGTAGATCACGTCGAAGCCCATCGCCTTCGCGTCATCGATGCGGCCAAGACAATCGCGGAACGTCGATCCCGAATCCGCCTTGCCCTCGGCAGAGCGTGGGAAAAACTCGTACCAGGCGGCAAAGACGGCCCGCTCACGGTCGACCCACACCGGCTGCGCCGGCTCGTGAACCGTCGAGAGCGACCGGTCGGCATGCACGACCATGAGCGCGCAGAGCGCAGGATCGTGAGCGATCGCATGCGCTGTTTCCGCATCGGCGGTGCGCAGCGTGGTTGCGAACTTTTTCAGCGCCGCACCGTCGGGCGTCTTCCGCGCACGCTGCGCGGCGGCTTCCACAAACGCCGCGCCTTCGAGCGTCTCGCTCTGGAGTTCGCGAAGTCCGGCTCCGAACTTTTTCTCCATCTCGTGCTGCCACGAGAAAAACACATCGCCCCACGCCTCAATCGTGAACTCCCATGCGCCGGGATCCGTCACGGCGAGGGTGGCGGTCCAGCGATCGTTCACGAGATGCCGCATCGGCGTCTCCCGCCAGGTCGTTTCCTCGACCCGGCGCCACTTGAGGATGGCGGTGACCTCATCGTGACCCTCTTTGAAGATATCCGCTTCGACGACGATCGATTCGCCCGGACCGCGCTTGATGGCGTAGCGTCCCCCGTCGAGCGAGGGCGTGATGCGGCGGATGATCGCGGTTTCGGGCTGTTTGTTCATGGCAGAGAATCCAAGAGATTTACAAGGTCCCCCAGCCCGTCAAGCCGTGAGACGACCTCACGCAACGATGCGCGGGCGGCAGGAATGTGGTGGAGGAAGTCCGCCCGGCCCTTCTGGAGTCCGAGAAAACCGTAGGCACCGAGGGCCTGCATGAGCCGCTGCGCGGCGCACCAGAGATAAATCTCCTCGAAATCCTCCGGCAGATCGACACCCGACCGGCGGGAGAGACGGATGTAAAACTCCAGCATCTCCTGGCGCTCCGCCGCGGTCAGCGTCACGTAGGGATCGTAGAGAAGCGAGGCAACATCGTAGGCCGCGAGGCCGGGCCTCATGCCCTGAAAGTCGATCAGCCACGCGGTGCCGCCGCAAATCATCACGTTCTGGGACTGGAAGTCCCGATGCACCAGCACGCGCGGCAGCGAGGCGAGTCGCCGCGCGGTCTGCCCTAGCGCGGGAAGCCCTGCAAGGCGGCTGACGTCGCTCGCGGGAACCTTGAAGAAATTCCCGAGGCAGTGCTCAAAAAAGTAACCCTGTTCCCAGAGGTAAAGCGCTTCGTTGAACTCCTTCTGAACCGTGACCTCAAACTCGTGCTGCCTCCGTGTCGCGGCGGTGTGGATTTTGAAGCCTTCGATGAGGGCGGACTCGTAGAGCGGACGGCGTTCGACCCACGGCGCTCCCCGGCTGGCCCAGAGGTCTTCTCCACCGAGGTCCTGCATCCAGATGAGGCCCTCCGCGGCGTCGTGAAAATAGACATGCGGCACCTGGACCCCGGCCGCCGACAGAAAGCGCGCGATGTCGACGTAGTGGAGGTTCTCCTCCCGCTGGCCGGTGTACTTCACCAGGATCATCGAGCGCTCGCCCGCGTGAAGCCGGTAGAATTTCCTACCCGAGCCACCTTTCTCGACGGCCAAAACTTTGAAGTCCTCGTGCGAGAACGCAGGCACTTTTTCCATGGGCATTAAATCAGCAAATACCCGCAGCACCTCTGACTGGTGATGGGCGGAGCATTACGTCCGGGGACGGATCGTAATCCTCTTGAGGCGGGCTTGATCCTGAGGGCTCCACGTGGCGATCTCGGGATCGTCTTTGAAAGCGTTGTGAACGATGCGCCGGTCGTACGAGTTCAGCGGCTCGGTCTGGATCGGGCGCCGCGTGGAGCGGACGGCCTGGGCAAGGTGAAGGACCTTTTCCACAAGGGCATCGTCGCGCATGGCGCGGTGGTGTTCGACATCGACGATCACGCGGGGGCCGGGAGGCTCCTGCGCGGCGAGCACGCGGTTGACGAGATACTGGAGGTCATCGACGACCTCATCCCGGCGGCCGATGAGGCGCTCGGGCTCGTGAGTGAGGATCTGCAGGACCAGGTTGCCATCGCGTTCCTGCTCCTGGATCTCGACGACAAAGCCGAGGTAGCCGAGGATGGTATCAAGAACTTCGGTGGGCGTCTGGCTCATGGCATGTTCCGTTTTTTCTTTTTCTTCTTTGCTGCCGCCGCTTCGCGCCGCGCGATGTCGCTCTTCTTCTCAAGCGTCGGCAGCGGCTTGTTGCGGGTCAGGTAGAGCTGCACGATAGAAAAGATATTCTGCGTTGTCCAATACAGCGCGAGGCCGCTCGCGTAGTTGTAGCAGAAGACCAGGAAGATCACCGGCATGAAATAGAAGATGCGCTGCTGGACGGCGTCGCCAGTCTTCGGCGTGATGATCATCTGCCAGACCATTGTGCCGGCCATGACGATCGGGAGAACGTTGATCGGGAACCCGAGGATGTGGCCGACGGTATCCGGCTGCGAAAGGTCCGCCACCCAAAGGAACGAGCTGTTCCGGAGCTCGATCGCCGTGCCGAGCATGGCGTAGAAGCCGAAGAAGATCGGAATTTGAATGAGCATCGGGAAGCAGCCGCTGAGGGGATTGACCCCGTACTCGCGGTAGAGCTTCATGACCTCCTCGTTCATCTTCTGCGGGTCGTCTTTGTACTTCTCGCGGAGCTCGGTCATCTTCGGCGAGAGGGCGGCCATCTTGCGCATCTCGTTCGTCGCCTTGTTCTGAACCGGCCAGAGGAGCGATTTGATGATGAGCGTGAGGATGATGATCGACGCGGCGTAGTTGCCCACCCATCCGTGGATGGTATTCATCGCCCAGAGGAGGAACTCGCTCACGAACCCGAACCAGCCGAAGTTCATGACGTGGTCGTGATTCGGGCCGAGAGACTTCAGGCGCGCCAGCTCCTTCGGCCCGGCGTAAATCTCAAACTCGCGGGTGACGGTGGCCCCGGGGGCGACGGCGAAGCCGGCCATCCCAAGGCCGCCCTGGATGCCGAAGACGGGGGTATTGTTCTGCTTGCGGGTATCGAAGCGGCGCGCCCAGACGGACGTGCCCTTGGGCTCGGTTGCCGAAACGATCGTGCAGAAGTACTGGCTCGTCACTGCCGCCCAGTCGACATCGGGCTTGCTCTCGAGGTAAACCGGCCGCTCGCCGCGGAGCGGGATGCCGAGAATCGGAACCGAGCTGGCCGAGAACCAGTTCACGTCGATCACCGTCATGCTGCCCCCGTGCGACCAGTCGAAGCGGGTGTACATCGGAAGATCCGTGAGATGGATCGGGGCCGCGCCGCCGGCTGCGATGAAGAACGGGGGGACCTGAAGCTCCGCCGCTCCGGGGTTTTTGAAGTCCACTTTCAGGCGGACGGTGTAGAGCTTCTTTTTGTCCGAGGCCGGCGGCAGGACGAAGCGCTTCGTGATCTCGAGTCCGTCAGGGGCGGTTTTGGTAAAAATCGCCTCACCGGCCGCATGGTCGGTGCGCATTTCGAAGCCGCCGAGTGTCTTGCCCGGCTCGAAGCCGATCGCGCCGATCGGCATCGCGCGATCGCGGTTCAACGCGACGCTCGATTGGTTCTCCCCCTTGTGCATCTGGAGGAAGACGGTCTCGATGCCACCGGTGTCGTTATTGAAGACAAACTCCGCACCATCCTGGGTTAGGCTCTCCGCACGGGCGGTCATCACCGGCAGCGAGGGGGTGGCCGACGGGCCGGCCGCGATCTCTGGTGTGGCGGATGGCGAAGCTGAGGCGGGCGGCTCGGCAGACGGCGATGGCGTCGCCTGAGCGGCGGCCGCCGCCTGCTGGGCGGGAGTTATGTATTTGCTGACATACCATTGCCAACCAAAGAGCCCAAGAACGGACAAGGTGACGGCGATCCAAGCTTTGCGATCCATTAAGTTAGTGAGAAGGTTTGAAGGCGGCGGGAACGGGGTCATACCCGCATCCGCCCCATGGGTGACAGCGGAGGATCCGCCGGAGACTGAAGAGCAGACCGCGAAGCGGCCCGTGAAGCTGAACCGCTTCGATGGCGTATTGCGAGCAGGTCGGCTCAAACCGGCATCCGCAGCCAGGTCCACAAATCGCCTGCAAGGCCGGACTGACGAGCCACTGGTAGGCGCGCAGAAGGAAAAGGAGCAGGGATGTCATGGAAGAGGCGGCAAAATAGAAAGTCGCCTCGCAAGAAGCAACCATTCCCCGCGCAATTCTTCGAACGAGGCTTCCGCGGCCGGGGGCTTGGCGACGATCACCACCCAGCGGCCATCGGCGATTTCCGGCAGGCACGCGCGGAAGATTTCGCGGAGCCGGCGTCGGACGCGGTTGCGAATCACGGCTCCGCCGACGCGCTTTGAGGTGATCAGCCCGACACGGGCCTGACCTTCGGCAGGGATAAGGACTCCGACACGGAGGAATTTGCCCTGAACAGAACGCCCGCGTTCACGAACCATCGCAAACTCCGGGCCGGACGTGAGCCGCGAAGTTTTCTGAAACCTCAGCCGGGGCCGATCAGGCTCCGGTGTGGCGCGCGTAATGGATCTCGACACCTTTCGGGAGCAGACGCTTGCGACCGCGTTGACGACGGCGGTTCAAGGTTTCCCGGCCGGCCTTGGTTTTCATGCGGGCGCGAAAACCGAACTGCCGCTTGCGCGTCCTCTTGGAAGGCTGGTAAGTGCGTTTCATAGAAAAATCGGATCAGTGGAGTTGTTGAGACTAGCCGGCGATTCAAGAGAGTCAATCGGAATTCCTATCTTTCTTTCCTGCACGCTGGAAGCCGGTTTTCAAGCCCTGGCTATCTGGCGGACCGCCTCGAAGAGAACGATGCCGGTCGCTGTGGCAAGGTTGAGGCTGCGGGCCTGCGGTGTCATCGGGATCGTGAGGCAGGCTTCGGGGTTTTGCCGGAGCAGTGATTCCGGAAGCCCGCGGCTCTCGCGGCCGAAGACGAGGTAGTCCCCGTCTTGGAACGTGGCATTCCAATACGGAGCCTTCGCCTTCGTCGTCAGGTAGAAAAACCGGCTGCCGGGAGCCGCGGCACGGAGCTCGTCGAACGACTCCCAGACGACGACGTCGCATTGGTCCCAGTAGTCCATCCCCGCCCGGCGGAGCGCCTTTTCATCGAGCGAAAACCCGAGCGGCTTCACCAGATGGAGGCGCGCCCCGGTCGCGAGGCAAAGCCGGGCGATATTGCCCGTATTCGGCGGAATCTCGGGCTCGATGAGAACGACATGCAGCATGCCGGCGAACATGGCCGGCCGGCCGGCTCTCTGTCAGGCCATTTTTGCACGCCTCCAATTTCCGGACCATCTCTCGCATCCGGGGCCGGGCAAGGCCAGGCTCCTCCCCGGCAAAATAGACGCCTTCGCGCCGGATGCGTCAGAGTTTCACCGAGAGCCCTGCGCTCGCGAAGGCCGCCGGCCCGGCATCGACGCCGAAGTCGGTCCCGCCGTATTCGATATTCCGGTAGAGCGAGGAGCCGACCTCGGCCCGGAATGTCAGCTTTTCGTTCCAAGTGTAGGCCAATCCGCCACCGGCGCGGATGTCGAGGTAGCTCATCCATTTGTTATTCAGCACACTTTCGCCGGAGGCTTCGCCGAAATCCTTCGCCACGCGGAACGTGCCGCCGGCCAGCTGCCCGAAGGCGTAGACTTTCCATCCCTCGACAAACTCATACTCCAGCGTCGGCTTCGGCAGTTGGACATTCAGCATCCACTGGTCGTTGATTTTCCAGCGGACTCCAGCTGCGGGCAGCACGGGAATCTGGAAGTCGGGGACTAGCGCGACACCCGCAAAGACGTAGAGGTTTTCACAAAACTGATACCCGACATAGGCGTAGCCGTCGAAGTTCACATCCTCCCAACCGATGTCCGCAAAGTCGCTGTAGAGCCCCGCCGTGCCCGAGACGGCGATGGACCACTTGTCGAGGAAGCGGTAGCGGAAGCCCAGCGAGCCGTTGACCGACTGAACCTGATTCGGGATGACCGACACGGAATCCTGCACGCCGAACCACACGCTCTCCCATCCGAGGCCACCGGTAAGGATGAGCGACTGCGAGACCGGGAGTTCCTCCCGCAGATTCACCCGGGAGCTGAAAATCGTCACCGTGCCCGCGTCGGTCGAACCGGTGAACTTCGTCGGCGCGACAAAGTCGAAATTGGAGTCAATGATGGTGCGCGGCCGGACCGGCGCTTCCTGCAGGACCGGTTCTTTGGAGGCCGCGACTTCGCCCGAGTGCAGCGGAGCGACGGCGGCCAGAAGGCACGTTCCGGCAAGGAGATGCAAACGGCGGATGGGGGCTGAGGCACGGAATTTCATGGCCTTTGAATTCACTCAGCTTTTTCGCCTTGTCCAACGAAACCTTCGGGAGCTGGCACGCGCACGGAATACCGGCCTCCGAATTCGGGAGCCGCGACTTTAGGAGTTGGCCGGACCACAAAGAAACGATACCGGTTTGCCGGATACCACACGCAGACGGATTCCCCCCCGATCACCTGAAAACAACCTCCCAGAAAACCAGCGCCGGTTTTTACCCGGAAGCCACCCGGTGCCTGCGCTTTCTCCTCGTCCTTACGATGTTTACCTCCAGCCTCACCCCCGCTTCCGCTTCGGACGCGCCCGTTCGCTCGCGGGAATCCTTCAACGACGACTGGCGCTTTGCGCGGTTCGGGCTGCAGGCCGACGGGTCGCGCCAGCCGGAGCCTTCGGTATTCGACGATTCGGAGTGGCGCACGCTCGATCTACCGCACGACTGGGGCATTGAGGGGCCGTTCCGCCTTGAGCTTCCCGGCATGACAGGAAAGCTGCCGTGGCGCGGGATCGGCTGGTATCACAAACGCTTCACCCTGCCGGCGACGGATGCAGGCAAGCGCGTCTCGGTCGATTTCGACGGGGCGATGGCCCATGCGAAAATCTGGTGCAACGGCCACTACGTCGGCACGTGGCCCTACGGCTACAGTTCGTTCCGCATGGACCTCACGCCGTTCCTTAAATTCGGCGAAGAAAACCTGCTCGCGGTCCGCCTCGATACCGAGAGCTGGGATTCGCGCTGGTATCCCGGCGCGGGAATATACCGCAATGTCTGGCTGGTGAAAACCGAACCGGTTCACGTCGCGCACTGGGGCACCTATCTCACGACGCCGGATGTGACCGATGCCAGCGCGAAGGTCCGCCTTGAGGTCACCGTGGACAACGCATCCGGCGAAGCGGTCGAGGCCTCGGTGCGCACGGAGTTCTTCGAGCTCGATGCCAACGGCGAACCGGGCAGCAAACCCGTAGCTGCAAAGGAGGAGGCCAGCTTGGAGATTCCCGCCAACGGCCGCGCGGCGGTCGCACACGACGCCACGATCCTGCAGCCGAAACGCTGGGACCTCGCGACACCGCACCGCTACCTCGCCCGCACGCAGGTCAAAGCCGGCGGCCGGGTCGTCGATACCTACGACACACCGTTCGGCATCCGCACGATCGCGTTCACGGCGCGGGACGGATTTCTCCTCAATGGCAGGCGGGTGCCGATTCAAGGGGTTTGCATGCACCACGATCTCGGCGCGCTCGGTGCCGCGCTCAATGTCCGCGCCCTCGAACGCCAGCTCGAAATCCTGAAGGAGATGGGCTGCAACGCGATCCGCACCTCGCACAACCCACCCGCGCCCGAGCTTCTCGAACTGACCGACCGCATGGGGTTCCTTGTGATGGATGAGGCCTTTGATGCGTGGAGAAAGGGCAAAAAGCCGAACGACTACAATAGGCTCTTCGACGAATGGCACGTCCGCGATCTGGAGGCGCTCGTCCGGCGCGACCGCAACCATCCGTCGGTCGTCCTGTGGAGCATCGGCAACGAGGTCCTGGAGCAGCAGGACGCTGCCCTCACAAAGCACCTTGCCGACATCGTCCGCTCCTTGGATCCGACCCGCCCGGTTTCGAACGGCTACAACGATCCGGATGGCGGACGCGATTCCGGGGCCGCCCTCGGGCTCGACGTCATGGGCGTGAACTACTTTTTCGGCCAGCAGGATCGCTGGGACAACGACCCGCGCTACAAGGAAATGCCGACCCTCGGCAGCGAGACCTCGTCGTGCGTGAGCTCGCGCGGCGAGTATTATTTCGACGATCAGATGGCGAACTGGCACGTCAGCTCCTACGACCGCCACGCTCCGGCCTGGGGATGCGATCCCGATACGCAGTTCCGCATCCACGCGCGGTTCGCACACCTGCACGGCGAGTTTGTCTGGACGGGATTCGACTACCTTGGTGAGCCGACGCCCTACATCACGGAGGACGAAACCCAGCTGCTCAACTTCCGCAACGATCCGGAAAAACGCGCAGCGCTGGAGGCCGAACTGGCCGCGCTCGCCAAATCCCGCCCGCCCTCGCGCAGCAGCTACTTCGGCATCGTGGACCTCGCCGGATTTCCGAAGGACCGCTATTCTCTCTACCAATCGCAATGGCGCCCCGATCTGCCGATGGCGCACCTTCTGCCGCATTGGAACTGGCCGGATCGCGTTGGCCAGCCCACGCCGGTCCATCTCTACACATCGGGCGACGAGGCCGAGCTCTTTCTCAACGGCGGGTCGCTGGGCCGGAAAAAGAAAGTGCCGGGTCAGGATTTCCGCCTCGTCTGGGAGGATGTGAAATACCAACCCGGCACACTGAGGGCCGTTGCCTACAAAGACGGGAACGAATGGGCGACCGCCACCGTGAAAACAACCGGCCCGGCCGCCGCGATCGCACTCGCCGCCGACCGGCCGCAGATCCATGCCGACGGACGCGACCTTTCGTTTGTGACCGTGCGCATCACGGACGCCGACGGACTCACCGTCCCGCGTTCCGCCAACCAAGTGGAATTCTCCGTCTCCGGCCCGGGCGAGATCGTGGCCGTTGATAACGGTGATCCCACCAGCTTCGAGCCCTTCCAAGCCACCCGCCGGAAGACCTTCAACGGCCTCGCCCTCGTCATCGTCCGCGCAATACCCGGTGCGACCGGTCCCATCCGGCTCACCGCCATGGCGACCGGCTTGAAACCGGCCGCACTTCCCATCGACGTGGAAGAGCGGACGGTCTGTTATTGACTGGAATCAACCGGGGAGGTCTTTCCTTTTCCGCTACGAAAGGGCTTGCGGCCCGCCGAGTTTCTCCCCCTCACGCCCTATCGAGGGGGGGCCATGGCGGGTTTTTTCAGAACGGGAAAATCGCCAGCCTCTGCGCGCGGTTGCTTGACGTGACGGATTGCGGGAGCAGAGTGGTCTAAAATCCGGGCTTGCGCTGCTGCGTTGCGGCTCGGAAGCCCGACAACCTACCCTTGAGCCGCGCCTCATCAACGGCAGATCCGGATCCACGGCTCCCTTTTCCCAAAATGAGCGAATCACCATCCTCCGAACCTGCGTTTTCAGAAATTGATCTGGCCAACAGCTTTCTGCCCGCCTGGGCAAAAGCGGCCGATCCTTCCGGCAAATCCCCCTCCTCGCTCGTCGAACGTTTCGGCGATCGCCACGACGAGCACCCGGGAGACCGGCGCGGAAACCGGTCGGAGTTCCGACCCGGCGGACGCAGCAAGCCCGACCGGGGGCCGCGACGGAAGGACGACCCGAGAGGACGCGGCCGGCAGGATGCGGGAAGGCGCGACGAGCGGGGTCCCGCGCGTGCGCCCGAGCCAGTCATCGAAGGCTGGTCGGTTTCCCTCGAGCCGGACCCGCGCGGCATCGAGGGGTTAGCCAAGCAACTGAAGTCCGGAGGAAAGGCCTACGCGGTCTTCGATCTCGCCCTCCTGATTCTGGAAAAACCGGAGCGATATTTCGTAAAGTTCCAGCGCACTTCCGACAAGGCCACGCGTCTCTTTCAATATACCGGAGACAAGAGCCTCTGGCTCAGCGAAGCGGAGGCCGCGCGCCATATTCTGGAGCACGATCTGGAGCGCTACTACCGGCGGGAGGTGGTTGAGGTCGAACCACCGAAAGGCGCATTCCCTTTCGTCGCGGTCTGTGGCATGAGCGACACGGTGATCGGTCCGCCGAATTACCACGACTATCAGAACCGGCTCCGCAAGCTGCACGCGGAGCGTTTCGCGAACGTGCCGTTCGAGGTCTTCAAAAGCCGGATCCGCATGGAGAAAGAGCCCGCCTTTCTCGACCAATGGAAGACTGAGCAGAGTTCGAAAGAGGAGTTCCAAACCCTCGAGACCCCCGAGGGTTCCGAGCCGGTGAAGTTCCGCGACCTTAAGGAGGTGGAACGCCATTTCCGCGCACACCATGCGGCGTCCCTGATCGTCGAAGCCTTCGGCGGGATCGAGGTTGCCGGACCGGTGGCCGTTCACCACTCCACGGTCACCCTGCGGCAACTCACGCAAAAATCCGTCCTCGAGCTCCGGCGTTTCCCTCTTCCCCTCGCCAATGTCGTGGGCCGCGAACTCTCTGCAAAAGGCCTCCAGATTTTCAAGGCGCACGGAAACATCACCTACATCTCGGTGGCCCGTCCCCGCCACCTCGACCGGCAGAGCAACCCGGTCGCGGAGGGTCTGAGCAGCATCCTCGACTACCTTGAATCCCACCCCTCCACCCCGCGGGCCGAGCAGTGGAAAGCGCTCGTCGCCCAGCGGACCACGCCGGCCGATGAAGCGCGGCGCGAAGCGGCGGTAGCAGCGGATCTCTCCTGGCTCATCCACCAGGGCCACGTCATCGACTATGCCCGCAAGGGATTGGAGGCTGTCCGGAAACCAAAGCCGTCAGCGAAAGCCACTCCTTCCCAAGGCGCGTAGGGCCTTCTGTGCGGGTTGCCCTGCGGGAGGGAATGCGATACCTCTTCCCGCCAGCGCGAACTGTTTCCATGCCCGTACAAACGACTTCCCTTTCCGGCCTGCTGGTCGTCCGGTGGCCATACCACGAGGATAATCGCGGATTCTTCCGCCAGACGTATCAAACAGCCGAGATCTCCTCGTTATTGAAGCGGGAAATCCGCTTCGCCCAGGGCAACCACTCCCGCTCAGCTCCCCGCGTGCTCCGGGGCTTCCATGCCGAGCCATGGGATAAATGCGTCTATGTGGTCCGCGGGACCGCGACCTGCGTGGTGGCGGATCTCCGTCCCGGGAGCCCGACGTTCGGCCGGACGGAGTCTTTTCTGATCGGCGACACCCCGGGCGAGCGGATTCGGCTGTTCATCAGCGAGGGGCTGTGCAATGCCGCCTACTGCCACACGGAGGTGGACTATTTGAACGAGGTCTCCCGCGAGTTCGATCCGACCAACCGGTCCGGCGTGATCTGGAACGACCCCGACCTCGCCGTGGCATGGCCCGATCCCGATCCGATCCTGTCGCCCGTGGACGCTTCTCTGCCGACCTTGAAGGAATTTCTTGCCCGCCATCCAGGGGGCGTTTGATGGCTCTAAGCGGAAACGAGCCGGCGAAAGTCCTCGAGAGCGAGCGCTGCTTCCTCCTCCTGCGGGGGCGATAGTGGCAGCGGCATTTTCGCACCATTCCGCGCCGGCGCAGCCTCACCCTCCGGAGCGACCGGTTCGAATCCACACCAGCGCAGCGCCTCGGGCCAAGACAGGGACGCCGGAACTCCGTGAAGCCGGTAAAGCGTAAGCAGGCGGGAGCGAACCGATGCTTCCTTGCAGAGCTCCCCGATCAACCCGGGCTGGCTGATCCGTGCCAGCCACGGGGCCAGTTCCTCCAGCCGGCGCGCAGAATCCCACTCCTCACGTCCGAAGACGTGGCTCGGAAATTTGATTGCCGATGTGGAAGCGATACTCGCGACTCTCAACCCGGGAAGGCGGAAAAATTTTGCCCACATGAAGGCGTCGGACGGCCCCGGCGGGGGAGCGCAGGTCCAGCCTTCCGGCAGGCGCAGATACGCTTCCCGGCGGTAGGCCACGAAATTCGGTCCGGCGCTGACCGCGATGCCCTGGACGATCGCTGAGCGGACCGCCCCGGTCCCGTGGTTGATCGGCCACCATTCCGAACCGCCATCTGGAGCCACCCGCAGCGGAGCCTCATTTGCCCAATCCGCCTCCTCCAGCAGGTGAAGCATCCGCTCGATATGGTCCGGTGCCCACAGATCATCATCACCGATCTGCAGCACCACATCTGCGGAGGATTCGCGGATGACCCGGCCGCGGTAGATCTCTCCGAAACGTGCCGACTTCGGGTGCGCCTCGTAGCGGATGCGCGCATCCGCTGCGGAGATCGCTGAAACGATTGCTGTCGTCCGCTCCGGAGCCCCGTCCCCGATCACCACGAGCTCCCAGTCTTGAAACGTCTGCGCCCTCACACTCGCCGTAGAGGCATAGAGCGTCTCGGCATGATCAAAAGTCGGGCAAAGAATGAGAACGCTGGGCATCGGCTTTCCGGGAGCCGCCCAATTCTAATCGAAAGGCCGGCGGAGTCGATCCGGCAAATGCGCGGGACGTTTGGACTTTCAGCGTGTCAGCATCCCTGCCGAGCGGGAAACTACCTCGAGAGGGAGCCGCACGACGCCGGGTGCCGGCGTTCCTCTGTCAGCCTCCCAGCCGCGGGATGCTCGGGATGAGATCGAAGTGGGCGTCGCGCGAGTAGAGGACCAGAGCGTGCTCGATCGCGAGAGCGGCGAGCCAGATGTCATTCGTCGGGATGGGCGTGCCGGCTTTGCGGAGCCGCGCATAGATGGCCGCATAGTGATGTGCCGTCGTGTCACTGCTGTGGGCAATCCTCACGCCGGGCTGCTGCAGGAGCTCGTTGAGAATGCGGACCTGCACATCCCCGCGCTTCATCACCGCCGCGCCGGCTCGGATCTCGGCCAGCACGACGAAGGGGACCACGAGGAGCGCCGCCTGCTCAAACGTATCGATCACCTCCTGCTCGCCCGCGCAGAAATCGATGAAGCGGTTCGAGTCGATGAGAATCCTCATCGCCAGTCGGCCTCATTCACGGTGTCCTGCTCCTGCAATGCCGACCGCCATGCCTTGAGGCCGGTCTTCGGGGCACTGCGGACGATGTCGCCGAGCGATCGGTAGCGCACGGGCGCCCCGTCCACGCCGAGGCCTCGCGCAAGGGCGCGCAGGGCGGCCTGATTGAGGCTCAGGTCTTCAAGGGCCGCCACCTCGCGGAGACGGTTGTCTACCTCGGCAGAGACATCGCGTACGGTGTATTGCACAGATTGCTTCTCCTTCATGCAGGCATTGAGTCATATCCGTGCAGGCATGTCAAACGCATTGCCGCGCGAGACACCTTTCGGAAACTCAAAAAACTCCGCGGTGGACACCCGGTGGAAGACTCACCGTGGCGCGATCGTTGATCTTCTTAAAAGGCACGGCAACCCCGTCCAATTCGATCGTCCCGGCTTGGGAATGGATGGGCAGAGCCAGCGTGGCCTCAACGTCTTCCGGGACCGTGACTTCGAATGCGAGACGGTCTCCCTTTTTCTGCCAGGAAACGGGCACCGGACCGAACTCGGTAACGACCGTGCCTTTGGCGAATTCGAGATCGGCAAGGTGGGGCTCAACAATCAGCTTCTTCTCCCACACCGGACGATCGCGGCGCACACCCAGCACGTAGCTGCTGAGAATCGGACCGGGCACGATCCCGTAGCAGTGCATTTTCGACCCTCCGTTCGGGCTTTCCCATGTGGTTCCCCACGGCGACTCGGCCATCGCCTTCCAGCCTTTCCGGATACGATCAAGAATCTCTTGGTCGTAGGACGGCGTATCGAGCGCGTAGAGAATTTTGAAGAAGTAGTAATTCGCCATGATCTGGCGGATCTGATTGGAGTGCTTGAGCGCCCACTCCGTCGTGCGTGCGCGGCGGTCGGCGGGCACGATCCCGCGGTCCAGGGCGAAGAGGTTCGCGTGGAGCGTCGGTTCGGTGCGGCCGTTTTCCGACTTCAAGGTGATGGATTGCCGGAAGCGACGGTTCTCCGGGAGAATCTCCGGCGTTCCGATCGACGAGCAGTAGGCACCGACCGCCTCGTCCCAGAGGGCGGTTTGGAATGCCGCGGAAAGCTGGTCCGCTGCCCGGCTCCACTTCTCCGCCGATTTCTGATTTCCGGTCTGCGCCGCCAGCCAGGCGGCATCGGAGAAGGCACGCCAGATGAAGGCGTTGTTCGCCGCGCCTTCGCACTCGGCATAGCTCATCGGGTTATCCCAGGCGATCCACTCCCGCGCTTTGACGAGACCGTTTTCTGTCCGCCTCGCAGCGAACCAATCGAGCAGGCGTTCCGCAAACGGCCAGAGTTCGCGGATGAGATCCTTGTCGCCCGTGGCCTCATAGTATTTCCGCAAACCATCCACCCAATCGCAGGCCCGGTCCTCCATGCGCGTATGGATGTCGATGAGATCCGAGCATGTGCGCGCACGCAGCATTCCGTCGGGTTCCTGGGTATAGGCTACGCGGCGCAGCATGTTCGCGAAGAGGCGCGGATCTCCCCAGACTTTGCCTCCCTTTCCGTCCGGACCTGCCATCATCACGCGGGTCGCATCATACATGGGCGGATCGCAATCCATCCACTCCGACCTCTCGCGATCGCCGCAATCCGTGTAGGCGTCCTCGCTCAGCACTTCCAGCGAGCGGGCGGTGAGCTCCCAGATCCGGTTAAGAAGAGGATCACTGCAGGTGAACGAACCGACTCTTTCAAACGGATAAAGAACCTCAACCACCCCGATCCCGCCGATGTCTGCACGGCCGGAATCGACACGGACCGAGAGCGCATCGAACGCGAAGGTATCGCCGCCCATCCAGCGCTGCCGGCCGGCCCGGCAGGTGTAGGTGCTTGGCGTGCCGGTTTTCCCCTCGGGAAGCAACGGCGTAACGGTGACACGGCTCCCCTCCTCCGCATCGATGTCCAGAGTCCAATACGCCTGCACGATCCGCGGCACGCGAACAACAAATTCTTCGGGCGAGGCTCCCGCGCTTTTCTCGAACGGGATGGAAGCTTCGCGCAGCAGGGGGATCGAGCGCGGAGAGAGCGCCGGCCATTCCGCCACATCCTGCGTGTCGACCCGCACTGCCGCCGGCCAGCGGCGATCATCGAAGTCCGCCACCCACCAGTCGCCAGCGAGCGCCCGCGCATCATAGATCTCGGCGATGGAAGAGTAGAGGTAGCCTTCGGGTTGGGAAAAGCCACTCTCCGGGATCGCGAGCCAGGATTCGTCCGTCCGCAGGGATGTCTCCCGGCCCGAGGAATCCTGCATGGCAAGGAGTGCGGTGAACCCGGGCGCATGGCGCCGCATGCGCGCCAGGCAATCCGCGGCCTTGGCGGTGCCCCGCGGCCAGTCGCGCGAAGCAAGAACCGCAATGACATTTTTTCCCGGTCGGAGCCGGGAGGTGATGTCCCAGGTGTCATACTCAGGCCGGATGTTTTCAAACCGGTTCGGCCCGCGCCCGATGTATTCGCCATTCACATAGAGCCGGTAGCGGGTGTAGGCGAAGACATGCAGAGCTGCTTGGGCAGGCCGCTCACCGACGTCGAAGGAACGCCGGAAGGCCGCCTGTAAAAACTCCGGTTTGTCCGGCTGGTTGGACGACCAGATGAAGCTCTCCCGGAGGGCCACCCCGGTCCGGTCGCCTCCCGGACCGCTGCTCCAACCCGTCTGTGAAAAGGCAATACCCAGAAGCATCATTCCGAAAATTACGGGCCGTTTCCAACGGCGCAAGGAAGGGTTCATCGCACGAGGCGGGTCAGCTGATCACTTTGGCAGATCAGGGCTTGAAAACGTGGGTCTGCCCGGCGGCAAGCGTCACGTCGGATGTTTTTCCGGCGTAGCGGAGGCGGAAGGGGAGACCGAGAATGGAGCGGATGGTGGCGGAGACGAGCTTGCCGTCTTTCCAGATCTGATCGACCTCGAATCCGCCACGGGCGCGGAGTCCGGTGGCCTTGCCTTCCGTCCAAGTCGAGGGAATGGCCGGAAGCAGATCGATTTCGCGACGTCCGTCGTCGGTAAGAAGATGGCTCTGCAGGAGCATCTCAGCGACGCCGGCGGTGTAGCCGAAGTTGCCGTCGATCTGGAAGGGCGGGCCGGCACCGAAAAGGTTCGGGTAGGTGCCACTGTCGCGCGAGCCGGGCTTCGCGAAAGAAAGGGTCGATCGCACGAGCTTACCGGCGCGGTCACCATCGTGGAGGCGGGCCCAGAAGGCGATCTTCCAGGCGCGGCTCCAGCCGACGCTCTGATCGCCGCGGTCGTTCAGCGTGACGGCGGCGGCCTCCGCCCATTCGGGGGTGGTGATGGGAGAAATCTGGCGGCCGGGGTGCAGGGCGAAGAGCTGGGAGATGTGGCGATACGGATAGTTTTGAGGATCCACATCCTCCATCCATTCCTGGATCTGCCCCCAGCGTCCGACAGTCGGTCCAAGAAGTCGGGAGCGGCGTTCAGCGATGTGTTTGCGGAGGTCCGGGTCCTCATTGAGCGCGGCGGAGGCTTCCAGAAAATTCGTGAAGAGATCCCAGATGATCTGCTGGTCGTAGCTAACACCCGGACGGGGCGTGCGATCGCCTTCGACGATCTTGATGCTGCCATCGGGCTGCTTGATGGGACCGTGCTCGGGCGACCAACCATCGGGCGTGATGAGCTTGCCGTCGGCATTCTCCACGAGGCGGGCGTCCCACATGCGGGTGAGCTCGCGGAGCTGCGGGTAAGCCCGTTTGCGGAGGAATTCCTTGTCGCCGCTGAACGCCCAGCGCTCGAAGAGGTGCTGCGTAAGCCATGCGCTGCCCGGGCGGTGTTGGCCCCAGCCGCTGTTGCCGCCGAGGGCGTTGTTCGTGCTGTAGATGAACCAGCCGATATCGGTGGCGAGCTTCGGATCGGGGTTAAGCTCCTGGGCGACCGCGAGGTCCTCGATCCAGTCGAAGAGGGGTTCGTGGCACTCGGAGAGGTTGGTCGGCTCAGCCGGCCAGTAGTTCATCTCGACGTTGATGTTCGTCGTGTAGCCGGAATACCACGCCGGGTGAACCTCCTGGTTCCAGAGGCCCTGCAGATTCGCCGGGATGCCGCCCGGACGCGAGCTGGCGATGAGCAGGTAACGCCCGAACTGGAAAAGCAAGGCCTCCAGCGCAGGATCGGACGCGCCCTGCGTGTAGGCGATGAGGCGTTTGTCAGTGGGAAGTTTGGAGTTCGGTGTTAGTTCGAGATCAAGGGCCACGCGGTTGAAGAGCCCGGAATGATCCGCCACGTGAGCCGCGCGGAGATCGGCATAGTTCTGCGAGGACGCCGCGGCGATTGCAGCCTCGACCTTCGGCGCGGGCGGCTCGCCCTTGTATTGCTTGTGCGGATCTCCTACGTAATCCGTCGCAGCGCCGAGCAGGAGAGTGACGGAATCCGCTCCATCGACGGTGATCTTTCCATCCGCCACACTCATTTTTCCGCCCTCGGGAAGGGCCTTCAACGCTGCGGAATAAGCCATCCCGTTCCAGCGGAGGTCCTGCTCGTGCGGAGGATTGGGCGGCGTCATTTTGCCTTCAAACGAAAGCCCGGACTTGTCGGTCCGCGTGGGAGACGCCGGCAGGATGTCGCGCTTCACATCGGACAACGTGGCACTGAAACTGATGGCTCCGGGCTTGTCGGCCGAAAGCCGGACGACCACCACGTTGGCGGGGTTCGATGCGAAGACCTCACGCGTGTAAGTGACATCGCCGACGCGATAGCGGGTGGTCGTGATGCCGGTCGCGAGATCAAGGTCTCGGTAATAGCCTGTGAAGGTTTTGTGCGACTCCGGCAGCGTCAGCCTCACGTCGCCAAAGGGCTGGTAGTTTCCCATAGCACCGTTGGTCTTGAGGCCGCCCGCCGTTTGGGGATCAAGCGGCTTCTGAGTCGCTGCGCTGCCGGTCCAAAGGGTCTGATCATTGAACTGAAGGCGCTCCTGCGGCACGCCGCCGAAGACCATGGCGCCTATGCGTCCGTTGCCAACAGGCAGAGCTTCGAGCCAACCGGAGGCCGGCTGCTCGTACCAGAGACGGGATGGATTCTCCACGGCGAGTAGCGGCGAGAGGCTGACGAGCATCAAAGCAGTGGTGTGCATGAAACTTCTCACACGGTAGCGGAAGGGAAGAGACGGCGTCTTCATGGGGAGTTCATTATGCTAGATGCAGGACATGATCCGCGCTATGGCGATCCCTGTCCGCTTTGTGTAAAAATCCGCCATTTCATGACTCCGAGACGAGGACCGTTCACCTCCATCCGGGTGGTAAAACAACGTTCTCCGCGCGCCACGCGGGAGTCACTTCGAGGGCGGTGATTTTCCCCTTTTTAAGGACAGCCTCCACGGTCGTCTTCTGCGGGGCGTGGAGCTTGAAGTGAACGTCCCAGTCTTTCGGCCAGGCCGGGAAGAGCCGGATCTCGTCGCCTGGCGTCTGGAGGAGCATTTCCTGGAGCCCGATCATCCCGGAGCCGCCGTGGTTGTGGTCCGGCACCCAATCGTGGCCCGGACCCCAGAACGTCGGGAACCGTCGCGGAGAATCCGCCAGCTTGCGCACGTTGTAATCGGCCGCTTCCGAGGTCATCCCCATGCGGGCGAGGAAGATGCCATCCTGGTGCCAACTCTGGACCATCCCCTTAGGAAAGTCGCCGTGCTTCCATGCGGCGCGGAAGGCATCCATCTCCGGATCGCCGTCCCGATAGAGGTTGTAAGGGAAAAGCGGGTAGAACTGCGGGCACTCATAGTTCTGGTAATGCGCCCACGAGCGGGCGGGCAGGACGATCCGCTCGCCGTTCTTTTCGCCAAACGAGATCTCCGGAAGGCGCTTGAGGTAGCCTGCGAAATACTCGCTGTCCTTTTCAGGAACCAGACCGGCCGGCGCGGCAAGCAGGCCCTGGAGGCTCGCGCGAATCCCGGCCACGAGGTCGGTCGGATTCGTCGCTCCGCGGTAGGATTCGCACGCGGTCGAGGGGAAGAGGACCAGTTTGCCGTCGTTATCTAGCGGCTTCCCGGTGCGCATCCTCTGGCGCGCCTGATAGTGCTCATCAAAAAAGACAAGGGCGGAGCGGAGGAAGGGATAGTATTTTTTCAGGTCGGCGCCGGAGAAGCGCTGCCACTCCAGCATCAGGAAGGCGTGCTCCACCTGCGACTGCCAGTGGTAGGCCACGGCGAGGTTTGCCATGATGCCGCGCTCGACCGGTTTTCCATAGCCGGTGAGGCCGGTGACCGAGGGATCGCCGAAGGGAACTTCCGGGCCTCGCGCGCGGTGGGAAGGCTCCGGCCAGCCCCAGCCGGCTCCGTGATCGAGCCCGGTGCTGCTGGCGTATTCGGAAAAAATGGCACCGTCGTGGCCGAAGTGCTCGCGGACTTTCGCAGTCGCTCCGGGCAGGCCGTCGAGGTAAAGCTGGAATTGCGGGTGGAGCAGATCGAAGTCTCCCGACTTGAGAAGCGGCCAATAGAGCAGGCGTTGGTTTTGCGCGGTGAAGATGTCACCACCCCACTGCCGCCAGTCGGGATCGAAGGTTCTGGAAGGATCCACCGCGACCGGATCGAAGGTGAAATGGCCGCCGTTGAACTTGACGGGGTATTCCCCGCCGGAGGTGGCGCCGAGCTGGTAGCGCATGAGTTGGTAGTTCCGCCCCATCTGCCAGACGGGCGACCCGGGATCAGCCCCTTCCGGAGGCGTCACGACAATCCAACTCCGGTTCCAGAATTCGTGCCACCAGGCCTTCGTCGCCTCAAACGCCGAATCCGCCTTCGCGGGATCGCGCATCGAGCGCAGCGTGGTATCCGTGAGGCTTGCGATCTCGTCCAGCCACTTCGAATCGTTCCGGTCCTGCGCGACGCGTGTGGCCAGGATGAGGCGGTGCTGGCGCGCAGGCGCGTCCGACGTGATCGGCCACGCTTCGAAGGGCGTTCCGAGGTACGTGCCGTCGCGAGGCCCGCTGTGGCCTGCCGAAAAATGATCGCCCTTTAGCAAGGCGCCGGATGTCCGGAAGGCAAGGTGGTCGTGGATGGTGTCGCGGTATTTTTCGAGCCCCTGCTGGCGGATGAGGAGGTCGGGGAGGAGACCCTTGGCAGGATTGCGCTGCACGGTCAGAACGCCACCGGCGCGGTAGCCGATGTCGTCGGCGCGTTTGACCACATCTCCCGGATAGCCCTCGAGTCCGAACGTGCCGAAGCGCTCGCCGTAATAGCCGTCCGCGAGCGTGCGGTCTTTCCGCCGCCAGCTCTCCAGAGCAACGGTGGCGGAAACCGGCTCGGCGGAATCGATGTCGATGTGGAGGACCGGGCTGAAGACATCCACCCACACGCGCACCGTGGCGCGGAACGGAGCCGGCGAATCCTTGGCGCCGGTGGCCTCGATTTCCACGTAGCCGTCGCGGAGTTTCAGCTCCTGGCGAAAGATCGCGGTCCTGGCAAACGGGTTGGGATCCAGCGTGACGCGTAGCCGGGCGAGCTTGAGGAACTCCCCGATGTCATTGAAAACTCCGCTGCGCTGGACGTAGAGGAAAAGCTCGCCGTTCTCGACCCAGACATTGGCACCGATATCACCTCCGCCCACCGGCATCGATCCGGCAGGCCCGTTGCTCGGAGCGTTCCAGACGATGTGATACGGCGCAAGATCGGGCGGTGGGGGTGCAAGGTCCAGCATGACGCAGGCGCACAAAAGGGTTTTCGATGGGACGACTTACTGCCAACCGGGTGGCACGATCACGTCCTTGGCGCGGGATTCCGGCGTGACGTTGAGCCGGGTGATCCGGCCGCCTTGGAGCGTGGCTTCCACCGTCGTCTGGTTAGGTGCATGCAGCTTGAACGAAGCATCCCATTCCCGTGGCCAGGCCGGAAAAATCAGGATCTTCTCGCCGGCATGTTGCAGGAGCATGTAGTTGACGGTCGCCATGAGATTCCCGCCATGGCACTGGTCGGGGAGCCAGTCGAAATTCGGGCCCCATGTCGCCGGCCAGCGGTAGGCGGCGTTGGAGTTGCCGAGCTTCGCCTTCAGCATGCGTGCAGCCTCGTCCGTCAGGCCGAGCAAGGCGGCGGCATTGCTGTCGTAGCCCCAGCCGACATCGTTGTGATTGCCCCGGAGAGCGAAGGCGTTCCTCGCTTCTTCAAGCATCGGGCGTTCGAGACCAAAAATCCGGAAGGGCCAGACCGGGAAGAGCTCCGGGTTTTCGACATTCGAGCGCTTGGGGTTGTATTTCTCTGCAACCGCGATGCGCCGGACATCCTCGTTGCCCATTTTCGCATTCTCGATGGGCACCGGAGGCGCTGCCGCCTTCATGTGCGAAAAGAACCGCCGCTGCTCCTCCGTCGTCACCTCCGCAGGCAATGCGCAGAGGCGGGTCGCCAGATCGTTGAGACCTGCGACGCTCGGCGTATCATTGATCACATCGTGCCAGTAGGTCTCCACCGACTGCGTGGGATCGAGGATGATCCGGCCGCTGGCATCTTTGCGGAAACGGGTGTCGAAATACTTCAGCACCGATGACGCCATCGGGAGCAGGCGTTCTTTGAGGAACGGCTCATCACCGGTGTAATCGTAGTAGTCGAGCATCAGCGCGACGAGCTCGAGGCCCTGATTCCACGCATAGCGCCAATAGAGGCAATCCACATCGCGGGGCTCTTTGCCTTTGCGGTCCCAGCCGTAATCGCGGTTCGCGTAAGCGCCCCAGGCATTCATGGTTTCGGCGAAGTAGGCTCCCTCCGCGTCGTGATAGAGCTTTGTGCGCGCCTCGGCAAACGGACGGATGCTCTCGAAAAAATCAAAGAGCGGCATCATGAGATCGAAATCCCCCGCCGCCTGCATCGCGTGGTAGGGCATCCGGGTATTCTGCCACCAGTAGCAGTCGCCCCAGCGGCGGAAATCCGCGTTGGCCTCTATGCCGAGCGCGGCCGGCTCCACGGTGAAAAGACTGCCGTTGAACTTGATCGGAAACTGCGAGCGCCCCGCGCATGCCTGCATGTAGCGCTGCAGCGTGTGGGCCTTGCCCACGGTCATTTCGGGAGCGTGGGCTGCAGGTTCCTCCTGGCCCAGAAAGAGTCCGTGGCGGGTGATCCCGGTGGGCGAAAATGCGAAAGGCTTCTCAAGGACCGGCTTGCCGTCGACGAACAGCGACACGGCGCTGGTCGTGGCATCATAGGTCGCAGCGACATGCTGCCAGCGTCCGGTGGCGAGCGTGTTCTCCGGGGTTGAAAGCTCCACATCCCCCATGATGAAGCGCAGCCTCTGCTTCGGCTGGATATCGAGCAGGAAACCGTCATTCCGGCCAGCGGTGAGCTTGTCGAGGATGCGGCCGGCGGATTCGGATTCCGGCCGGATCCAACCTTCGATCGTCAGGCCCTTCGAAAAATCCGGGGCCGTGATCGCAGTGGGCGCGGCGGTGACCGGGGAAGCGGAGGCAAGCGCGGCGATCTCTTCCGGACTCAGCACTGTTCCGAGCAGGGACAGCCCGCCGAGCGTGCCCGGGAAACGGTTGCCCCCGTCGGAATCCACGCCCGCGCGGACCGGGTGGGTATTGGCCGGAATCTTCTGGACCGGCCCGGTGGCGCAGTCGACCCAGGAGCGGTCCCAGAAGTCGCCCCACCACGCCGCCGTGCGTGCGAGGCGTGCGGGGCCGTCTTTTGTCTCTCCTGCAACGTTCTTCGCGAGCTTCAGCCATGCATCGGCAGTGTCGGTCTGTTCGCACGGGCTCGCGATCCGGAGTTGGAAGCCCGTAACGGGCCCGCGGGAGGCAAGGGTGCGTTCGTCGGTGGCGATGAAGCCGTCGCCGGTCACCCAGCCGCCAAACGTACGGTGGAGCAGCGGGTCTTTCATGCTGGCCCGGATGGGCTCGAGCGACTGCACTTTCACGGTCTCGTCAAAGGCCAGCGTCGACTCGTTGCGGTGATACCAAGTAACGGCGTCGGCGTCCGCTTTCGGGAAAAAATCCGCCGCCTGAACGAGACGGATCGGTCCGCCGGAGAGGGTCCACGCCGACTCGCCCGGAACTTCCTGCGGCGCGGTGCGCCAGCTCTCGACAAACGCCTTCACCGCAACCGGTGTTCCCGATGAACCCTGCACGTGCACCACCGGGTGGTCCGCATCGACAAAGATCTTCAGATTCAGCGCATCGTCACCCTCGCCGATCCGCACCTCACAGACGCCCTCCCGCAATCGCAGCTCCTGGCGGAACGGCACACCGGACCGCAGCGGATTCGGCGAGAAGGAAATCCGGACACGTCCGACCTTGCAGAGCTGCGAGATCTCGCTGAACGAATCGTTGCGGCCGAGATAGATGATCAGATCGCCGTTTTCCTCGATGCCGGTGTTGATTCCCAGCGAGCCGTTGCCGAGCGGCATGAGATCGGCCGGGGACTTCGCCGGCGTGGTCCACACAACATTGTGCTGATCAACGGGATTCCCGGCAGCAGTAACAAAAACGGAACTCATAGCCATGAGCAAGAAGAAGAGGGGGGTTGCACAGCGGAACATACTCGCGCTTAACAGCAATCGCATCTCACGGGAAGATCATACCGCACGGGAGAGCGTGATTCCGTCAACGGATGCGCACTTCGTAGATGGAGGCCGACGGATCCCCATTCGTCGCAATGACGCTGACGCGAAGGGCCTGTGCTGCAACCGGCTGTGCCAGGCGGTGCCGTTGGAGGCGCTGGTAGTTTCCACGCATCGTGGCGACCGTCGTCCACTTTCCGCCAGTAAGCGCCTCGATATCATAATCGCGCGGGCACTGGGCGTCGCGGTAGAACGGCGCATAGGCGTGGTATTCGCGAATGAGATGGCCCGGGAAGACGAGCTGGACTTCGCTGACCGTCTGCGGGGCGTCCCAGGCTAGCTCGATGGCCTGCGGCAGGGGCTGCGCAGGGTCGGAAACCCAGAGGTTCGTCTGGCGGTGCGGACGCGTCACGCCGGTCAGGATCTGTGAGGCGTCGAACGGCGATTGGGCCGGAGAGATCCGGTAGGCGAGCGTGTGGCCGTTGCCGTAGCGGCGCATGCGGTTCGGCGAGATCGCATACATCGCCATGTGGCCGGGAAGGATTTTCTCAGCCGCGTGCCACGAGACGGCTTTGTTCGGCAGCGCATCGACGCGCAGGAACGATCCCGCCGCAACGCCGGGCGGGAGCTCCAGATCCAGCATCCAGCGGACCCAGTGCGGACCGCCGGGAGGAACCGTGATTTTTCCTGTGGCCAGCGGGCTGCCGGGTTCGGCGCGGTAATCCCAGATGTGGTCGGCCGCGTAGAGCGCGACATCGACGGACTGGGCTTCGGACGATTCGTTACTGAGGCAGAGCTCGACGAAATCCACGTGCCCGCCTGACGTGGCGATGAGCTGTCCGCGGCGCGTCTCGAGCCTTTCGATTTTGTATTGTGGCTGGTCCTTCCAGATGGCGAGTCCCTCGTGGAAGCCGGGCGTTTCGGGAGCAACGCCATGGATCGGTGCCGTGCTGGTGGCGGTAACCGAAGCCGGACGCTCCAGCGCGGCCGCGTAGTTGGGCAGGAAGCACCCATTGGCCAGCAGGCGCTGCTGGATGTCTGTGATGTCCTCCGTTACGAGCTGGTCGAACGAATGGCCGCGCTGGACGCCGAGGGCGGCGGCGATCCCGGCCGCCTCGCCCATCAGAGCAGTCGTCCCCATCACGCGCACGGTTCCGAGCGCCGCGTGGGTAACGGAGACGTTACGGCCGGCCATCAGGAGGTTGTCGACATCTTTCGCCATAAGCACGCGGAGCGGCACACCGTAGGGGCCGCAGTACGACATCGCGGAGTAGTCGCTGAAGGTGTCGTATTCGTCGTCGTGTCCGCCCGCCGCGGCGGAGGGTTCCGATGTTTTCGCGAGCAGGCCGCCGGGGGTGTGAAGATCGACGAACCAGCCGCCAAAGGCGATTTCATCGGGGAAGACGGTCTTGTTCAGCACGTCGTGCTCGGTCATCAGATAGCGTCCCATGATGCGGCGGCTTTCGCGCTTCCCGGGGACCTGGCCGATCCAGTCGAGAGCGTAGTTGGCCACGAGATCTTTTGTCTTGGGATCCTTGTTTTTCATCCAATCCCAGACTCCGAGGGCATGGCGGGTGAGCTCATGCCGGATGGTCTCCGCATCGTAGATCGTGTGGTAGGGCACGCCGATCTCGATCCACCAGAACCCGCCCCGCTTGTCTTTCGGCAGGCGGCCCTGCTTGTAGAAATACGAGGCATCCTCATGCTTCACTGCCCAGTCGGGCGCGACGAACGGGCAGGGACGTCCCATGTCGCGGGTGAGGAAGTGGATGGAATTCCCCATCGTGTCGCCGCTTGCCTCAAGCGGGGCGTGGGGTTCGTTGAACTCGTTCCGGCCCTCGGAGCCCATGCGCCACTCGCATCCGGCCGCATCAGCCACGATTCCATCGCCCGTGCAGTCGATGAACGTCTTCCCTTCGAGCCGGAGCTCGGTCTCGGCATTCTGCACG
Source organism: uncultured Chthoniobacterales bacterium (assembly GCA_964607615.1). GTDB lineage: Bacteria > Verrucomicrobiota > Verrucomicrobiia > Chthoniobacterales > Terrimicrobiaceae > CAZSMN01. The sequence continues at coordinate 26,102 of CAZSMN010000001.1, read as the reverse complement.
ACGGCGAGCACGGCAGAGATCGTCCGGTCATCGTCCATCTCCGCGCCGCGGATGTCGGTGTTGAGGAAAAGAGTCAGACCCGGCGTTTTCTGCGCGATGTCGTAGAGGACCATGTCCCAGACGCTGTTGGTCCAGCCGTTCTCGTAGATCTCGGCATGGTTGGTGGCGCGCTCCTCGATGAGGGCCTCGGAGAGGATGCCGGTCTCACGGGCGTAGGCATGGAAAGCGGCCGCGCCGTGCGGCGTGACACCGACTTCCGACGAGCTGTTGCCGCCGAGGACGGGACGATTGTGAACGAGGCAGGTCGCGGCACCCTGGCGGGCAGAGGCCACAGCGGCGCAAAAGCCGGCAAGACCGCCACCGCACACGACGACATCAAACGAGAGGGACTGATTTTTCATAGGGAAAAGGGGAAACCGACTCCTTGAGACTAAGGCCGGATGCTGAATCGCGTAAGACGTAGATGCGTCTCTTTCCTTATATTTTGCGGCAGACGGAAATCCTTCACTGCTGTTCCGAGAGGAACTCCCACGTTCCTGGAACGACCTCGAAGCAAGCAAAGCCGTCCACCTCGCCGAGAGGCTTGACGCCCGGCACAACCGAAGCGGCCTTGCCGTCACCCCATATGGTCTCTCCGGCGACCTTCACTTTGCCGCTCCCCTTCGCGGTTAGCGGGATGCAGACCCTTGCCAGAGTTCCAGCCGGCGATTCCAGGTCGAGTCGGAAGCGTTTCTCTTCGCGCGCAAGCTCGAGACGGATCGGGCCTTTGAGCGTCGGGATGACGGTGCGCACGTGCTTGAGCGGGCCCATCTGCGGGCGGACTTGATACGTCGCGTAAGCGGGCGATGCCGGTGTGACGCCAGCGACGTATTCCGTCAGGAGCGTGAGCGGTCCGCCCGACCAACCGTGATTGTAAGTGCCGCCGCCATAGCCCTCCGCACCGATGCCCCAACCCTCCCAGAGCGTGCTGTATTCACTCTCGACCATCTTCTGATAGCGCTTCTTCATCCGCGCGATCGCGGCGGCGGGATCGCCCATGAGGAAGAGCGATTCGAGGACGTACTTTTCCGTGTAGGGGCTGCTGTGAAACTCGCGCGACAGGACGTCTTTGATGGCGGGAAACTGCTCCGGCTTCGCGAGGCCGAAAACCACGGCGAGGCCGTGCCCGCGATCGTCGGTTTTTCCTTCGTAGCCGGGTGAGCGGTATTCGCCGCCGCGCCAGAGGGCACGGTTGTAGCTTTCCTCCAGACGCTTTTTCATGGCCTCGTAGCCGGGAATATCGGCTTCATTGCCGGTGAGGCGCGCCATGCGGATGGCGGATTCCAGCGCCTGATAGAGCCAGACATTCTCGATGACGGGGACATCGATATCCTCGCCCCAATCCGTCCAGTCCCACCCGCCTTTGCGGTGGACGACAAGGCCGTCGGGACCGAGCTCCCACAGCGAGAGATAGCGCTTCACGGCGGGATAAGCGCGTTCGATCGTCTCGCGGTCGCCGGTGTGGAGGTAGTAATTCCAAAACCCGTAGAGCCCGATGCTGGCGAGCATCTGTTGGGGAAGCTCCTTGTCCCAGCTGCCGGCCGGGATCGGCGAATAGAGGACGCCGTCCGGCTTCTGCCAGTCCACGAGATTGTCGATCGCCTTCCGAACCAGAGAGTGCGCGCGCGCGTCACAGGTGTGGAAGATCTGGCTCATCAGAATCACGATGTCACCCCACCATTGGGAGCGCTCGCGGTCGGGATCCTGGATGCTATCGCGCATGTTCACGTTCATCGTGTTGCGGCTTTTCAGCCACAGCGCATTCAGGAACGGATCGTCGCATTCGAACGAGCCGGTATAGTCCGTGTCGTAGCGCGTCTCGCGATAGCGCAGGTCGAGGATCTCAACGCCCTCAGGGATGGAGTAGATCATCCAGTGCCCGTTCATGTAGGCGAGGCTTTCGAACTCCTGAACGCCGTCCCGCGTCACGTATTCCGAGCGGACGTTGAATTCGCTGCCGCCGTTGTAGTTGTCGGTGCGCAGGTCGATCACAAGGCCGGCGGGTGCCTTGATCTTCAGATAGGGAGAGACGGTCAGGTTGGCAGGAAGCCGTGCAATGACGGGCTTGCCGTCGCTGACGCGGGGGAAGGTGCCGGCCTTTTCATACGCAAGCAACGGGCTCGTCCTCCACTGCGGGATCGGACGCTCGACGAGGCGGTTCCACGGGGCTGTCGGCGGCTTGCCGAATGTGGCCGCGGCGGACCAGGCCGCATCGTCGTAATCCGGCCGCATCCATTCGCCCGGATCCTTGCGGCCATCGTAGTGGATATTCGATTCCGGCAGGCGGTAGTTCGGGTGAGGCTCGCCGGTATTGCCATAAGACAAATGCCGCTGCGCGCGCCAGGACGCATCCGATACGACCGCGACGTCGCCGGCTGTCAAATCGAAGAGGAATCCCGCCTGTCCGCTGTCCTTGTGGCAAAAACCCTCCTTGCCCCAATACCACGCCAGCACGGCAATCGTGTTGTTTCCTTCTTTCAGATAGGGAGCGAGATCCACCGTATCGAAATACGTATCATTCGGCGTCGGCCCCCGCTTGAGTCCACCCTCGTAAATCACGAGCTCGCCGTTCACCCAGAGCCAGTATTTGGAATCCACCCCGATCCGCGCGATGGCTTCCGATGGTTTTGCGCCAAGGGAAAAGGTCTTACGGAAGCAGGTCCAGAGATTCGGTTCCGATGCGGGGAGCCCGATCCACTCCGCCGCCCAGGGACGTCCAGGGGAATCCTCCGAGGCCGGAAGAGTCTGGCAGGCTGAAGTGATGACGAGAGAAGCGGCCATGATCTTGAGGGTTGGACCATTCACGAGGCTCTGAGCTAGACACAAGGTCCGGAGGTTCGCACCCTCTTTTTGCACGTTTGAAGAAAATGCGGCGGAGCGCGAAGTGCAGACTCGCCGGCCGGACGCGAATGCGCCTATCCTCCTAGAATATGCGTCACGGAAAATCCACTCCCGCACGCTCGAAGGAACGCCGGGTGGCGATCCTTGTCGATACCTCCTCGAGCTGGGGGCGGGACATCATTCGCGGTGCGGCGCGGCAGGTGCGGGTCCGGGAGGGATGGCGAATCGAAGTCGAGGCCCGCGGTTTGAGTGAGAGGCTCGAGCTCCGGAGCGGTTGGACAGGCGACGGCGTGATTGCGAGGGTGAGCGATGCAGAAATGGCCCGCGAGCTCAAGCGGAGCCGCCTGCCGGTGGTCAATGTCTCGGCCGTCCATGTGCCCGAGGCGAGATTTCATCGCGTCGCAACCGATGTCGAAGCCGCTGGACGCATGGCTGCAGCGTATTTTCTCGACCGGGGCTTCCGCCACTTCGGTTATCTAAGTCTCATCGGGCTCGAGTATGTGTCGCGCCAGCGGCGGGCCTTTGCCGGGGCTGTGCGCGAAGCGGGCTACGTTTGCAACGAGCTCGGGATCGAGCTGCGGAGGGATCTCAAAACGCCGGCTGACAATCCTCAGGAAGAGGAGATCATCACCTGGCTTCGCGGCCTGCCGAAGCCGGTGGCTCTCTTCATGTGGAGCGGCGGGCGTCAGATCATCGACTGCTGCCGTAAGGCCGGCATCGCAGTTCCGGAAGAAGTCGCCTTTCTCAGCGGGTCCAACGACACCCTCCTGTGCGAGGTCTCTGACATTCCGATCTCTGCCGTCCAGCAGCCTTGCGAACGGATTGGTGGAGAGGCGGTGGCTATTCTCGAGAAGCTCATGAACGGTGTGGAGGTTCCGGCAGCCCCGATCTGGCTTCCGCCCGGAGCGATCGTGACGAGGCAGTCGACTGACACGATGGCCGTGAATGATACGGCCCTCGTGGCGGCCTTGCGGTTTATCCGCGAGGCTGCCGGCCGCCCGGTGCAGGTGCGCGATGTCGCGGCAGCGGCCGGCGTGTCGCGCCGCGTGCTCGAGAGGCGCTTTGCCACGCATCTCAAGTCCAGTCCGGCCGAGCACCTCCGCCGCGCGCACCTCGACCGTGCCAAATCCCTGCTCGCCGAAACCGACCTGCCGATTCCCGAAATCGCGGAGGCTTCCGGCTTCGGTTCGCCCGAATACATGGCGCAGACCTTCCGCACATGGCTGGATGTCTCGCCCCTTCGCTACCGCCGCCAGATCCGCGGACGTTAGAGACTCAGGCCGCCTGGGGAGCAGTGCCGGTCGGGCCCTTCTTGCCGAGCGTCCAGATAATCGCCAGGGCGATCGGGTGGACGATGGCCATGATGTAGAAGAGGTCGTGGTAGGAACGGTGCGCATTGATCCACTGCACCACGGCATCCATCGTGCCCGCATTCAGGAATCTCGCGGAAAAGCCGTTGATGGATTCCCACATCGCGAACGGCGCCGGGCTGATGAACCATGCCACGAGCTTGTTCATAAAAATGCCCCCCAGCGCGCTGCCGGCGGCGATGACGCCGAACGAGGTGGCAAGAATCCGCTTCGGCATGATGTCCACCACGAGCGACGTGAGGTTGCCCAGCCACTGCGTGTGCGCATAGGCGACGCACATGCCGATCGCGATCACGGCCCCGACGGATTGCAACGCGGGAACGAAGAACGAAAGCGGCACGAGACAGGCGCTCGTAAGCATGACCCACAGGCGGGACGCCGCAGGGCTGGTGCCCCGCTTGACGAGCGCGCCAGAGAAGAACCCGCCAAGGATGAACCCGAGGTCCGCCGCCACGAAGATCATCCACATGATGGAGACCTCCTGCTGGTTGAGCCCGCGAACCTCCTGCAGATACTTCGGCATCCAGAACTGATAAAAATACCACACCGGATCCGTGAGCATGCGGGCGACCATGAGCCGCCAGACCGTGCGCTCTTTGAAGACGCCCTTCCAGAGGGTCCACTCCGACTCCTTCGGCTTGTCGGCCGCCTCGTCGACCTGCTCCATGTGCGTCCGAAGATACGCAAGCTCCTTCTCCGTGATCATCGGATGCTTCTCCGGCGGCCGGTAGATCCAGAGCCAGAAGACGAGCCACGTGCCAGCAAGGATCGGCGAGATCGCAAAGACCCAGCGCCAGTTCGAGCCGTCCGCACCGGCGATAAGAGGCACCATCAGCGGCGCGATCACACCGCCGAGCGCTCCGCCGACGCTGTAGATACCAACGGCGATCGCGCGTTCGGACGCGGGAAACCATTCCGACACGGCCTTCGGCGACGCTGTGAACCCGCCCGCCTCACCGAGGCCCAGCATGAAGCGGAATCCGGCCAGCGATTTGAATCCCTGCGAGAGGCCGGTGAGGGCATTCGAGATCGACCACCAGCTGACAAAGAGCGCGAGGCTCAGCCGCACGCCAAGCTTGTCGACGACCCGGCCCGAAAACAGATAGGCCAGCGTGTAAGCGACGAGGAAAAAGTTGAGGACGTTGGCGTATTGATCATCCGTGACGCCGAGATCTTTCTGGATCGGTTTGATAAGCAGTCCGAGGACACTGCGGTCGAGGTAGTTCAGCACCGCCGCCATAAGGAGGGCGGCGGCGATGACCCAGCGGAGGTGGGGAATTTTCATCAGGGGATCGTAGCGTCTGCGACGTCGTAACCGGTCGGTGTCATCAGCCGCAATGCCGTGAGTTCAGGAGCCGGCAGGGCAAACGTCAATTCCGGATCGCCGGGTTTGATGACGGGGAGCAAAATTTCGCCCGTCTTGCCATTCGCCTCCCAGACAAGCTTGTAGCCGGTGAGTGTATAGGCGGGAATTTCCGCCATCGAGCGCGGTTGGAGGCGGATTTTGCCATCGGCAATCACCAGACTGCTAACGGGACTATAGAGTTTCCGGATCTGCCCGTACGCCGCTTTCGGGTTGCGATGAACATCCACAACACCCCACTCGCGATTGCCCGAAGCCGGCGTTCCCTTGTAAGCGCTCCGGTAATCATTAAATGTCCATAAGGCTCCGCCGATCACATACGGCTCGGCCGAGATCCCCTTCCAGATCTCCTCGCCATTCATGAGGAGCGCGTCGGGTGAGGCACCGATCTGCCCTCCTCCGAACTCTGAGAAGAAGACCGGCTTATCCGGCCACCGGCTGCGGAGAGTCTTCGCCGCACCGTGGAAAACGTTCGGGTCGGCGGAGTAGAGGTTGAACATCGTGATTTCGCCGAACGTCACGGGATCATTGCCCGCATGATGCGGCGGATGGAGCGCGGAGTTACTCACGTAGCCGGCGAGGCGCGACCCATCCAGCTCCTCACGGATGTAAGACACCATCGAGCGCACATATTCGAAGTGGTTCCAGATCTCGTTGCCGGGGCTCCAGCCGATGATCGAGGGGTGATTGAAATCGCGCTCGACCATTTCCCGAAGCCACTGCTTGGTGCGGGGATTGTCCTTTACGATATCGCGGTCATCGCCACCCCAGATCGGAATCTCCGCGTAGATGAGCATTCCTTTCTCATCGAGGTAGTCGAGGAGGTTTGGCGCCTGCGGATAGTGCATGAGCCGGGCAAAAACCGCCCCGGCCCGCTTCATGAGATCGACGTCTTTGCGCACAAGATCGTCGGGCTCGGTATTCCCAGCCTCAAGGCTGTCGCTCACGCGGTTGAAGCCCGCCACACGGATCCGCTCGCCGTTGAGGTAGAGCCCGTCGGGCTTGACCTCGACCTTGCGGATTCCGAACCGGTCGGAGAGGCCGTGCCAGACACGGTCACCAGTCCGGACCTCGCTGGTCAGGGTGTAGAGATTCGGATGGTCAAAATGCCAGAAGCGGACTTTTTCTTTCGGGAGATCCGCGGTAAGCTCAACGATCGTCTCGCTGCCCGGAGCGATCTCCGCCTTTCCTTTCACAAGCGGTGAGGATTCTCCGTCGAGGGCTCCAGCGATCTCCACGCTTTGCTTCTCGGTCCCGGCGTTGGCGAGCTTATATTCGACGATGACCTTGGCGGTTCCGGTCTCGAGGTCGGGCTCGGACCGGATGTGTTGCCGGACGATGCGGACGTCGTTGTTGGCAAGGAGATTCACGCTTCGGCTGATGCCCCCCCAGTGCCACCACGCCCCGCGGCCGTAGGTGTTGTCCGCCATGACGGTGACCGTATTCTCGCCGCCATAATTGAGAGCGCCGGAAACATCGAACTCGAAGGGCGTGTAGCCGCCGGAGTGAGTGCCAAGCACCTTCCCGTTCAGGGTGACCTCCGCATCGTGATAAACCGCTTCGAAGCGGAGGCGGACGGCCTTCCCTTTCCAGCTTTCCGGAACCTCAAACGTCCGCCGATACCAGCCTTTCCCCTTGTGAGTGGAAAACTCCGGGAGCGCGTCCCAGTTGCCGGGAACGGTGACCACGGTCCAGCCGGCAGCGGGTTTATCCAAGGCGGCGGGGTCGATCGTGAATTGCCATTTTCCATCCAGGGATTCTCTTTCCTCCCCGGCCGTCGCAACGGTTTTGGCATGGGCGGCAGGAAGGGCGAAGAGGGCAACGGCCGAGAGGCCGAATGCCATAAGACGGAACGTCATGGGAGAGGAGCGGGGGAAGAAGGATTACGTGTGGCCACAAAGATCGAGATGGCGATGGCCATGAGGACTCCCGCAAAGCCAAGCAGGATCGTGGCATCCCTCCGGTCGATGATCGCAATCGCTGCGATCAGGACGGCAAGGGCAGCGACCGACCACGCACAGAGCCGCGCGGGGAGCGTGGACGGAAGCGTCGGAACCGCCTCGCGCTGCTGGCGGCGTTTCTCCTCAATGCGCGCCCAGCCGGGAGCCTGTGTCTTGATGGATAGCTCAGCTACCACCAGCAGCAGCAGCGGGACGGCGGTTCCGACGATGATTTCGGTGAGCCGCGGGTTCAGCTGGGCCGCCCAGCTGAAGGAGGAGAGCCACTCCCACTCGTCGAACCAGCCGCCGGCATCGAAGCCGAACTTCACCACGAGGCCGATGATGGCGCTGATCAGCGTTACCGTCCATGCCGTGGCAAGCCCGATCTTCGCGGAGAAAAGCCCCCAGATGCTCGGCAGCAGGAGCGGTCCGGTGAGCATACCCGTCGTCGTAAGGATCCATCCGGTGTAGGAGCCCAGCATCGGAATGAGCAGGGCACCGGCGGCGACGATCACACCGAGCAGGACTGTGATGATCCGGCCGACAAGAACGAGTTCGCGCTCGCCGGCCGCCGGACGGAAGAGGCGCTGGTAAAACTCTGTCGTGAAGGCCCCCGCGTAAACATTCAGAATGGTCGTCGCCGTGCTAGCCGTGGCCGAGCTCATGGCCGCAACCATCAGACCGAGCAGGCCGGCCGGGAGGACGTATTTGCAGGCAAGGATGTAGGCCTGCTCATGCGGCGCATTCGGATCGATGACACGGTAGATCATCGGCGGGAGCATCCAGACGATCGGGCTCACCAGATACATGACGCCGAAAATCCAGGCCGCCTTGCGCGCATCCTTTGCCGTGGGCACGCAGGTGAAACGCTGCACGAACGCCCACTCGCCGCCGATTTTGAAAAAGTGGATCACGACCCATCCGGCAAGAAACCACCACGTGAAGTCGCCGTGAGTCGGCAGGAAGAAACCCTCCGGTGCCTTCTCCACAAAGCTGCCGACGCCGCCCACTCTCGCAAAAAGAAGCGGCACGATCAGAAGCACGGCCACCGTGAGAATGATGAACTGGAGCATGTCCGTCATGAGGACGGCCCAGAGGCCGCCGACAAAACAGACGACCACCACAATCACGCAGATCGCGAGCGACGTCAGGGTGACGGAGAGATTTCCGGTCGCCGGATCCGCCAGAAAATGACCGTCGGGCATCGGCACCAGGGCGCAGATAAGAAGCGACAGCGCATAGACCGAGCCACCCATGGTGAAGATGCCGAGCGTTCCCTGCAGCCACATGTAGAACTGAACGATCGAACGGCCGAACCGGAGCTCAAGGAACTCAGCCGCGGAATCAACTCCCTGGTTTTTCCAAACGCCGGCGAGCAGCCAACCGGCGAGCAGTGCGGAGAAGCCGAGCATCATGCAGATCGACACGCCGACCATCCCAAAGCGGTAGGAGATGCCGCCCCACACCACGAACGTGCCGGCGGAGAACATCGTCATGAAGCCCGACAGGCCGGAGAGCCACCACGGCGACTGCCCGCCTGCCGCAAACATCTCCTTCATGCTGCTCATCCGCCGCGCGAAGACGACGCCGACGGCGATGAGGCCTAACACGTAGAGCCCGATGACAAAGAAATCCGGCGCGCTCATTTTTCGAAACAGCGGACCGAAAAGATCGATGCGGGGGTGACACCGTTCGACGCCACGCATTCGATCTTCAGCGCCGAGGTTGTGACCGGCTTCTCCAGACGGATGATATTGCGCGTCTGGTGGTTTTCCTTCTCTTCGAAGATCACATTCCCCGCTCCGTCGGTGACGCGATAATGCTTCACGCAGAAAGGCATCGCCCGTTCCGGATGACCCCACTGGACGGACTCCATCGCATGGTCGGCATCGGTATCAAACGTCAGCTCCATACGGCCGATCGTGACCGGCTTCTCCCATTCGAGCGTGAGGCTCGGTGAGGAATCTGCAAGGTCGGCGACCCACGCATTCGGGCTGTCGGTCGGACGCGTCTGGCCGGCGAGGACCTGACACGCGCGGAAGTTCTCCAGCGGCGGCTCGATGGTGAGCGCGAGATTCTGTCCGGCCGGACGGCGCTCGGGGATCCACATTTCAAAGCGGTCGACGCCGATGTCGCCGTCGGGAGATTGGACCGCAGACTTCGAGACCTTCCGGTTGGCACCGTTGACGACCGAGAGGATGCCGGTGATCCGCTCATCGCTCAGGTGCACGTGCACGCCGGGTGCCGGCAGCAGGCAGACGAAAACGTAGCGCGGCCGGTCGATCGTGACATCGAATGTCACGGGCACCGATTGTCCGGCACCGGCCTCGAGCGCGATCGAGCGGCTGGCCAGCGTCACGTCCGGTGTGAAATTCCCCTCCCGCTCCGACGTGCGAAGATCGACCTGAAGCGTTGTTGCGGCATCGACATCCAGAGGGAGCGTGACCGTCGGCATCGGGCCGGCCTCAACCGGAAGGATCATCGCGCGGCCGGCCTCGAGCTCGACCGTCTTGCCGTTGGCTTTAAGGCTTCCCAGACGGAGATGGCTGGAAGCTGTTGCTTTTGCTCCCGTGGCCAGGTTGCCCTTCGGTTCGAAGGTGACGTGAGGGATGTAGTGTCCGACGCCCACGAGGCGCGTCTGGAGCTCGCGCATGCGCTCCGCGGCGAGCAGGTCGCGCGGGAGAAGTCCGTGGTCTTTACAAACCGCCGCTGCCATGCCGACGGCTTGGGCGTTGTGGCCCGTGCTGGCCATGACCCGGGTGGATCCGAAGGCCACGTGCGAAACGCTGATGATGCGCCCGGCGAGGAAGAGGTTGCTGATGTTTTTGCTATACATGCAGCGGTAGGGGATCTGGTAGACGCCCTTGCTGTGCCACTGCGTGCAAGGCGGTTTCTCGCTGTAGACGCCCTCCGCCGGATGGAGATCGATCGCCCATCCTCCGAAGCCGACCGCATCTTCATGCCGCCGTTGTTCGACGACGTCCTGCTGGATGAGCACCGTGTCGCCCTCGAAGCGGCGGCTTTCGCGCTTGCCGGGAATCGTCCCGACCCACTCGAGGGTCAGGTTTTCCGCCTCCGGGAATTTGCCGGAGTTTTTGATGTGATTCCAGACGCCGTAGACCACGCGCCAGAGCTCCCATTTGATCTGCTCGCTCTGGTGGATCGTGTCGAGGAGTCCGCCGTACTCCAGCCACCAGAAATTGCAGCCGGAGTCAGAACCCGAGATCTGGCCGAAGCGCGGGATCTTCGTGATGTCGTCAAGCGCGAACGACGGCGGGATGAACTTCACCGGCTTGCCGACGTTTTTGCTGTAGAAGAAAATCGTGTGTCCGAGGAGCTCGCTGGTCGCTTTCTCCGGCGCAAACTTCTCACCGAACTCGGCGCGCGATTCCGACCCGATCCGGAAGGCCGCGCCGGCCTGGAAAGCGACAATGCCATCTCCCGAAGCGTCGCAGAAAAGCGGTGCCGCGACGTTGTAGAAGGTTTCGTTCTGGCTGCAGAACGCGCGCACCGAGGCGATCGTGTCCGGCGCGGATTTTGTCACGGCGAAGACCGCCGTATTAAGAAGCAGGCGGATCCCCGGCTCGGAGATCACCTTATCGAGAAGCAAGGCGTCGAAGAGGTTCGGATTTCCCTCCGGATTGCGGAACGTGTTTTCAACGAAAAGCTCATCCAGCACGCCGCCTTCGCGGGACCACCGGTTGTTGTTGCCCATGTGGGACGTGGCGCCGAGTGCCCAGAGGCGCACCTCGCTCGAGGCGTTGCCGCCGAGGACCGGGCGGTCCTGAAGCAGGATGACCTTGAGACCCTCGCGGGCGGCCGTGATCGCAGCGCAGGTGCCGGCGAGGCCGCCGCCGACGATCACGAGGTCGGCGGAAAGATTTTCTTCACGAAGGGAACGGACGTCCGGAGAGGCGGGTTCTATTTTCATCGGGGGAGGCCGATTCAACGCGGTTTGGTGATTTCCGGCTAGATGGGATTGCATTTTTTTTCGTAGATATTGCGTCAGCCGCCATGCCCTTCTCCCGCCACACGCCGCGCATTGCCGTCCTTGTCGATACCGCCAGCACCTGGGGGCGCGGGATTATTTCCGGCATCCATTCCTACTCCCGCCAGCACGGCAACTGGCATCTCTTCATCGAATCGCGGGGCACGGGTGAGTCCCTTTCGCTGCCAAGGGGATGGACCGGTGACGGCGTGATCGGACGGATCGCTACAGAGGAGATGGCGCGCCACCTGAGGCGGCGCCGGCTGCCGGTGGTTAACGTTTCCGGAATCCAGCTTTCTTCAGCACCTTTTCCCACCGTTGCCAACGATGTCGTGGCTGTGGGGAAAATGGCGGCGGAATATTTTCTGGCCCGCGGGTTCCGGCACTTCGCCTACCTCACCGTGAGAAACCTCGAGCATGTTGTCCGGCAGCGGGAGGCCTTTCGCAGGACGGTCGAGCAAGCGGGCTTTGAGTGTCTTTCGCACTATGCGCCGTCCGGCGCGGACGGTGCGCACCCATCATGGAACCTCAAAATCGAAGATCTGGCGCGGTGGCTGAAATCCCTGCCCAAGCCGGTGGCGATCCTCACCTGGAGCGTCTGCCGCGAGGTGGTTCATGCGTGTCACCAGGCAAGACTGCACATGCCTCAGGAAGTCGCGCTCCTGAGCGGATCCGAGGACGAGCTTCTTTGCGAATCCTCGCCTGTCCCGATTTCCGGTGTCTCAGCCGCCTGCCCGCAGATCGGCTATGAGGCAGCCGCCCTGCTCGATCGTCTGATGCACGGGAGGCGTGTATCCCTGCAGCCGCGGATGCTGGCTCCGGTGGGCATCGTGACCCGTCTTTCGACCGACACGCTGGCGATCACCGACTCTGCGCTTGTGGCCGCCCTGAGCCACATTCAGCAGAATCTCAGCAGGCCGCTTGCGGTCGGCGCGGTCGCCCGAGCGGCCGGTATTTCGAGGAGTGGTTTGGAGCGGCGGTTTGCGGAGTTCCTCCACACCACCCCGGCTCTGCACATCAGCCGCTTGCGGATTGAACAGGTCAAACTCCTCCTGCGGACAACCACGTTGGCGGTGGCCGAGATTTCCGACCGGACGGGATTCTCGACCCCGGAGTACATGACCGCTGTTTTCCGGAAGAGTGAGGGCGTGACGCCGCTGCGCTACCGCAGAAGCCAGCGTCCGGCCTGAGGCGCGATGGGGTTAGAAGCCGATTGAGGCCCCTCCGTCGACCGGCAGGCAAACCCCGGTGATGAACCCTGCTGCCGGCGACGAGAGATAGGCTGCCGCCCAGCCGACGTCGTCCGCCTGCCCAAACCGCCCGAGCGGTGTGCGGGAAAGGATTTTATCACGGCGGGCCGGGTCGGAATCGAGCGCCTTGCGCATCATCGGCGACTCAATCCAGCCGGGCGCGATCGCATTCACCCGCACGCCGCGCGGAGAAAAATCCGCGGCCAGCGCACGCACAAGACCAAGGTGGGCAGTTTTGGCGGCGGAATAAGCGACGACCAGCGGGATGCCGAAGAGCGACGCCATCGAGGCCGTGAAAAGAATGTGTCCGCTCCCGCGCGCCAGCATGCCATTGCCGAACTCGCGGCTCAGGGCGAAGGCAGAGTTCACATGCGTGGTCATCACGGATTGGAACTCTTCATCGGTCACCTGCTCGGCGGGTTTCTTCAAGTGGATGCCGGCATTGTTCACCAATGTGTCCGGAAGGCCGTAGGCGGAGGTGACGCGCTCCACGAAGGCCCTCGTGGCTTTCAAGTCGGTCACGTCATGGACTTCGTAGGCGGCCTGCGCTCCGATTTCGCCTGCAGCATTTTTGAGGTTCTCCTCATTGCGGCCGACCAGCACCACTTTGGCGCCACAAGCAGCGAGGCACCGGGCAATGCCGAAGCCGAGTCCCGAACCTCCGCCGGTGATGACGGCGGATTTTCCCGATAAATCGAAAGCAGGGGGGATAGTATTCATAGGGAAAGCTTCCCCCAAACCGCCGACGGGCGAAAGCCTATTGACAACGCATTCGTCTGCCATCTGGTATAATCTGCATGCCCGAATCCGCTGCCTACCCCCATGCGCTCCTGCCGCCGGGACGGAGTTATCCGAACTGGGTGAGTCCGGACGAGTCGCTCCTTATTTACCTCGGCTGGGGGAGCAGGAACTACGACCGCGACCCCATCGCGGTGCACTCGAACCCGGGCTGGAGTTACTATTTTCTGCTCCGCGGCCGGGCCTATCTCGAGGGACCATCCCTCGATACAATGATCGAGGCAGGAACAGGGCTTCTCGCCGGCCCCCGGGCGCCCTTCGGCTTCCGCAGTGCCGGCAAGGGCGCGTGCCAGGTGCTTGTCTGGATCTGGGCAGAGCCGCCCGGTCTCTCCGAGCTCCGGCGTGCGGCCCCACTCCGCGGACGCTTCTCCCGCGATGCCCTCAACCGGCTGAGCGCTTGGCACGAGTTGAGCCGACGCGAGGTCGCTGTCGCCGATTCCGTGAGCCCTCCGGTCCTCCGCGGCTTGCGCGCACTCATCGATGCCGAGTTTGCACGATGCCTCCGGCAGCAGACCGAAGACCGCGATGCGCTGCTCCTGCGGGTCGCCCGCGACTGGATCGCCGGCAACCTTCACTCGAAACGTCCCGCGGACGAACTGGCCGACTATCTCAAGCTCTCGCCGATGGGCCTGCACCGGCTTTTCCGTCGCAATGGTGAAGCGCCTCCGGGAGCCTGCTTCCAGCATGCCAAGCTCGAGCGGTGCCGCCAGATGCTTGTCCATGAGATGCGGCCGGTGAAATGGGTCGCACTTGAAATGGGCTATCGGAACCCTTCCGATTTCAGCCGCGCCTTCCGCTCCCACTTCGGCATTTCTCCCTCCGCTGCCGCGAGGCGCACCGATAATCATGGCCGGCAGGATTCCGATGCACATCCTACCAACCCTTTGCCAGTGCGGAACGGTATCCCATAATGCCGCTATGAATTTACTCCGGCAGCGGGTCCCATGCGCTCCGGAAATCAGGCCTCCGTCATGGGACAGTAACGGACAAGCATGTCCGGCAGCGGGTCCGGCTTTTTCCGCTTTTTTTATAAGATGTGGTGGCGGGCATTTGTGTCCGTTTGCGCATTAGCTAAGTTATCTTCTGCCCTGTTCGCAGTTCTCCCGAGTCTTCCCCACCCCTCTCCTCTTTCTCTATGAAGTCCTCCAAGCTCATCCTCGACATGGTCCACCACAACCCCGGCGAAGCACGGTATGTTTCACAGTATCTGGAACCGGCGGTGTTGGCGGAGATGGGCTTCAACGGAAAGGTGTTTTTCCTTTTTGATTCGCCGAGCCTCGCGATCACGTGGGAGTCGGTGGATCCGCAGATCTTCCCGCCCGGCTCGGAAGGCCGCAAGTGGGTGGATGCGAAGGCGACGAGCCTCCGCGAGGAGTTCCGCAAATGCCGTGAAGCGGGAGTCGATGCCTACGCTATGGGAGATCTGGTTCTTTTCCCCAAGTCGCTGATCGAGCGTTTCGGGATCGAAGAAACCTTCGGCGACCCGCAGCATCCGAAGACCGCCGAGCTCCTCCGCCTGATGGTTGATCAGATTTTCACGGAGTTTCCCGACTTTGCCGGGCTCGTTGTCCGTATCGGCGAGACCTACCTCGAGGACGCCCCGCATCACAAGGGAAGCATCCTCAACAAGACGGATGCGGAGAAAACGATCATCCCGCTCATGCAGCTCCTCCGCGAGGAGATCTGCGTCAAGCGCGGGAAAAAGCTCCTCTTCCGGACCTGGCTGGCCTTTGACCGTGATCTGGAGAGATATAAAAAGATCAGCGCCGCGATCGAGCCGCATCCCTTGCTCACGATCGGCGTGAAGCACTGCGAGGACGACTTCCACCGGACGAACGAGTTCAGCAAAGTGATCGGCGAAGGCCGCCATCCGCAGGTCATCGAGGTCCAGTGCGCCCGCGAGTACGAGGGCAAGGGCGCTTACCCGAACTACATCGCGAACGGCGTCATCGAGGGCTTTGAGGAGCACATGTTTATGCCACCGGAGAAAATCCGGAGCCTGCGGGACTTGGTGGAGCGCACGCCGGAACTTTTCGGCGGTATCTGGACATGGAGCCGCGGCGGCGGCTGGGAGGGACCGTTCATCGGTAATGAGCTCTGGTGCGACGTGAACACATGGGTGATGGCCCAGTGGGCGAACAATCCGGCCGAAAGCGAGGAGTCGATCCTTCACCGCTACGCCGTGAACCGCCTCGGGCTTACGGAGGATCAAGTGCCTCTCTTCCGGCGCCTCTGCCTCGCCTCCGCCGAAGCCGTCGTGCGCGGGAGAAACTCGACCCACGGCGATATGGACCCGTGGTGGTCCCGCGACTCGGGCATCGCCTGGCCGGCCACGCCGGCGGATCCCGTGGCGCGCGAGCGGAATCTCGCTCAGAAAGACGAAGCGATCGCGCTGTGGAAGGAAATCGTCGACTTGAGCGGGAAAATTGCCTGGCCGGATGAGGAAACGCGGAAGTTCGCGATCGCTTCCGCCGAATACGGACTCCGCCTCTTCGCGATCTATCGTACGGTGGTGCATATTTCGGATGCCGAGGCGCGGGGCGACGACGCGGATCTCGCGCGGTGGCTTGCGGAATACGATGCCGCATGGACGCACTATAACGCACTCCCGGTCGAGTATCCCGAAGCCGGCACGCTTTACACGCAGGCGCACGACCGGTGGTTTGAATGGATGGGCATCGAGAACGCGCACGTCCACATCACCAAACTACGCGAGGGTCTGGCCGCGAAGGCCTGACAGCCTTCAGGCCCGGAGCTGCTGGCCCCGGACGAGTTCCTGGAAGAGGCCCGCGCGGGCGACCAGCTCGTCGTACGATCCCGATTGAACAACCGTCCCGGCATCGAGCACGAAGATCCGGTTGCAGTTCTTCACCGTGGCGAGCCGGTGGGCGATGAAGATCGCCGTGCGGTCGCCGAGGCTGGTCTCCAGCGTGCGCGAGATGAGTTCCTCGCTCAGCGTGTCGAGCGCGCTGGTCGCCTCGTCAAAGATGAAGCAGGCCGGCTCGGCCAGCAGCGCCCGTGCGATCGCCAGGCGCTGACGCTGGCCGCCGGAGAGCGCGGAGCCGCCCTCGCCGACCTTGGCATCGAGCCCGCCAGGGAGGCGCGCGATAAATTCCCACGCATTGGCCTGCTCGCAGGCCGTGCGGATCTGCTCGTCGGTCGCATCGCGCCGCGCCACGCGGAGGTTGTCGCGGAGCGTCGTGTTGAAGATGAAGGGATCCTGCGGCACCACGCCAAAGTAGCGCCGCAGCGTCGCCACCGGCACGCTCCGCAGGTCGATATCGCCGATGCGGATGGTCCCGGCCTGCGGATCGTAGAGCCGCAGGAGCAGCTGCGTGATCGTCGTTTTGCCCGCTCCTGACGGACCGACAAAAGCCACGCGCTCGCCAGGTTGGATCTCCAGCGACAGATCGCGCAGCACGACCTGGCTCGTATCGTAGCCGAAGAGGACGTTTTGAAAAACCAGCGGCGCGCGCGTGTCGAGCTGCACGTTTTGATTCTCCGGCTCCGGCGTCGTCGAGGCCGTGTCGAGAACGGCTCCGATGCGCGACAGCGCGGCCGATGCCCCACCCCAGAGGGTGAACGCCGTGAAGACCGTTTGCATCGGTCCGACCAGACCCAGATAAGCCGCAAGGCACGCCGCCACCACGCCGAGGCTGATGCTGCCGTCGAGATACCGCCACGTGCACGCCGCCATGAGGACCGCATAGCACACGTAGGTGAGCCCTTCCTGCTTGATCCACTCGACGTGGGAGTAGATGTCGCGCTCGTAGGTTTTCCGCCGGATGAAATCCGCCTGCTCCTCGAAATTCTGCGCCACGAGGCTCTCCATCGCGTAGAGCTTAACCGCCTTGTTCCCGCGCAGAAGGTCGGCCACGCGACCGCTCACGTCTCCCTCGATTTCCTGGAATTCCTTCTGGATGCCTTTGATCCGCCGCAGCGACTCCATCATCATCCAAACGCTCACGCCGGCGGTCAGAATGAGGAGCGAGGCAATGATCCAATCCCACATCATGAAGAGGACAAAGGTAAACACCACCGACATCAGCGAGCCCGGCAGGCTCATCGTCGCATGCTGGAAGAATTGCATCACCGCGGCCAGCGGCGAGCCGAAGAGGTAGCTGAAAAGCTCACCCGATGAACGCGTGCCGTGAAAGCGCAGGCAGAGGTGGTTCACATGGCGGAAAAACTTGCTCCGCAGCGAGAAGATGACCTGTTCGCGCGCCCGTGTGAAAAGCCGGTAGCCCCAGTGCCAGAACATCATGCGCACGATGCTGGTGAGCACCAGATATCCCGCGGCCAGCCACGCCAGCCGGCGCCACCGCTCGGCGACCGTCACGTCGGTCACGTCCAGAACGTAGGAAAAAAGCCACTTGGGAAAAACGTTCTGCACCGCGACGGCCGAGCCGCTGATTCCGACCAGGATGACCGCCGCGATGACCCTCCACCGGTGGCGGACGATCAGCGGCCAGACATGCAGGCGGAAAGCACTCGGAACAAGAGGAGCAGACACAGGAAAAAGCGACGCATCCTTCCCTCGCAAACCCGCGGGGCAATGAACAGACCAAATCGGTAAAAAGTCGCGGCGGCGGCGTTTACGGCCGTTGGGGCGTGGTGACCGGGACGACGGCGGCGGGTTTTCCCTGCTCGAGACGGAAGATCGTTTCGCCCTCCTTCATCACGCCGAGCTTGTCGCGGGCGATGATCTCGACGTATTCCGGATCGGTCTGGAGGAGGTGCACCTCGCGCAGGCGCTGTTTTTCCAGAAGCTGTTCGGCTTTGAGCTTGCTCTGCTCCTCCTCGAGCTGGCGCTGGAGCTCGGCCCGGCGGTTCCATTCCGGACGGAAGGTCAGGGCGACAAAGATGAGAACCACGATGAGTATCCCCGCCATGAGGAGGCGGTTGATCTGGTGCCAAACCTCAGGATTGCGGCGGAGCCTTTGGTTCATCGGTTGCTCGGTGGGTGACGCTTAGCAGGACAGGCCGGCCGGTGCGAGGGACAAATCGTCAGGGCTTCGTGAAGAGCTCGTGGGCAAGCACGCTCAGGCAGTAGATGGCCGCGGTCTCGGTGCGCAGAATGATCGGCCCGAGCGTGATCGGCAGGCTGCCGTGGCTCTTCGCGAGGCCGAGTTCGGCCGGCGTGAAATCCCCTTCCGGCCCGACGAAGACCGTGACGGTCGCGGGGAGTTTGCCATGGGCGGCGACGTAGTCGGCCAGCACGGCTTTGAGCGGGCGGGCATCGGGCTGAAGCGAGGCGATGAGGCTCAG
>CAZSMN010000001.1:0-7235 GCA_964607615.1 uncultured Chthoniobacterales bacterium | reverse complement strand
GCGCTCGGAGCTTTCGAGAAACTGCTTCGGGGTCACCGGCGAGGCGACCGTTGGGAGGTGATTCTGTCCGCATTGTTTGCACGCCTCGAGTGCGACGTCGTGCCATTTGGACTGCTTTTTCTCAGCCTCGCCGGCATCGAGCTGAACCACGGTGCGGTCGGAGAGGAGGGGGACAATGCGCGCTGCGCCGAGCTCGACGGACTTTTGCACGATGAGGTCCATGTTTTTCCCCTTGGGAACGGCCTGGGCGAGTGTAATTGCCGCCGGCATGGCGGGCGTGCGGGTGGCCGGTCCGAGCTTGAGCTGCACGCCGGAGGATGTCGCCGTGAGGATCGTTGCTGCCGCCTCGCGCCCGGCCCCGTCGAATACCGTGATTTTCTCGCCCTCGCGGAGGCGGAGGACGTTGGTGCAATGGTGGGACTCCGCGGCGTCGAGGCGGGCGGATTCCCAGCGGTCAGGCGGAAGGTGGAAGCGGTGCATGGTGGGATGTAATGTGGGCGCGGAGGGCGTCCTGCCACGGGCGGGGGTTCAGGCCGGTGACCGACGCGAGTTTTTCGTTGGAGAGGATCGTATGCACGGGGCGGGGCGCGACGAAAGCTTTCATCTCAGACAGGGCCAGCGGGGCGACTTCCACCGTTCGCACCGGCACCCCGGCATCATGAGCGCAGCGGAGGGCGTGAGCGCCATATTCCTGCCACGAGCAGCCGCCGGCATTGCAGACATGGTAGATCCCGCCCGGGAGCACCGGACCGAAAAACGGCTCGATCCATCCGGCGACATCGACGGCATACGTCGGGGTGGAGAATTTATCCGCGATCGCCTCGACCCGGTCGGAGACAAGTGCCCGCTGGATCAGCGTATCCGGAAAGGCCGGCTTGTCCGGACCGAATACCCATGAGACCCGGAGCACGAGCGGATCGCCGGGTTGGTCCAGCACACGAACCTCGCCCTCGCGCTTCGTAGTGCCATACCAGCCGAGCGGTGCCGTCGGCTCGTCCTCGCGGCGGGCGCCCGGCTGCCGGCCGTCGAAGACGTAATCCGTGCTGAAGTGGAGGACGCGGGCGCCCTTGCGGCCAGCGACGGCAGCCATCACCCCGGGCGCCACGGCGTTCACCTGCCATGCCTCGTCGCGGCGCGATTCGCACAGGTCGACGTTCGTCAGGCCGGAAGCATTCACCAGCACATCGAATGGCGTGCGTTCGAGGAGATCCCGCAGGGCCACGGGGTCGGCTACGTCCACCTCGGCACGGCCAAGTCCGGTCACCTCGTGACGGCCCGACCATTCGCGGACGAGCGTTGCACCAAGTCTTCCGCGCGCACCGAGAATCAGAACCTTCATCGGACAGAGGTCCGCCCGGGAAGCCCCAGGCGCGACAATACGGTAGCCGCAGCCATCACGATGACGACGTCCCGAACGACCGCCATCACCATTTTCTCCGCTGACGGAGCCTCGTCCCGGCCGAAGCAGGCACAGTCCACAATGATCCCGTTCGCCAACGCCCAGGTGAGCGCCACAATAAAGACCGCGCAGAGCCCGAGGATCAGAAGCGCGCCGAGCGGATAAACCCTCGGCAGGAGAATCAGAACACCGGCCAGAATCTCAGCAACCGCCAGCCCGACGGCAAGGTAGCTTCCCCAGCCTCCGGGAACGAACGTGAACGGGATGAGCGCGAGAGCAAACTCCTCGCTCGCCCCCGCCTTGATCAGCCCTGCATAGAGAAAAAGCGCGCCGAGAGCGAGGCGGAGTGCCAGATGCACCCACCTCATGCCACGACCTCCATCGTCTTCAGCACATGCCAGGCCGCATCGACATGGTGGATACGGAAAATCGCGGCCCCTCGCAGGCACCCCGCCACGATGCACGCCGCCGTCCCCGCATCGCGGTCGACCGGGTCCGGCAGCCCGAGCACGTCGCCGATTACCCCCTTGCGGGAGACAGGTAGCAAGATGGGGCGTCCGAACCGCTGCAGCGCGTCGAGCTCGCGATAGACGCGGAGGTTGTCGTCCACCTGCTTCGCAAAATCGATCCCCGGATCGAGAATGAGGGATTCCTCCGCAACGCCGGCCGAACGCGCCAGCGCGATCTTCTCTTCAAAAAACCGCTCCATCTCCGCCATGACGTCGCGGTAGGTCACATGCGTGTGCGCGACCTTCGGTTCACCGCGCGAATGCATGATCAAAAGCGCCGCGCCTGTCTCCGCACAGATGCGGGCATTTTCCGGCCCCGGAAGCGCGCTCATATCATTCAAGATATCGCCGCCCGACTCCATGGCGCGCACCGCCACCGACGGGCGCCACGTATTGATCGAGAGCAGCGGAGGAAAAATCTGCGCATCGTCGCGCGGCGATGCCGCAGCCACGGCTTCCTCGAAGCGCTCGACAAACGGCCGGATGCGACGCCACTCCTCGTCCTCCGGAACGGCCGCGCGGTTTGTCCGCGCGCTCTCCCCGCCCACATCAACGATGTCGGCCCCCGCCGAGACCAGATCGACCGCCCTCCGGAGCGCCCATTCGGCATCGAGGCACCCGTCGCCAGAAAACGAGTCGTCGTTGATATTGAGGATGCCCATGAGGAGGGGCCGCCTGGGGAAGAAGACGCTCCGTTCGCGGGCTTTGAGGGTGGTCATGTTGTCCTTGTGTCGGAGCGCATTCTTCTCCAGCTTGTTTCTGGATTCAACGATCATGAGTTTCATCGATTCGGTTTTTGACAAGCTAAAGCGCCACCCGAAGCGGATCGTTTTCCCGGATGGTGACGACCCGCGCGTCGTGAAAGCGGCACAGGTTTTCTACGAGCGGGATCTCGGCATTCCGGTGCTTCTCGGCAAGCGCGAGGTCATCGAGCGCGTCGCCCTCGCGGAGAATGTGAGCCTCGACCACGTGGCGATCGTCAACCCCGAGACGTCGTCCGACCTGCCGGTTTTCTGCCAGCGCCTTGAGCGCCTCGAGCGCTATAAAAACATGGGTCTGAAAGACTCGATGGCCGTGATGACCAATCACAACTACTTCGCCGCGATGATGGTCCAATACGGCCTTGCCGACGCGCTCGTCGGAGGCGTGAGCTCCTACGGCGGCGTCCTGCTGCGCCCGCTGCTGAGCCTGATCAAACCCCTTCCGGTCGCCCAGGTCGTGGCGAGCTGCACGATCATCGAACTGGAGAAAAAGCAATTCGGCGACGACGGCGTTCTCTTTTTCGCGGACACCGGCGTCGTGCCCGACCCGAGCATGGAGCAGCTCGCGAGCATCGCCGTCCAGACCGGACTCCTCGCGCGTCAGGTCTTCGGCCGCAAGCCCCGCGTCGCCCTCCTGAGCTTTTCCACCAAGGGCAGTGCCAAGACGCCGTCGACGGAAAAAGTCGCCGGCGCCACCGCGATCGCCCGCGAGATGGTCGAGCGCCTCGGAGCCGAAATCGCGATCGACGGCGAGATGCAGGCCGATGCCGCCCTCGTTCCGGAACTCGCCGAGAAAAAGATGGGCCCGAGCCTCGTCGGCGGAAAGGCGAACGTCCTCGTCTTCCCGGACCTCAACAGCGGCAACATCGCCGTGAAGCTCATCCATCAGTTCGCCGCCGCCCGCACCTACGGCCAGATCATCCTCGGCCTCTCCCGGCCGGCCGCCGACCTCTCGCGCGGCGCCGACAGCGAGGAGATCGCCTCGATGGCCGCCCTCGTCGGGCTCCAGGCCATCGAATACCGCAAGCTCTACCCCGAGCAGGCCAACTGACGCTCCCCCAGGACGGCGTGAATACCACCACCCCCCGCATCTTCATCGCGGCCACCGAGCAGAACGCCGGAAAAACCACCACCTCGCTCGGCCTCTACGCCCACCTCCGGGACTGCGTGGGCCGTATTGGCTACATGAAGCCCGTGGGCCAGCGCTTCACCGAGATCGATGGCAAGCGCATCGATGAGGACAGCGTCCTCATCCGCGATACCTTTGACACCCAGGTCCCGATCGAGGACATGAGCCCGATCGCGGTCGAGCCGGACTTCACCCGCCGCTACATAAACCACGCCAACCACGACCATCTCGTGCGGCGCATCCAGCACTCGTTCGACCGCACGTGTTGGGAGAAGGATTTCGCCATCATCGAGGGCACCGGACACGCCGGCGTCGGCTCGACCTTCGACCTCTCGAATGCCGGCGTGGCCAAGCTGCTCAAGAGCAAAGCACTCCTCGTCACCCCTGGCGGCATCGGCCGGCCCATCGACGAAGCCGCTCTTAACCGCGCCCTCTTCGACCGCGAGGGTGTCGAGGTTGTCGGTGTCGTGATGAACAAGGTCCATCCCGACAAGCTCGACTACATCGCCGACTTTGCCAGCCGCGGCTTCGAGCGTCTCGGCCTTGAGCTTCTCGGCGTGGTGCCGATGGAGAACCTGCTTGCCGAACCCACACTCATCGAGATCTGCGAGCACATCCGCGGCACGTTTCTCTGCAACGAGGAGCAATCCCGCCAGCGGAGCCGACAGGTCATCATCGGCGCCCTCAGCTCGGCCAACCTCTTCCAAAACATCCAGCCCGGCACCCTGCTCGTGGTCCCCGGCGACCGTGAGGACGTCGTTCTCGCCGCATTGTCGCAAGCCGTCGAGCGCAAGGAATCCCCCCTCGTCGGGATGGTCCTCTCCGATGATCTCAAGCCCCACGGCCGCCTGCTGGAAATGCTCGGCGGATCCAGTCTGCCCGTGATGGTTTCGCCGATGGATTCCTACACGATCGCGCAGCGCATCCACTCGATGACCGTGAAGACCCTCCCTGGCGACACGCAAAAAATCACGCGCATCCAGGATCTCATCTCGCGCTACGTGAATATCCCGCGGCTTCTTGAGAAAATCGGCTGCCCGGCTCCGACATGCGGCTAGCTCTTCTTCTCGGCCTGGCGCTGGCGTTCACCGCCCGCGCCCAGGAGACTGCTGACCCCCGGCCCGGCGAGGCGGCGGCATCCTCCGCCCGCCCGCTTTTTCAGCTCTTCTCCGCGTCGCCGGCCGATCAGTTCAAAGAAGCCATCCGGGGCTTCGCCCAACCTGCCGTCCACGAGCACCTTCCGGCCGCCAGCGAAGCGACCGTTCCTTCCTTTCCGCTGGCAGGCTACCTCTTTCGCAGCGCGCCCGCCGCGCTCGCGCCGGACGCGGCCACTGCTCTCCAGAGGATGTTTCAAGAGGGTGCCGTTTTCTCACCCGGCGGCGATATTGGCTGTGCGAAGTTTGCACCGCAGTTTGTCCTGATCTGGAAATCGGATAAAACCGACTGGTATGCGCTTGTCGGACTTGATTGCCAGGAGATCCGCGTTGTCGGTCCCGGGGGCATTGTTTTTCAAAGCTACATCCCGCCGCAGGCCTATGGCCAGCTGGACCGGCTGCTCCGCGCGCCCGCGCGGAACTGACCGCCCGCTCTTGCATCCCCGCAGGCCAGTTGTTAGACCCCCATCATGTTCCTTCCCGTGCCTCATCTGATCGTGCAGCCCGACGATGGTGTCGGACCCGTTCTGGACCTCATCCGCCTCGCCCACTCGAGCCTGCTCATGAAGCAGTTCACCTTCAGCGAGCCCGAGATCATGAAGGCGGTCGTCGATCGTCACAAAGCTGGCGTCGCCGTGCGCATCATGCTCAATCCGAAACGCTCGGGCGGCGATCGTGCCAACGATGAGACGTTCGAGTTCTTCAAAGCGGCCGGAGTCGACATCCGCTGGGCCAGCCCGAAGTTTTACGTCACGCATGAGAAGTCGATCGTGGTCGACAACCGGGCTGCACTCATTGCGACATTCAACCTCTGCACGAAATATTTCACGGTTACGCGCGATTACGGTGTCATCGTGCAGGATCCGGCCAAGGTCGCCCAGATCATCGAAGGCTTCGAGGCCGACTGGGAGCAGCGGGACTGGCATCCTTCGACCGACGCCGGGCTCCTCTGGAGCAACAACAACTCGCGCGGAATCATGTCGCGCTTCATCGATGCCGCCTCGAAGACGCTCGAGATCCAGCACCCGAAATTTGTCGATGCCACGATCCTCGACCGCATCGTCGATGCCGCCCACCGGGGTGTGGAGGTGCGCATTCTCTGCGGCGGAAAGCACGGCATCAGCGACTGGGACATCCTGGATACCTTTTCCTCTCTACGCACGATGCGCCGCTTCGGGGTGAAGATCCACAAACAGAAAAATCTCCGCCTCCACGCGAAGCTCATCCTTGCGGACCGCGCGCACGCCCTCGTCGGCTCGATGAACATCGACCGCTCCGCGTTCGACCTCCGGCGCGAGCTCGGGACGACGATCACCGACGCAAGCGTCGTCCGCCGGCTGGGTGAGGTTTTCGAGGAGGATTGGGATCTCTCCCACCACTACGAGGCGCCCGATCCGCTCGATCCCTCGCTGCACCACGAGAACGACTTCCCGCACGATGCCGAGCTCAGCCACGAGTGACGCCGCGCCCCACCCCTCGCTTGTCGAGCTGGCGCTGACCTTCAACCACATCGCCCTGGCCTCGTTCGGCGGCGGGCTGTCCGCGTGGTCGCGCGAGGTGGTCGTTGTTGAGAAGCAGTGGATGGACGATGAGGAATTTCTCAGCGCCATCACCATGTGCCGGATTCTACCGGGAGCAAACCAGGTGAACCTGGCCGTCTTCGTCGGCTCGAAATTCCGCGGCATTCCGGGAGCGATCGCCGCGACGTTCGGCCTCACGCTCGTGCCGGTCCTACTGGTTCTTCTCCTAGGGTGGCTCTACTTCAGGTTCCATCACATCCCCGCCCTTCAGGGCATCCTAAAAGGCGCTGCCGCTGCCGCCGTAGCCTTGACGATCGCCATGGCCATCAAGACCGGGCGCAAGTGCCTTCGCGGCGCAATCCCTCTCGTGCTTTTCATCGTGGTTTTTGTTTTGAACGGCATCCTCCGCTGGCCGCTTCTCTCCTGCCTCGCCCTCGTGGCGCCAGTCGCTCTGGCATGGGCCTGGCCCCGAAATTCGAAACCATGAACGGCCGCACGCTCGTCCAGATCCTCATCCTCTTCAGCTCACTCTCGATTTTGTCGATTGGCGGCGGAAACACCGTCCTGCCCGAAATGCACCGGAAGTCGGTGACGAACTATCACTGGCTCACCGACAAGCAGTTCGCAGACGTTTTTGCCATTTCCCAGTCCGCGCCCGGTCCGAGCATCCTCATTGTCACGCTCATCGGGTATGCGGCTGCGGGCGTTCCCGGTGCGATCCTGGCCACGATTGCCATGATGCTGCCTGCCGGAATGCTTGTTT